>JAJTFQ010000007.1 GCA_021299955.1 Chitinophagaceae bacterium
AGAACATGAGCTATAAGTTCATCGGCAGCGATCCGAACAACTACAACCCCTGGTACAACAACTACACCGTGGGTAACCGGAACGACTACGCCATCAGCAAGACCCTGACGGACTACATGCTGCCCAAGAATGATCCGCGCGCTCCGGTGTTCGGTGAAGTGCTGGCCGGTAATCAGGTAAAAGGCCTGGCCTACGGCCGCGTCGTAGCCACCAATATCCCCTCCGCCTTCAGCCGGATCGGAACCGCCTTCCGCGGTGCCGGCTCTTCTCTGCCGATCTACAACTTCGCGCAGGTGCTGTTCAGCAGGGCTGAAGCCGCCAAGCTCGGTTACACCGCCGGTGGCGACGCCGAGGCGGAGACACATTACAAGAATGCCATCAAGGCATCCTGGGAACAGTATGGCGTATACGATGCTGCCAAATACAATACCTACATCGCCCTGGCAGATGTAGCTTACACCGCCGCTGACGGTCATAAGAAGATCATGACCGAAAAATGGGTGCATGGCTATCTCAACAGCTGGGAAGTATGGAACGACTGGCGCAGGACCGGATTCCCGACCCTGTCGCCCGCACCGGACGCCGTAGATCCACGTGGTATTCCTCGTCGCTGGGGCTATCCGACGACGGAAGCTGCACTGAACAAGGAAAACTATACCGCTGCAGTAGCCGCCATGGGTGGCAGCGACCACAACTACGCCCGTATGTGGTGGGATAAATAAGACAACACCAACCAACAGCAGAAAAGGGTTGCCGAAAGGCGACCCTTTTTTGTTTTATTCCAGGCCTTACCCCGCTTCCGAACCGAGAACGACCGCCGCGAGGATGCATGTCAGACAGAATTGGGATAACTTCGTGCCCGATATGCAAAAAGATAAAACCCTCGTCCTCGGCGCCTCCGAGGAACCCTCGCGATACAGCAACATGGCCATCCGGATGTTGCGCAAACATGGGCATCCAGTGGTCGCCATCGGCAGAAAAGAAGGTCAGGTGGAGGATGTACCCATCGAAACCGGTTCAACGGATCGCCCGGACATAGATACCGTTACGCTGTACATGAACCCGATGCATCAGCGTCCCCTGCAGGACTGGATCATTTCACTCGCCCCCAGACGCATCATTTTCAACCCGGGGACCGAAAACCCGGAACTGCAGTCGATCGCCGCCGAACACGGCATCGAAAGCCTCGAAGCCTGCACACTGGTCATGTTGAGCACGGGCGTTTACTAATAAAAAAAGACGGAAGATCTACACCTTCCGTCCCTGGATTTTCATTTTCGGTTATACTTGCCCGTTACCAGGGCTTTTCGAAAGAAGGTTTATCGAAAGGCTTTCCATGGTCCTTGAACAGGCTGCTGGCAGTGTTCCGGATCGACAAGGGATTCTTTTCACCAAAGATCCGCGAGAAGATCGCGATCGGCGTAAGGAGCACGTAGAATACCAGGGAGAGCAGAATATTGGGCACGATCATGCTCAACACCCAGGTAAGTTTCATCCACAGCCAGTCGATCTTCTCGGCCAACTTGTCGGATATCAGTCCCGCAACACCTACAACCAAGGCTGCGGTGATGGCCCATTTTACCTGAAAGGCCAGATAAACCACGATCATTCCAAGGGTGATCACCAGGATCGTCTGCCTGGGATCCGACTTCATTTTTTTTGTACTGCTCATTATTATATCAGTCTGAATAGATTAGTAATTCGGTTAGGCGTATCCGTTAGTCCATCTTGAATTTCACCATCCACTTCTCACGATTCTCCCAATCCGGCTGTTCCGTTTTGCAATAAACGAAATCTCCTACAACCAGATAGTCCATCTCGGTACTCATAAAGCAGCGATATGAATCATAAGGGGTGCAGACGATGGGTTCTCCGCGCACGTTGAAACTGGTGTTCACAACCAGGCCGTAACCGGTCTGCTGTTCAAAAGCGCTGATCAGGGAATGATAACGGGGGTTGGTCTCGGGATGCACGGTCTGTACGCGGGCGGAGAAGTCGAGGTGCGTAACCGACTGGATGTCGCTGCGCTCGTGATAAGCATGTAGGGCGAATCGTGTTCGAGTTCGAAATAATCTGCTGCCTTGTGTGCCAGCACGGAGGGTGCGAAGGGGCGGAAACCTTCCCTGTACTTGATCTTCAGGTTCAGTTTCTTCTGCATCTCGGGGTTACGCGCATCGCCCAGGATGCTTCGGCTGCCGAGGGCCCGGGGTCCGAATTCCATACGGCCCTGATGCCAGCCTACGACGTTGCCTTCCGCCAGGCGTGCAGCCACGAAAGTGCTGAGATCCTCGAAGTTTTCATATTTGGTGAAGGTTGCCTTGACCTTTCGGTTCATCAGCATGATCTCCTTGTCAGAATAGTCAGGCCCCAGATAGGATCCTTCCATCGTATCTCCGCCATTCGGATTCATGATCCGCGTTTCACCGAAATACATGGTGCTGGCGGCAAGCGCGGCACCCAGGGCACCTCCGGCATCACCCGATGCGGGCTGTATGTAGATGTCCTTGAAGATGCCGGCACGCAGCAATTTGCCATTGGCCACGCAGTTGAGGGCCACACCACCCGCCATGCAGAGATACTCGGCACCGGTGAGGCGTTTGGCCTCCTCGGCCATCTTGATGACGATCTCTTCGGTCACCATCTGGATGGCCAGGGCAAGATTGCAATGTTTTTGCTCCAGGTCTGTCTCCCCTTCGCGACGCGGGAAACCGAAGAGCGCGGCCCACTTGTCGTCATGAACCATCCGCAAACCGGTGGCGTAGTTGAAATATTTCTGATCCAGCCAGATCGAACCATCGGCTTTGATGTCCACCAGCTCCTTTTTGATCAGGTCGGCAAAATCATGCGTCTGCTTGGCTGTGGGATCGCCATATGGAGCCAGTCCCATCAGCTTATATTCTCCGGAATTGACGGTAAAACCTAGATAATAGGTGAAAGCGCTGTACAACAGCCCCACAGAATGCGGGAATTCCATTTCCTTCAGGATCTTTATATCCCCCTTATCGCCCAGACCAATGGACGCGGTGCACCATTCTCCCACACCATCGATGGTCAGGATCGCCGCCTTTTCGTAAGGACAGGGCAGGAAGGCACTGGCCGCATGCGATAGGTGGTGTTCAGGGAACAGGAGTTTCACCTTTTTCTTATCGTATGGTCCAACCTCCTTCAACCCGTCGTAGAGCAGTTTTTTCAGGAACATTTTTTCGTTCAGCCAAACGGGGATGGCCCTGAGGAAGGATACCAGTCCCTTGGGTGCGAACGCGTAATATGTCTGCAGCAGTCGTTCGAACTTCAGCAGCGGCTTGTCATAGAATACGATGGCATCCAGTTCATCGATGGTCAGCCCAGCCTCGTCGAGGCAGTACTTCACCGCATTCGTCGGGAAATCGGGCGTGTGCTTGTCTCGCGTGAATCGCTCTTCCTGAGCGGCGGCAATGATCTTTCCGCCGATGGTCAGCGCCGCCGCGGAATCGTGATAAAAAGCCGAGATGCCTAAGATTTTCTTCATTCGGAAGGATTGTCTGCCACACGGAGCCTTGAGGCTCTTCTTCCATGGCACGGGTTCATTTGCTGATTGATGTTTGCAGGCCGCCGTATGTCCGACGGACTGATGACATTCATAACGATGCGCAGGATGAATATATTGTGAATGGTTCGCGATCAATGGATTCAATCGATCATTGGAGGGCGCAAATTGAGGATAAATCCGATCTCAGCGGCAGGGGTGTAAATGATGTAAAGTAGCGGCGGGTGGGATGTTGATGGACCGCAAATCACCAGGGCCAAAAAGCGGCGCAGCAACCGACCAGCCATAACAGGGGCAACCAGTGGTATCTGCGAGGATGGTCGTCCGATTTACGACCAAGCATCCAGCCGGTCAGACTGAGCACGGCGAAAGGAATGGATATGAACAAGTTGGCATAATGCTGCCACAGCCAGCTGGTGGATGCGAAACCGATGGCTGACAAAAGGCTCAGCAGGAACAGGTAGTCCTTTCGCCTGGTCATGGGATTTGGATTTTCTTTCCGTAAGATAAGACAACCGACGGGGAATGACAAGGCGGACCTGTGAAACCTGCATTCAGCTACGGAATGTTCAGCCCTCCCGGGATACCACCTCCGTCGCCTGCTGCGCGCGGTAGTTGGCGAACCGGTCGACACCCCAGATAGAGAAGATGATCATCTGCACGATCCTTCGGAAAGCCATCCATCGGGTCGACGCCTGCCAGTCCATGAACAACATGACGCCCGTGAAGATCACCCAGGCGAAAAGGATCATGCCAAACCAGAAATGACGATTTTTGGGGATCGAAGCGCCGGACAAAGCCTTGAAAACAGGTCTGCTCATGCCTGGCTTTCCTTTTTATGACGAGCGTAGTCCTTATTCATGCGCTCAATGAAAGTGAGGATCTTCTCTCGTCCCTGGCCCTTCTCACTGCTGGTCACAAAATGCGGAGGCAGTTCCTCCCATCGGGAAGACATCTCTTTTAGGAATGTATTCACGTTCAGGCTAACGACCTTCTGTGTCTCCTTGTCGGCCTTGGTAAATACCAGGCAGAAGGGTACGCCCCATTCCCCGAGCTTATCGACAAAATCGAGGTCCACCTTTTGTGGTCGATGGCGGGCATCGATCAGCAGGAAGAGGATTCCCAGGCTTTCGCGTTCCCGGATGTATTCGCTGATCATCCGCTCCCAGCCCTTGCGCTGGCTGGCGGAAACCTTGGCAAACCCGTAACCCGGAAGATCCACCAGGTACCAGTGATGATCGCCGCTGACCACTTCGAAATGGTTGATGAGCTGGGTCTTGCCGGGGGTGGAGGATGTTTTCGCCAGATGCTTCCTGCCCGTGATCATGTTGATCAGAGATGACTTGCCCACATTGCTTCTGCCGAGGAATGCATACTCGGGCCTGTCCGGCTTGGGACATTGTGCAAGGCTGGGGCTGCTGACAAGATATTCGGCTTTTTTGAATTCCATGTGAACGTATACGATCACAAAGATCGTCAATTGCAAACAAATGGATAAAAACAGTCCCCCCCTTCAACGGAATGGTGC
>JAJTFQ010000008.1:0-3800 GCA_021299955.1 Chitinophagaceae bacterium
TCCTCCGATCGGATCGGTGACGGATGCACGCATCCTCGCAAAGCATGCCTTTGCCACCCTTTACGTGATGCGTCACCAGTATACCCCCAGATCCTATTTCCAGATGATTCGCGAGGCTTACAATCGCAAGCGCCTGCCCAACCTGGCCATCGTGCTCAATGGCATCAAGAAGCACTCTTTCATGGGTTACTCCCATGGAAACGGACATGCCTCCGGGTATGGCTATGGCTACGGTTACGCAGAAGGCGCGCGCAAAGTACGGGAGTCCGTCTGAACATAGCATCAGTTTACATTCATTCACCAGCCATGGTGCATGGCCCTCCATGCATCATGGCTGGTGTGCTTAGATAATACCCTGAACCCACATGCACATTGCATTCGTAACCCCGGAGTTTCTCCGGGGCGATCAGCTGTATCCGGGAGGATTGTCAACCTACACTTTCAACACGGCCACGGCGCTCCAGGCGCTGGGTCATCAGGTGACCATTTTCCTTTCAGGAGACACGGACCGTGAAATAGCATTCAGGGGCATACGTGTCATCGAGCGACGAACCCGCATTCCCTGGTATCTGATGCCGATTCATCTCTTGTTGAAAAGGTGGCTTTCGGACGGGCTTGACAGATGTTGGGCCAGTCTGACCATCAATCGGGCACTTCGAGATCGTATTTCCGTGGACCGCATCGACATCGTGCATTACACCAACTGGAAGGCGATCGGACTGTTCAGGGTTTCGCATCCCTCCATCCTGCGTATTTCGAGTTATGATCCGCATCTCGCCCGATATATCGAGCAGGATCTAGGATTAAAGCGGCCCATCGAGTTGCTTCCCACACCCGTAGACATCAGAACAGGTCAGCGTCAGGAAGTGTCCGACTCCATTCAGGTAAAGAGGAGGAAAAAAGTGCTGTACGCGGGTTCAGTGTCGCATATCAAGGGCGCAGCGCTCCTTTTCGAAATCATCGAGACATATCTGAAGCGTCATGACGATACGGACTTCGTCATAGCCGGAAAGGCTGGAGTTGTAAATGGACGTTCCTGCAAGGAACATCTTCGGTTATTTTCTGAGATGTTTCCCGACCACTTCCAATATCATCCGCATCTCGAGCGTTCAATGCTTGACAGTGAATATGCCACAGCAGACCTGGTGATCATTCCGTCCTTGATCGACAACTTCCCGAACACGGCGCTTGAGGCGATGAGCCATGGGACCCTTGTGCTGGCTTCTGATACGGCATCGTTGGGGACGCTGCTCAAGGATGGGGACAATGGTTTTGTGATGAAAGGGCGAGATCCTCTGGAGTGGATGGAGAGGATACGTAAGATCCTTTTCGATCTTCCCGGAGATGAAAGGAAGGCAATGAGTGTTCGAATGCTTAAAGCACTCTCCGCTCATGATAAGGACCAGGCGATCCGCAGGCTACTGTCTGTATATCAAGACACTGTCAACAAAAGATAAAAAAGTCGAACCGCGTGTTCTTCATTCATTCGAGTCCAACCTTATGAACGATTACAAGGTTTCCATCATCGTCCCTTATTACAACTCAGCATCCTATCTTGAGCGACTGATCACCTCGGTGAAGGGACAGTCGCATCGGAATTTTGAATGCATCCTGGTAGACGACGGATCTAGTGACGGGTCTTTCGGACTGGCGGATGCACTTACCGCCGATGATCCGAGATTCCGAAACGTCGCACGTCCAGACCAATACCGGGCTGGGGGACGTGGAGCAAAAAATTATGGCTTCACCCTTTCGTCAGGCACATTTGTGGTATTTTTTGATTCCGACGACCTGATGTACGACAACCATCTGTCAAGCCGAGTTGCCTATCTTATGGAGCATCCCGGAAAGGATGCCGTGGTGTCTGATTTCGGCTGGCGGGTGATGGAGGGAAAACCGAAACGAATCTACCGGTACAATCCGGTCATATTCGAAAACTTCACCGCAAATGTCAGGGAGGACTGGTTTTGGCTGAATTACATAGACCTGCGCTTCTGGTACAATCCCGGTAATCCCATGTGGCGCAGATCCTCGATAGAGCACAAGCCTATGTGGGACGAGACGACCTCTATCGGTGAAGATCATGAATATCATGCCCGTCTCATGCTTCAGGGGCTGGACATCGGTCATCTCAAGGTAGTCACATGGGATTACATGGCCAATGAAACATCGATGATATCGACGTCTGAGGCTGTCAGGCCCCTGTTAAGCCGTTCGTATGGCAAGACGCTGGTGACCCGCAGCCTGATACAGTACCTCGGATTCAGGGAGCCGTTGGTCAGAAAAGACCTCACCTGGCAAATGAAAATACTGCGGAGGGTGGTGGCCTGTCCAAAAACCGACCCTGAACGTGACAAGGCCATCGAGATCATGTTCCAAAGGATCCGGCACGTGATGGAGATCCTTGGATATGGTGACCTGAGAAGGGGTATGGTGATCGGGCTGATACGGATGACGGCGCTGATTCACGGGATAACAGGCAAAATGTACAGTGCCTACAGCTGGATCATCGGAGACAAGCATGTGACCAAGGATAACGATTATTTCACGATCTCATGAAAAAGATCAGGATACTTTATACGATCCCGAATTTTGATACGGCAGGCTCTGGCATCGCGTTGATGAAAATGTGCACCAGACTTGACCTTAATGTATTTGAGCCCATGATCGTGTGTCTGCATGACAGGGGCGCCTATTTCGAAGAGGTCAGGCGCAGCGGTATCCCCGTATATGTCTTTCCGTACTTGAGTGATCTGAAACCCAGGTGGAGATTGTTGTTGAACGTGTTCAGGATTTCGCGCTTTTTCCGCAGTCTGTCTCCTGATATCGTTTTTTCGTATCACTATGCCCCGAACTTTTCAGAGGCCATCGCTGCAAAGCTTGCCGGTTGCAAGTTCGCATATGTCAAGAAAAATATGGGATGGGAAGGCCCTTCGAGAAATCAGTGGAAGATACGCACCTGGTTGTCGGATGCCATCACGGTCCAAAATACGGACATGATGAAGACATTTTTCCCCGGCAATAAGAAAGCGAGACTGGTTTCCATCGGTGTGGATCAGGAAGAATTCCACCCGCGGCTTCCGAGCCCCTATGTGCGGAGCGAACTGGGCATAGATGCCGATTCGAAGGTCATTGTCTGTGTGGCCAATCTGATTCCCAAGAAAGGGATCGAATACCTCATCCGAGGGTTTGTGGCTTGCTCCGGTTTCCAACAATCGCGACTGGTCATCGTGGGCAATCATCAAACCATATTATGGGATGAAACCCGCGCACTCATGGAATCCCTTTCAGTCGGTGATCGTGTGATCTTCACCGGCAAGCGATCCGATATCCCTGCAGTGCTGAGCATAGCCGATCTGTTCATCCTGCCTTCTACCGGAGATGAAGGGGCGCCCATCGCCATCCAGGAAGCGATGACCTTGGGGATTCCGGTGATCACCACTGATACGCCCGGAAATCGAGACCAGCTTGACACCCTGCGAGATCAACTCATCCCCCCAAACAATGCGCAGGCCATCGCCTCTGCTATTGATCGCATGCTCGCACTCGACCAGCAACTTAGAGATTCGATCATCGCACAACAATGGGACATCATAGACAAGCGTTATTCGCTTAAAGAGGAAGTGAGACAACATGAGGCGTTATACAAGGAACTGGTAATGCACAAGTCACGATGACATACAAAAACAACATCATCCCGGAGCTTCAGGTCAGAACGGGACCATCCGGCGCGATGGACCTCCCGTCTGTTTGCGTGTTCATGGCGCTCGGTTATTTCCTTGGGGATAAGACATTTTATC
>JAJTFQ010000008.1:3811-4772 GCA_021299955.1 Chitinophagaceae bacterium
AAGGTTATACCATTCCGATCTCCGGAGGACTGGATTCTCGCACTTTGCTCGCCGCCTGCGAGTCTGTAGGCAAGCCCTACAGGGGATATAGCTACGCCTTTGAAGGAGGTCACGATGAAACGGCCTATGGCCGCAGGATGTCCGAATTGCTAGGGTCCAGGTTTGATTCCTTTACAGTGCAAAAGGGAGTCCTTTGGTCATATCTTGACCGGCTGGCGGCTCGAAATGAATGCTATTCGGAATTTACGCATGCCCGGCAGTATGCCTTTCATGATCAGTTATCGAAAATGGGCGGAACCTTCCTCCTTGGACATGGTGGAGACCTTTATTTCGATGACATGGGTGTTTCCCCGGATCTGAAGGGGGATGAATTATTCCGCGTACTCTGGGGCCGTATTGTCAGAAAATCAGGTTTCGAACTGGCGGATGCCATGTGGAAACACTGGGGCCTGAATGGTCAGTTCCGCGATCACCTGGAGAAAGAACTCCGTGCCTGTCTGGATTCGATCCGCATCGATGACGGTAACGCCAAACTGAGGGCGTTCAAAAGCATGTATTATGTACCCAGATGGACTTGCGTAAATCTGCAGATCTTTCGCGATTTTGGTCCGGTGGTCATTCCATATTTTGAGGATCGCATCTGTGAATTCATATGCACGGTACCGGAACATTTGTTGAAGGGCAGACGCATACAGATCGAATACCTCAAGCGTCGGCAACCTGGTCTTGCCTCCATTCCCTGGCAATCACACTATCCCTTCAACTTGTATACCTACAAACTCGACAGGGCGCCCATCAATCTTCCCTATCGTGCCTTCAACAAGTTTAAGCGTATGCTCACCAATACCACGCCGACGACCAGAAACTGGGAGTTGCAGTTCAGGGGGGATGATAACGAGGCTCGTCTGCGTAATGAATTGCTGGGGAGCAGCTCCTTTCTTTCATTCATTCCTGAAAAGGT
>JAJTFQ010000009.1 GCA_021299955.1 Chitinophagaceae bacterium
ATCCGGTTCTGTGCCGGATCGATCGTGCACTGAATGGTCTTTCTGAGATCGGCCTTTTCGAGGTTGCATCCCGAAAAGATCGCCCGGTCAAGATCACTGCCCGTAAACACTGCCTCCCGCAGATCCGCTCCCGTGAAATCAGTTTCCGTAAGCCGGCAATTTTCGAACAGCGTCTTGCGTAACATCATCTTCACAAAGGAAGCCAGTGTCAGGATGCAACCCCTGAAACGTACGCCGAAAGGGATCGTGTGGCAATCTTCAAAATGAAGTCCCGTCAGCCTGCAACCCTCGAATGCCACGTCATTGAACACGACCCCGCGCAGATTTGCATTTGAAAGGTCGCAGTCCGCAAACAGGCAATCGGTGAAATGATAGCCCGTCAACACCGCACCGGAAAGGTTGCAGTGCATGAATCTGCACTGATCATAGGTGCCCGCAGGCGGTGCGTCCGTCTGCCAGTCGAGATCCCGCCATTCCAGGTCCTCGTGGATAAGATCTGAAGCCATGAAGCTAAACTAAGTCAATCCGTCTTTCCTTCGACATTAACAGGCAGACAATCCGATTTTGGATATTTTTGTTGCATGACCCGATCCATCGTCTGCAAAGCCGCCCTGCTCGCCTGCCTGGCGTTCACCACCCTCATCGCCGGCGCTCAGTCGCCCGCCTATGAGATCAAGGCCTCTATCCGTCCCTTTAAGCAGGGATACCTCTATCTGGCCCACCATTACGGCAAGAAGCAGTACCTCGTAGATTCCGCCCGGATAGATGAACAGGGCAACGCTGTTTTTACCGGTAAGGAACGCCTGATGGGTGGCGTGTACATGATCGCCTATCCCGAAAAGAATGGCTGGATAGAGTGCATGATCGACCGCGAACAGCGGTTTTCCGTGGAAGCGGATACCAGTGATCCGATGGGCTCCATCCGCTTCACCGGCTCACCGGCCAATGAGATCTTCGTTGAATATCAGCGGAAATCCTTTGAACTGGGTTCCGCGTTGAACCGCCTCCAGCAACAGCTGGCCCAGGCTGCCCCCGAAGCCCAGACCGACCTGAAATCCGAAATGCAGGCCAAAAGCACCGAACTCACCGCCTATCGCGATGGGATCATGCGGCAACATCCGGAGCACCTGCTCTCCGCCATCTTCCATGTGCTGAAAGAACCGACGATCCCCCCGGCTGCCGAACACCCCGGCGGAAAATACGACTCCCTCTACGCCTATCAGTATTACAAGGCGCATTACTGGGATAACATCTAAATGTTCAAATACCTCCTCGCTACGCTGACAGACAAATATGTGAATCCTCAGTACATGGGCCAGGATGCCGTGTTCGTGCATCTCTTCGAAAAGTATTTCATCACCGGCCAGGCGGATAGCTGGATGAATGAAAAATACAAGAAGTTCATCTTCGACAGGGGCTACAGCCTCATGGCCAACGTCATCGGAAAAAAAGCCGCAAACTTCGATTTCATCGACTCCCTTGGCCGGAAGAGTAACCTCTACGCCCAGAATGCGCCCTACACCGTGCTATGCTTCTGGGACCCCACCTGCGGACACTGCCAGGAGGAAGTCCCCCACCTGGATACACTCTTTCAACAAAAATGGAAGAAGCAGGGCGTCGCCATGATCGGGATGATGACCGATGGCGGACTCGATAAGTGGAAAGAATTCATCCGAAAGAAGAACCTGAAGGGATGGCTGCACGTCTATCAGACCGATGCCATGAAGGATGCGGATGTCAAGGCCGGCCGACCCACCTTCAGGCAATTATATGATGTCTATCAGACACCAATGCTCTACCTGCTGGACAAGGAGAAACGTATCATAGCCAAACGCCTCAACTACAGTCAGATAGATGAATTACTTCAACTGAAGGTCAAAGCCTCTGCACCTCCGGCTCCGGCTGTGAAGAAATAGCTGTCTCCGGTTCAGCGCTCAGGCGGCAAGCTTGCCCTAGAAGATCTCCTTCACGACCTTGTAGATCAGTTTGGGCTTTCCAAGTGTGTAGTAGTGGAGGACGGGCACGCCTGCGGCCTTGAGCTCCCTGGACTGTGCAAGCAGCCATTCGGCACCGACCTTTTCACATTCCTCATCGGTCTTGCAACGAAGTATGCCGTTGCTAAGCTCAGTCGGAATGTCGACATGAAAGGTGCGGGGAATGACCGTCAGCTGTTTCTTATTGGTGATCGGTTTCAGACCCGGGATGATGGGTACGTTGATACCCTCTGCGCGACAGGCATTGACAAAAGCGAAGTATTTACTATTGTCGAAGAACATCTGGGTGACAATATAATCTGCGCCACCTTCGATCTTCTTTTTCAGAAAATGCATGTCCGTTTCCATGTTCGGCGCCTCAAAATGCTTTTCCGGATAGCCGGACACACCCATGCAGAAACTGGTCCTTGAACCATCCCGGATATCTTCTTCGAGATAGATGCCGTTGTTGAGATCGGACACCTGCTTGAGCAGGTCCAGTGCATATTTGTTGCCACTGGGTTCCGGTTCGAACGATGCTTCGTTCTTGGTGGCATCGCCACGGAGCACCAGCACATTGTCGATGCCCAGGAAGTTCAGATCGATCAGGGCGTCTTCCGTTTCCCTTTTGGTGAAACCTCCGCAGATCAGGTGCGGTACGGCATCCACCTTGTAGTGGTTCATGATCGCTGCGCAAATGGCTACGGTGCCCGGGCGCTTGCGTACTTCCACCTTTTCAAAGGTGCCGTCCGTTTTTTTCTTGAAGATATGTTCGCTTCGGTGATAGGTCACGTTGATGAAGGAGGGCTTGAACTCCATCAGCGGGTCCAGGTGGTTGTAAATAGAACTGATGGTCTTACCCTTCAGCGGGGGCAGGATCTCGAAGGAGACAAGGGTATCTTTCGCCTGATTGATGTGATCTATGACTTTCATCCGGAGTCTGGTGTGTTGATGTGCAAAAGTAAGAGATTATTCTCTGTAGCTTTCAGGCAGTAGAACGTGTGTAATGGCACGGATGTTCGCGTCCACACGCGAATCTTGCGTAACTTTGATGTCAATTTCATCGGATCAATCCACAGACCCTTATGAGTCTTGTCATCCACACTGAGCAGCTTGTCAAGCGATACCGGAACCGCACCGTGGTCAACCAGGTGTCCGTGGAAGTGCGTCAGGGGGAGATCGTGGGTCTGCTCGGTCCCAATGGAGCGGGAAAGACAACAACTTTTTACATGGTGGTGGGCCTCATCAAACCGGATGAAGGCCAGGTTTTCCTGGATCAGCAAAATATCACCAGGCTCCCGATGTATAAACGGGCGCAGATGGGCATCGGATACCTGCCGCAGGAAGCCTCCGTCTTCCGTAAACTGACGGTGGAGGAGAATATTTCCGCCGTGCTGGAGATGACAAAGCTGGATCGGCGTCAGCAAAAGCAGAAACTGGAGGATCTCCTGCAGGAGTTCAGACTCACACATGTCCGCCACAATAACGGCGACTCCCTCAGTGGAGGAGAACGCCGAAGGACCGAGATCGCCCGTGCCCTGGCCGTTGATCCGAAATTCATCCTGCTGGACGAGCCCTTTGCCGGGGTGGATCCCATCGCCGTCGAGGACATCCAGTCGGTGGTCGCCCGCCTCAAGTACCGAAACATCGGCATCCTGATCACCGATCACAACGTGAACGAGACCCTGTCCATCTGCGACCGGGCCTATCTGCTCATCGAAGGAAAGATCTTCAAGCATGGTACCGCGGAAGAACTGGCAGAGGATGAACATGTCCGCCGACTCTACCTCGCATGTGGAGGATTGAGTCCGTAATCGCCAACCCGATCGCTGCTCAGCGCGAAGTGTTGCAAGACCTGGTGACTTCGGCCCAATATACGGAGTTCGGCCGCAAGTATGGCTTTTCCAGCCTTTTTACCATCAAGGCCTTCAAGGCGGCCGTTCCCATCCAGGAATATGACGATCTCAAGCCCTACATCGAGCGAACGATGAACGGCGAGCAGCTCCTGCTGTGGAATACACCCATCCACTGGTTTGCCAAGAGCAGCGGCACCACCTCCGATCGCAGCAAGTTCATCCCAGTCAGTCAGGAAAGCCTGGAGGATATGCACTACAAGGCAGCGAAGGACGTGCTGACGATGTACTATCATTTCAATCCTGAATCCGATCTCCTCACCGGAAAAGGACTGATCATCGGGGGCAGTCATACCATCCATCAACACAACGAAGACACTCATTTTGGAGATCTCAGCGCTGTACTCCTCCAGAATACTCCCTTTTATGGCAACTGGATCCGGACGCCCGAACTCAGCATCGCGCTGATGGACGAATGGGAATCCAAGATCGAAATGCTGGCGCAGAATACCATCCATGAAAATGTAACGTCGATCTCAGGTGTGCCTACCTGGACCTTGGTACTCTTCAAACGCATCCTGGAGATCACCGGTAAATCCTGCATCCGCGAAGTATGGCCGAACCTGGAACTCTACATGCATGGCGGAGTCTCCTTCGTGCCCT
>JAJTFQ010000010.1 GCA_021299955.1 Chitinophagaceae bacterium
ACTATTCCCATCCGGAAGATCTGTTGTTGCATATTGTTAACAGGATGCTGGATACATACGAGGCACCATTGGCCGAACTCGACAGACAGATCGAAGAACTCGAGCAATCCGTGTTTCTCCGACAACATGCAAAAGTGTCGTTGGAAGACCTTTACTATCTGAAGACACAGACCCGCATCACCAAAAAGTTGTTACAACTCTTTCAGCAGGTCGCCGGTCAGATGGATGTCAGGGATGTGAACAAGTCATCTTTGCAGGATATCAGGGATCGACTCGTCCGGCTCGTGCTGAAATACGACGAAGTGCTGGAAAATGCCCGGAATCTGCTCAATACCTATCATTCTGTGAGTGCACAGCGAAGCAATGATGTCATGAAACTGCTCACGGTTTTCTCCGCCTTCTTCCTGCCCCTGACCTTTATTGCGGGCATCTATGGCATGAATTTCCAACATATGCCCGAACTCGGTTGGCCCGGTGGATATTTCCTTACACTCGGCGTAATGATCGGGATCGCCCTGATCATTTTCATTTGGTTCAAGAGAAAGCGGATACTGTAGTGATGGAGCCTCGGGCCTTTTTCAATGCGGTTGATTGGCATAAAAAAAATCCGGTCAATGGACCGGATTCAACTTAATCAGCGGAGAGAGAGGGATTCGAACCCCCGGACCTTTAACAGTCAACGGTTTTCAAGACCGCCGCAATCGACCGCTCTGCCATCTCTCCACGGCAAAAATAGGCTCATGCCCGCAAACGTGCAAAAAAAGCTTCAACATCCTGTCCCAACAGAGGTATCTGTTTTCATGTACCTTCGCGCAGGATGAAGGACTTGCGCACGCTGAACATCTATTTCCGAAAATACCGAGGACGGCTCCTGCTCGGACTCCTGTTCGTATTCCTCTCCAACTACTTCGGAATCCTGGCACCACAGATCACCGGATATGTGGTAGATCAGGTCGAGATCAGGATGAATGATGCGGACGGATCCCCCGCCGAAACTCCCCCCGGGAAGGCTTTCTATGACCCCCTCGTGGAGACCTTCATCCATTTGATGGATGTTTCCCATCGTCCCTTTTCAAGCCTCGTACTTTGGTGTGGTCTCCTCCTGCTGGCCGTCGCCCTGCTCCGAGGTTTTTTCATGTTCCTGATGCGGCAGACGCTCATTGTCATGAGCCGCCATATCGAATACGACCAGAAACGCGAACTCTACGACCACTACCAGCGGCTGGACGCCACTTTCTACAAGGCAAACCGGACGGGAGATCTCATGAGCCGCATCTCCGAAGATGTCAGCCGTGTGAGGATGTACACCGGGCCCAGCATCATGTATCTCACCAATCTGACGGTACTGATCGGTTTCAGCCTCTTTTACATGTTCCGCGAAAATCCCCAGCTGACCCTCTACGTACTGTCCCCCCTGCCCATTCTGGCTGCCGCCATCTATTACGTCAACAATGTGATCAACCGGCGCAGCGAGCGCATACAAGCCCAACTCTCCGAAATCACCATCCATGCGCAGGAATCTTATTCCGGTATTCGCGTGATCAAATCTTTCGGCCAGGAAGCCGCCATGTCCGGCTTCTTTCGTCGTCATGCCGATGATTATCGCCAATCTACGCTGGGCCTCGCCATGGTCGAAGCCGTATATTTCCCGTCCATCGGACTGCTCATCGGTCTCAGTACCCTGCTTACGATCTTCATGGGCGGGATCTATCAGCTCGATCATGAAGTTTCTTCCGGTACCATCGCGGAATTTGTGGTCTATATCAACATGCTCACCTTCCCGGTCAGTGCCATCGGCTGGGTGGCCAGCATGATCCAGCGCGCTGCCGCTTCGCAGAAACGCATCATGGCCATCATCGGTAAAACAGGCAGCGGTAAGTCGACCATCGCTCAACTACTGCTCCGGCATGTTGATCCTACATCCGGCAGCGTCCGGATCGACGGCACAGACCTCCGGCAACTAAAACTATCGGACATTCGCGATGGCATCAGTTATGTTCCGCAGGACACATTCCTGTTCAGTGCGAGCATCGCCCAGAATATACGATTTGGAGACCCGGAAGCCGACGATGAAAAGATCCGCAATGCCGCCCGCAGGGCCGCCATCGATGTTGAAATTGAAGCCTTCCCCGATGGATATGCTACCCGGGTAGGGGAACGCGGCGTGAACCTGAGTGGCGGCCAGAAACAAAGGATATCCATCGCGAGGGCATTATGCCGTCAGGCCCCTGTCCTGATCTTCGATGACTGCCTCTCGGCTGTCGACGCCGCCACCGAGCACCGTATCCTTTCCGGTATGCCTCACGCGTCAGGGACATTACGCAGCGATCTATCGCAGACAACAAGAACACTGATCACACTTACATTAAGCCTTTCATCACAAAAAAAACAAAAAAATAGTTTTTTTTGTACAATTTGTGAATTATCATGATATTGCCATACTCGATCTGTGCATACTGCACGGACGAAAGACCAAAACTAACAACGTGTCATACGAACACAACGACAAACGCATGGACAGCGTGTACAGTAAACGTATACGCGCAGGTAAACGCAGGACTTATTTCTTTGATGTAAGGACGACCAGAGGTAATGATTATTATCTGACCATCACCGAAAGTAGGAAGCGATTCACGGATGAAGGCTACGACCGACACAAGATCTTCCTGTACAAAGAAGACTTCAACAAGTTCATTAAGGCCCTCAATGAGGCCGTGGACCATGTGAAGACAGAATTGATGCCGGATTTCGACTTCGACGCCTTCAATCATGAGAACGACGAATACGATGGTTACACAGATGCTGCCGGACCGGCTGCTCCTTCAGCTGATGCTGTCCGGCCTTCCGATGAAGCCGCAGAAGGCGGAGCTTCAGATGAGGTCGACAAGTGGTGACTGACGTTTTCTGCTCCAAAATATCAACAGGCAATCCGATGGATTGCCTGTTGATATTTTGGAGCGAAAAAGAATGCTCTTCGTCAGACCCTCAACTTTTTATAGGCATTAATTAAGCCATTGGTTGAAGAGTCGTGGTTCGAGACGTTTGCCTCATCCCCTAACTCGGGCAGGATCCGGTTCGCCAGCTGCTTACCAAGTTCCACGCCCCATTGGTCGAAGCTGTACACGTTCCAGATCACTCCCTGGACAAAGATCTTGTGTTCGTAAGCAGCGATCAGGCTGCCGCGGGTCTGAGGTGTGATCCTTCGGATCGGGATCGAGTAGAAGTTGGAGAGCAGTTTTTCATGGTGGTCGGCCTCAGGATTATGACTGATCGCCGGCGCAATGAAATCAGAGGGGATCATCTGCGTGCCCTGGTGAATGAGTTGGTAGAAAGCATGCTGTCCGTTCGTACCGGGCTCTCCCCAGATGACCGGGCCGGTCGTGTACCCTACTTTTCTTCCGTTCCGGTCCACCTGTTTACCATTGCTTTCCATATCTCCCTGCTGTAAATAAGCGGGGAAACGATGCAGGTACTGGTCATAGGGCAGAACGGCGTGCGTGGCCGCTCCGAAGAAATTGTGGTACCAGATGCCCGTCATGGCCATGATGACCGGCATGTTGTCTTCAAATGGAGCCGTCCTGAAATGCTCATCCATATCGTGCGCACCCTGCAGTAACTCCTCAAACCGCTCGTATCCTATGAACAGGGCGATCGAAAGGCCGATGGCACTCCACAGACTGTATCGTCCACCTACCCAATCCCAGAACTCGAACATGTTTGCCGGGTCAATGCCGAAGGCACTCACTGCGGCGGCGTTCGTAGACAGGGCCACAAAATGTTTGGCGACATGCGCTTCTTCGTGTGCATGCGACAGGAACCACCTACGGGCCGTCTGGGCATTGGTCATGGTCTCCTGGGTCGTGAAAGTCTTGGAGGC
This sequence comes from Chitinophagaceae bacterium, assembly GCA_021299955.1. GTDB lineage: Bacteria > Bacteroidota > Bacteroidia > Chitinophagales > Chitinophagaceae > Pollutibacter. Next base: position 3,878 of record JAJTFQ010000010.1, read on the forward strand.
CACCAGGAACAGCGTCTCCTCCGGATCGATCTTTCTGAGGGTTTCATGGATATGTGTACCATCTACATTGGATACGAAGTACACTTCCATTTCTGGCTGACGATAGGGTCGCAGAGCCTCAGTGACCATTAATGGGCCCAGGTCGCTCCCGCCGATACCGATATTTACGATCGTCCGGATCCGCTTGCCTGTATACCCTTTCCAGGCGCCTGTATGCACCCGCTCACAGCAGTCGCGCATCCTCGCCAACACCTGCCTGATCTCTGGCATGACATCCTTTCCGCCCGTTAATACAGCCCTTTCGGAACGATTACGGAGGGCCGTGTGGAGCACGGCTCGGCCTTCGGTGGCATTGATGGCTTCGCCACCGAACATGGCATCAATGGCGTCCTTCAGGCCGCAGGAGTGGGCCAGCTCCGTCAGCAGTCGAAGGGTGTCGGCATCTATGATATTCTTGGAATGATCGAACAGGATGTCTCCGATCCTCAGGCTGAACCGCTTGAAACGATCGGGGTCCGACGCGAAAAGAGACCGCAGATGCGTGTTGCGCATCTTTTCAGCGTAATGAGTGGAAAGATTCTGCCAGGCTTCGGTCGTTGTCGGGTCTATGCTTGGGAACATGGTAATGTGTTGATGTCGTTGATGATGCCAATGGTCCGTTCCACCATGGCTGGGGTGATGTCAAGGTGAACGACCAGCCTGAACCGCCGGGGGGAGATGGCGAAAAACCGGATGTCGAATGCCTGCATGTACGTCTGGAGATCCAGTGGCGTCCAGGGTTGACGCATCTCCGCGATGATGATGTTCGTTTCGACCGGCAGGACTCGTTCGATGAAAGGCTGGTGCTCCAGCGCCGCGGCAATGGCGGCGGCATGTCGATGGTCCTCCGCCAGCCTTTCCACATGATGCTCCAGCGCAAACTGGCCCGCGGCTGCCAGCATACCTGCCTGACGCATCCCCCCGCCAAAGACCTTTCGGATCCTTCTGGATCTCTTGATGAAATCGCTTGTACCCAGCAGCAGACTGCCCACGGGGGCGCCCAGACCCTTGCTCAGGCAGATGGAGATCGAGTCAAAAAGCCGGCCGTGGTCGCGGGGCGATCCACCCTGTGCAACCAGGGCATTGAAGAGACGGGCACCATCAAGATGCAATGCCAGCCCGTGCCGGTCGCACACCTCACGGATCCTTTCGATCTCAGTCAGTTCGTAACAACTGCCTCCGCCCCTGTTGGCTGTGTTTTCGAGACTGACCAGCCGGCTGACCGCTTTGTGGACATCCCCAACGGCATTGATGCCTTCGGAAACCTGTTCCGCCGTGATGCGGCCCCGATCCCCCGACAGCAACCTGACAGAACAACCGGCATTGAATGCAATGCCGCCGCCCTCATATTGATAAATATGGGAATCCAGGTCGCATATGACCTCATCCCCCGGCTGGGTATGACATTTGATGGCGATCTGGTTGGTCATGGTCCCACTCGGACAAAACAAAGCAGCCTCCATGCCAAAGAGGTCGGACGCCATCCCCTCCAGGGCGTTGATCGCCGGATCTTCTCCGAAAACATCGTCTCCCAAAGGAGCCATATGCATGGCCTCCTGCATCTCCGGCGTCGGCCGGGTTACCGTATCCGACCTAAAATCGATTCGCATACGGCGAAATTAAAAAGGTCCTGGATAATTTTTTTCGCGAAAGGCCTTAATTTTGTGGAAATTACGATGAGCAACATCTAAAAGTGACAGGACTTACCGCCTTGACACTATGATTTTAAAGGGGCGCAGGTTATATTTGT
>JAJTFQ010000001.1 GCA_021299955.1 Chitinophagaceae bacterium
CGTTTTTAGCGTACCCGTGAACAACTGCCACTCAGCCGGTGTCGTGGCATCCAGCGTAACTTTAGCGGACAGGGTGGAATTGCTTCCGCCCAGCGAAGCCAGCACCGTTGACCATCCATACAGATCCGTGGCCGCCGTCAGGGTGCCCGCCGGCTTGTACCAGAACTGGATGACATAATCAGTGTTCTGTGACAGTGAAGGATTAGCCAGCACCGGAGAAAAGACATACTTGTTGCTGGTACTCGCCTGTTTGTAGAGCAAGGCCCGGTCTCCCGTTCGGGCAGAACCGGAGGTGATATCCCAGGAAGCGGAAACCTCCCAGTCTGTGGTAGAAGTATGCGCACTCACCGACGAATAACTGCCCGTCGTCTGACGTTCAAACCCTCCATCCAGGTTCGAAAAATACCCGATAGCATTGAATTGCGTCGCCAATCCGGTGACGGCAATCGACAAGGCCGCGGCCCCGGTACTCGTTCCGGAAATATTGCCGGAATAACTGCCCGCCACCGAAGCATTCAAACGTACGTAAACTATGGTGGAAGCGATATTTCCTCCGGAATGATTGATCGTCAGACTATTGGACCAGTTACTGTTATCCCTGGACAGCTCGAAGGAAGCGGGAGACGTTAGCAGCAGAGCCGCCGTCAGATTAGAAGCAGATACAGTAAACGACTGGGCCACAGCAGGTGTACCGACCGTTTGAGCAAAAGCCGTCAGAGATGCGGCATGAAAGATGGCTGGTGTATTGCTTTGCGACCCCGTGACAATGGAATTTAGATAATTTTCAAGGTTCGTGTAACCATTTGCTGCAAACTGCCCCCGGTCCGCCGGATTATTGGGATTCAACCCATTGGATGATTCCCAGGCGTCCGGCATGCCGTCCTTGTCGGTGTCAGCCGGAGCGGCCGTCGTACTCAATGTCGGCCAGGCATTTACGGTTGCCGCAAAGGCCGTTCCATGCGGATAGCCACCCTGAACATCGATCAGCCTCCCCGTTCGATTACGTACGTCGCCAATGACCCGGGCATCCAGCGTATCCCTGCGCAGACTCGCACCCGCCTGATCCAGCACCAGCTGGTAGGCTTCCAGTGCGCTGTGTGTGATCACCGGGGCGATGGAATGCTCCGTTGCCGACTTTGCCTGCGTGGTATCCGCCTGTGTGGCACCGCTCATGGATACACCCAACCAGTTATTGGCAGTGCTCGATGAATATCCATCGACATAATTGCCTGACAACCAAAATTTTCCATAAGGTATAGGGCTGGTACCCGTTGTCTGTCCAGGCTGAACGATCATCCCCCGCACCGGAATGGACACGGAATTGCCGGTGGAGGTAGATGGGCCATACTTGTAGTAGTTGTTCACGAGATTGTAGTTCCCGCCATCGCCGCCATTGGTACTGTAACTGCCCCAGTTATACACGACATTGTTACGGAAGTCGGCATTCTCCACCCCAATTGTGGCAGGCGTGTAGGTGCTGATGCCCGCGAATCGCGGGTTTCGTCCCTTGGCATGTGCAATGAGGTTATGATGAAAAGAACCTCGTTTAGCACCCCAGATACCTCCATATCCATGTTCCTGAAAATCAGTGCCACCCTCGAAATGATAAGAGTAATTGAGCGGCTCCGAAATGATGTTCCATTGCAACGTGACACTATCGCCCCGATAGATGGTCAGCGCCTCGTCACTGCTCCAGCCGACCGAACAATGGTCAATGATAATGTTGTTGCCCCCAAGATTCCCGAAAGCGTCATCTCCACCACTGGTTTCCAACGGCATGCAAGCGGCAGAAAAAGGCGGCGTGGGCACCCCGCAATTCACCGGGGTAGTTTTCAACTGATTCCGATCACCCATCCGGATACGGATGTAACGGACAATCACATTGTCGCCGCTGATAGACACCGGATGATCAGCAAGACAAATACCATCCCCCGGCGCCGTCTGGCCTGCAATCGTTGTATTGCCCCGGATCGTCAGCTTCGACGTGAGGCGGATCGTCCCGGATACCCGAAAAACGATCGTTCGATAGGTCGCAGGCTGCGTCAGGGCATACCTTAAACTTCCGGGATTGGTGTCGTCATTCAGATTAGTTACCTCAAAAACCGTGGTGGGAGCAGTAGACGTTCCACGACCGCCGCTGGAAAACCTACCCGCCCCCTCAGCACCTGGAAAAGCGATCTGCTGTGATCTCGCCGTCGGCAAAATGAAAGCGGAAAAAAACAACAATGCGGCACTTAATGTCTTGATATTCATGGAATGATATGTTCTAATGAACAATATGTCGATCAAAAAAAACCCCGTAACCCGATCAGGAGTTACGGGGCTCACCCTGTCATTTAACAAAGAGAATCAGGGTCTCCAACGAGGATCCCCGGATGTATTCCTGCCGGCAAACGTATTATCGATGATCTTGAACTGTCCGGTCGAAGGACTCTGCCAAAGTGCCGTTGACGCCTTGGTATAGGTAATGATGTTCGGGAAATCATTACCCGCAGATACATGATCAGATGTCCGGTAATTGTTGCTCGCATTGATCACGGTGGCGGCATTGCACCTGATACCCCGCACCGTGAAAGCACCATTGCTGTTCTTTCCGATCCCGAGAATGCAATTATTGATGGTGATCCCGTTGGTAACATTGTTCGAGGACCCGGTACTGTAGTCAACATAATAGGATGAACTGTTCCCCATAGGAGCCTGGTTGAACGTACAGTTCTCCATCAGCACAGATACCGAATTATTCCGGCTCGTAATGATGCGCTCCGCCCGATAGATGGTGCTGTTCGTGATCCGGATATTGTCCGCCTTGCTCGTCGCAACATCGATGTTGAAGATCCCATAATTCGAAATACTGTCCACTACACAGTTGTTCATCTCCAGGGAACCGATCAACACGGGCTTGGATTGAGAACGTAGCACGCCGCGGAAAATGCTGGCCGTGCAATTCTCAAACTTGATCTTACCGATGTTACAGGTGGTATTGATGTTGAATACATACTTGCTGGCATAATCACTGCCCAGCAGCGTCACATCGTTGAACACGATCGAATCGATCGTACTCCCGTCCGTAATGTTAAAATTCTGTGGCATGAAGATGGTCGGCTTATTGGGATTCAGCAGATCGTCACCCGCCATGAAAGTGACGGTTCTACTCAGATTCACCGCACTGTTGATCTCGTAACGTTCACCCCGCTTCAGCAGCACGATGCTCCCCGCCGGAATCTTGGGCACCGTATCCCTGAGGATGTTGACATTACCTGAAATCCCACGGAGGTCGATGATCGAGCCACTCAGTGATGCCTTTGTCCGAAAATTCGCCCATCCCCTGACCGTGCTTCCACTATACAGAAAAATGATGTAGTCGGTCGTGGACTTAAGACTCGAAACGACCCTGAATTTGTTGGTGACGTCCGCCGCCGTCAGGTTGACCGTCGCCACCACAGAACTGTCGGAAGCCAACAGGATCTTTACCTGACTGACGGCATCTCCGCTGGACGTCCAGCTCACTTTCACCGAGTTATCATTGATCTCACTCACCGTCGGGATATTCAAGATACTGGGGAACCTCGCCGTGCGGATCTGACCCAGCTCAGCAAATTTGGAACTCCTGGAAGTATCCTGGGCATTCGCCCGTACACGAACCTGGTACAATTTCTCCCATTGCAGATTCTGGAAGATGAACGTACTGGAGTCCACTTTGGCACGAGCGGTGACCGTACGGAAACTGTCCACACTGATCTCGGCCGTATAAGAGGCTGATCCCGTGATCGGCTGCCAGGACGCCTTCACCCAGTTACCATTGGATTCCAGCGCATCCTTGACCACCGGCCTGAATAAACGTGGGGCCTCTCCCAGATCATCCACCTTTGTACAGGACGCCATGACCGATATCAGCAGTATGGCTATGAAGTATTGCTTTTTCATTGCAGTGATTTTTTAATCTTGATCGTTTATATCAATAGCCATACTGGTTCTGTAGCACACCCAGACTGCTGGAAATAACCGAATTGTGCAGGGGAAGAATGTAGCGAAGCGGGGTCGCGCCTGTGTTGTCCGCATATCCCCTCCACTGCCTCAGGACATAATCCGCCGGCCCGTTCGTGGTGGTATTGAACATCGACCGGGTCCAGGAAACCCGCAGAAACCCGTCCGGATTGCTGCCGATCGTAGGCACATCCTTCACGGGTGGTTCCACGGCCGGACGAGTGTATCTGTTCAGCCAGTTGATCGTGCCATCCGCATTTCGCTTGTAGTACATATAATCCGGAAGGTTGGCATACGCCCCCGTACCCTGCGTCCCATTGATGCCCATCTGTATGAGCGCATTGCGTGTCTCGGCCACCTTTTTACCGAAGATGTTCCACCGGGCCAGATCGTATTTCCGAAGGCATTCTCCACCAAATTCCCAGGCACGTTCGTTAACGATCGCGTCGAAAAAGGTCTGCGGACTGGCACCAACGGTGTTCAGATATCCTTCGACCTGTATCGGCCAGGCACTGCTCGGGAAGGCACGCTGACGCACCTTACGCAAGGCGTCTTTGGCCGTCGCATTCGGACCATTCAATTCATTCTCACTTTCCGCCAGTAACAGAAGCACATCCGCATAGCGCATGACGGGCCAGTTGATGCCCGTTCCCTTGGCCGAAGCCGAACCCAGCGGAGATGGCACCAGCATCCGGTTCCACTTGCCCGGAGCGATAGATGCTGTCCCGGCCGGCTGCTGGACCAGGTCCTTGTCGAAATAGATCAGAAAACAGGTGACCGGCAGACGCCTGTCCATCGTATCGAATGAATGATAGTAGGTCATCGGAAAAGAGAGATAGTTGGAACCACTGCCGTAAGGATGCGTTCCTGCATCCACCCTGACACCATTGTTCCAGGCCACATCCCCGAAACCGGGATGAAAAGCCACTTCATAAAGTACATCGCTGTTTACCGGCTTGATGTACTTGTTCTGATTCATGAACACCGTCGCATAATCCGGCAGCGCCCTCGGCTTCAACTGCACCAGTTTCTTGGCATAAGTATTCGCAATCTGCACATACTCTTTATAATCCGATTTACGAGCCATCTTCATATCCGACTGCAGCCAGTAACCGGCGCGCATCATCGACAACCGTGCAATGAACCCCATCACGAACTCCCGATTGATGCGCTCAATGCCGAAATCCAATTCATCCGCCCAGGACATCTTCGGCTCGATCTCCATCAAATCCTTGATCAGGAACGTAAGCACACTGTCACGGCCCATGCGCGGTAGATAAAAATCCTCTCCGGCACGTGAAGGCGTCGACTTGAACGGGACATCGCCCCAGTGATTCATGAGCCAGTAGTACCAGAGCGCGCGCAGTGCCCGGACCTCGCCGAGCAGGTTGTTCATCACCCTACTGTCCGGTTGATTCTTCAGTCCGACTTCAAGCAGTCCCTTTTCACATTCATTGGCCCGGTTGATGGCATTGTAACCGTTGTTCCACACCGTCAGCAGATCTGAATTCGTGGGCGTGGTCTCGAACGACCAGATATCGCGACGTGAGTTATCGGGCGATGCACCCACACCACCGACCTCGACATCCGTGTTTCCCGCAAAATTGTTCGACAACCGGGAGGTATATGCGTCCTGATTGAACAACGCATACACGCTGTTCACCGCCTTCTTAGCGTCCGCCTCGCTGGCAAAAACATACTCGGGCGTGAAATTGGACGGCGAATCTGCCGTCAGGAATTTCTGGCAGGAGGTAAGGCCACCGATGATGATGAAGGCCAGTATGATCTGTATTCTGTTCATGGCTGA
>JAJTFQ010000002.1 GCA_021299955.1 Chitinophagaceae bacterium
GATGTTGAATTCCATTTCATCGGCAGCGGCAAGTCCCCCAACGATCCCGAAGGGTTCAACATCCGCCCTTATGCCGAGCGCCATGGACTCTGGGGATCCATCGTGCACGAATACCCGGCGCGGATACCATATCTGGATGTACTTGTCCACCTGGAAGCGGCGGACGCCGTCTTCATCCTTGGCAGCACGGAATCGCATTACACACCATCCAAGACCTATCAGGGGGTGCTGAGTGGTAAGCCCATTCTCGCAGTCCTGCATGAGGAGAGTACAGCCGTTCAGGTGCTTCGACAAACGAGGGCCGGCATCGTACTCGACTTTCCCGGAGAAGCGGGTGTTGCCGGTATTTCCCGGCAATTCCCGGAAATTTTCCGGTCGTTTCGGACATTCCTTGCCGGTTTCGACCCGAAGGAAGTTGACATGCGGGCTTTCGACCAGTATTCCGCCCGTGAGGTCACCCACAAGCTGACCAAAGTACTCGACCGGTTCATTCCGTCGCACAGATCCGACACTTCAACGCATCCACCAGCCTGATGTCCGGCATAGGTCAGTTGATATTTGGCACTGCGGGTCTGTCGGCACTTCCAACACAAGGGCGTGCCTTGCGCCTGCTGGAGGAGGCCTACCACGGAGGCATCCGGCATTTCGACACCGCTCCGCTGTACGGACAAGGTTATGCCGAGTGGGTACTCGGGCGCTTTCTGGCACGGAAGGGACAAGAAGTCCGGATCACCGGAAAATTCGGATTGGCGGCCGGCGTGTCGCCAACGCTCGACCCACGGCTGGCGATGCCCCTCAATTATATCAGAAAAAGATTCCGCGGAACGCAACGGGGCAGAACGCAGGCCTTATCAGGGGCCGATCCCGCGACACCAGCATGGCGCCGTATCACCCGGGAGCAGGTGGAATCATCCTTCAACGGAAGCCTAAAACGATTGGGCTGCGCGCGACTTGCGTGCTATCTGATCCATGAAGGCCTGCCTTCCTTTCTCGATGACGAGGCCAGGACATGGCTCCTGCGCCGGCAGTCAGCCGGTGCGATCGGTTCGCTGGGCGTAGCCGCTCCGGCAAATGCCCTGCTCGGTCTTTCAGCCGGAGATCTTGAAGGATTTGAGGTCCTTCAGTATGAAGCAGGCAGTATCTTTGAAGAGTTGACGTTGCGGTATCCGGAGAAGAGGCATTTCTTGCACAGCTGTTTTTCCAAACGCGACGCGGATGGGCTGAAGATGCCTCCCTCCGAAGTGCTGCCATATTGGTCGCGCAGAAATCCGGAGGGAAAACTCCTGTTTTTCACGCGACGTCCCGCTGTCCTCAGGGAAAACATCGCCGGCATTCAAACCAATCAAGCATCTGAAGGACATGCCTTACACTGACCTCGATCGGGTTGATCTACCATATTCCGGCGAAACATTCGACTATGTCATTGTCGGATCCGGTGCCGTCGGCATCATGATGGGTGTCGAACTCACGCGGAAGGGAAAGAAGGTGCTCCTGCTGGAATCCGGTCGCATCGGAGAACACCGCGACCGTCAGATCGACAACGAGGTGGTACAGACCGGAAAGCGTTTGGAGAATGCGGTCTGGGGCAGAAAGCGGGCGGTGGGCGGTACGACCATCGCCTGGGGAGGTCAGTCGCTGCCCTTCCGACCGGTTGATTTCAGCCGGCGAGACTGGGTGTCGGAGAGTGGATGGCCCATCCCGTTTGAGGATCTTTCCGCTTACTATCCGCGGGCCAATGCCTTCATGCAGATCGACGCACTGGATTATCACGAAGATATTTTCAAGATGTTCGGCCTGGAAAGGCCGTCCTTCGATGCGGCGATCGATTTTCATTTCTCCAAATGGGCGCCCGAGCCGGATTTCACCAAGGTCTATGCCCGAACGCTCGAGCGTGATCTTCAGGTTGTTTATAATGCCATGCTGACGGGATTGATCCCCGACGGAAACGGACGCATCACCGGTGTGGAAGTGAGTAATCATGCCGGTCGCCGGCAGTCGTTAAAGGTCAATCAGCTGTTGCTGGCCACGGGAGGCATCGAGTCGAACCGCATCCTGCTCAATAATCGTGATCTGAACGGAGCCGTCATCGGAGACCATTCCGGTTGGCTGGACGCGGTTTCATGGACCACCCTTGGATTTCGACCGGTAAGCTCATTCCGAAACATCCCTATGCATTCCAGCGACTCTTCAACACCAATGTCCGCGGGGGACGTAAATATTCGAAACGCCTTTCACTCTCCGAAACCTATCAGCAGGAGCAGCAGTTGCTGAACGCCTCCGCCAGCCTGATGTTCAGCTATCCTGAGGAAGCTTTCGATCCCTATCAGGAGATCCTCAGCCTGCGGAATCGGAGGATGCCCGATCTGTTGAAGGTCATCACCCATGCAGACACATACGCCCTCGCTGCCCGCGGATATCTCATGGACCGCTTTGTGTACAAACATCGCGCGGAGGCGATGATGATCATGATGCTCGAACAGGAGCCGCTGCGCAGCAGTCGGATATCGGTCTCGGATCAGCCGGACCGTTTTGGACTGCCCAAAGCATCCATACACTGGGAAATATCCCGCAAGACCTGGGCGTCGATGATCACGTTGAGCGACCGGCTGGGGGCCGAATTCAAACGACTTGACCTGGCGGAATATACTCCGCACGAACATATTCGGGCAGACAACGACCGGTGGATCGACCATCTTTCGGATGTCAACCATCATATGGGAGGCACCCGCATGAGCGCCATTGCCTCCGAAGGTGTGGTGGACACTGACCTTCGGGTGTGGGGCTACCAGAACCTCTATGTCATGAGTGCATCCGTCTTTCCTACAGGATCACATTCCAATCCGACCCTGACCCTGCTGGCGCTCTGTCAGAAATGGCTGAAGGAACAGGTCCGCCCATGAATCCCTCCGCCATGACCCGCATTGCCATCGTCACCACCCATCCGATCCAGTATAATGCTCCGCTTTTCACCAGGCTCGCTGCAGAGCCCGGTATCGAGCTGATGGTTTTCTATACATGGTCTCAGTCGAAGGCAGGTGGCAAATACGATCCTGATTTCGGCCGGACCATCGAATGGGACATTCCCCTGCTGGAGGGATACCCGTTCCGGTTTGTGGACAATGTGGCGACCAGGCCGGGCTCCGATCATTTCAGGGGAGTCGATAACCCAACCCTGATCCGGGAACTCAGCGACTGGCGCCCGGATGCGATCATCCTCTATGGGTGGGCCTTTCGCAGCCACCTCGCCTGTCTGCGTCATTTCAGCGGGAAGGTGCCGATCCTGTTCAGGGGAGATTCCACGCTCCTCGACGAACGCTCAGGACTGAAGAAATGGCTCCGTCGGATCTTCCTTACGTGGGTATACCGGCATGTGGATATCGGCCTCTGCGTTGGTCAGCATAATCGGGCATATTACCTGGCACACGGCCTTAAGCCCGGACAGCTGGTAAATGCACCGCACACCATCGACAACGAGCGTTTTTCGGCGGATAACGAACTCCGTTCAGCTGCGGCCAGGGAGCAGCGACGGGCGCTCGGCATCGCAGATCATGAGCATGTACTGCTGTTCGTCGGCAAACTTGAAGCCAAGAAGGATCCAGCGTTCCTGTTGAAGCTTCTTGATGCGCTGGACGACCCCACCTTTCATGTCATATTCGTAGGCAACGGACATCTGGAAGGGGCGTTAAAGGAAAAGGCCTCCGGCAATCCGCGTGTGCACTTCCTGGGGTTCCGGAACCAGCGGGCCATGCCGGAAACCTACAGGATCGGTGATGTGCTGGTGCTGCCATCGCGTTGGAACGAAACCTGGGGACTTGCCGTCAATGAAGCTATGGCCTGTGGCCGCACCGTCCTTGTATCCGACCGCGTAGGTTGTGCGCCGGATCTGGTGTTGCATGGCCAAACCGGCTGGATTTTCAGGGCCGAAGGACGATCGGAAGCTGAAGTTGCCGGTTGGTTGAAGCAGGCAGCCGCTCGTTCCGGTACCTTTGCGGAAATGGGAAGGCTTGCACAAAAAAGGATGACAGACCATTCGATGGACAAACTGGTAGAAGGCATCCGCCAGGCCATCCCATCGATCAACAGGAACGAAAAGAAAGAGGGAACAACGGCGTGAAACCAATACATTTCACTTTTACTTATCTGACCGTGTTCGTGGTCTCCCTGATCACGGATGCGATGAACACGGAGCTTGTCATTGCGATCACCATCGCTTCGATCCTGTCGATCCTGGACAAGCTCGGTCGGGGCATCGTATTGCGGGAGTCGATTTCTGCCCTGTATATATTCACCTGCCTGGATATGCCCCTGCTTGGCTACAGGGTCTATAATTTCCAGAACTCGCTGTCCAGGGCCTTTAAGAAATATATGCTCGTGCCGGAGTCGGATTATTTCAGCCTCGCCTTGCCGGCGATCGCAGGTTTCTGCATGATGCTTTCGATCCCGATGCGCAATGAAGGATCATCGGACGAAGGGGATACCCTGAAGGTTACACTTGAAAAATGCCGTCGGATCCTGGTGCACGATCAGGCCGTGGGGATGGCGATCATGCTCGTTGGAGTTGTGTCGCTTGTGCTCAACGAGCTCCTGCCCGTCTCTCTGCAGTATATCGGCGTCATCCTCTTTTTTACATCTTTCGCAGGGATGCTCTATGTAAAATACACAGAAGACCTTCCCTATCGGAGTGTCATCCTTTTCATTTTTATTGTCTTCATCATCCTGAATGGTATTCTTATCGGGATGTTCACGATCGTCGCGTACATGGGCATCACGATCTTCTCTTACTTCTTCATGGGCAGCAAGGTTTCCATGGGCCGAAAGATATCCCTCTTCCTGTTTGCCATCTTTTTTGTGGTGGTGTTGCAGAACACGAAGACGACCTATCGTAAGATGATCCGAAATGCGGAGATCCGCGACAACAAGGCTGCCACTTTCGCTGTGCTTTTCTTTGAGAATCTGCAAAAGGGTTCTGCATTCTTTGAAGAACGTAACTTCTTCCTGATCTACACCCGTATGAACCAGGGAAATATCGTCACGCAGGTAATGCAGCGGATTCCGATCATACAGCCTTTCGATGATGGCAAGTACTTGTTCAAGACGATCCTGTCCAGCTTTGTCCCAAGGGTTCTTTGGCAGGACAAGCCCGAGGCTGGCGGACGTTTCAATATGCAATATTATGCGGGTAAGAAGATGAACCAGGTGACCTCCAT
>JAJTFQ010000003.1 GCA_021299955.1 Chitinophagaceae bacterium
TCTGATGGCCGATGGGCAGACAACCGGTGGTTATCCGAGGATAGCGCAGGTCATTTCTGCGGATCTGCCGGTCTGTGGGCAACGGAGACCGGGTTCTTCCATTCGGTTCAGACAGGTGTCGATGTCGGAAGCTCATGAACTGCATCGGCTGCGGATGCGTTCGCTGATGCAAGTGGGGCAGTCGATCCGATTGCGTTATGGCCTATGATTTTGATGAAGGAAGGATGTACATTCAATGAACCAATATCAACATGGCCATGAAGGTTGTTGACATCAATTGCGATCTGGGGGAGAGTTACGGGCAGGCCAGGGTGGGTCAGGACGAGTTGCTGATGCCGCTGTTGACTTCTGCGAATATTGCCTGTGGATTTCACGGCGGTGACCCAACGACCATGCATCATACGGTCAGGCTGGCTCAAACACATGGTGTATCCATCGGAGCGCATCCCTCTTATCCCGACCTCATGGGTTTTGGCAGGCGTCGAATGGATCTGAGTCCTCAGGAGGTGTATGATAGTATGTTGTATCAAATGGGAGCACTGAGCGGATTCGCAAGGGCGGCGGGCGTGCCGCTGCGACATGTCAAGCCGCATGGTGCATTGTATAATGAGGCTGCCCGGAATTCAGGGATTGCGTCTGCCATTGTGAATGCCATATATTATTTCGACCGGGATCTGATCCTGTTCGGACCACCGGGTAGTGCCCTGGAGACTGCGGCACGGGAGACGGGTCTCAAATTTTTCAGGGAGGTATTTGCTGACCGAACGTATCAATCTGATGGGAGTCTTACGCCACGATCTCATCCCGGTTCGCTGATCAGCCAGGCGTCGGACGCCATCCGTCAGGTGGATGAGATCCTGTTACGCGGACAGGTCACCTGTGTCGATGGACGGCAGATTCCGATGGCGGCAGATACCGTTTGCATCCATGGTGACGGAGTGCATGCTGTTGAGCTCTTGTCAGCCTTGCACCGGCATCTTACGGACATCGGAATCGAGATCACTTCAACCCCTTCTTCCTGATGTTTCGAAAATTTCCCGGAAAGCTTTCGTCTCCCATTGCTGCTGCTGCCTTTTTGATGGCGACATCTGCCATTGGTCCGGGTTTTCTGACACAGACGGCGGTTTTCACCCGACAGTTGCTGGCCAGTTTCGGTTTCATCATTTTGATTTCGATATTGCTCGATATCGGGGCTCAGTTGAACATCTGGAGGATCGTTACGAAGGGTGGTAAGCCGGCGCAGGAGATCGTCAACGGGTTGTTGCCAGGGGCGGGTCATGTGCTGACGGTCATGATCACCCTTGGAGGGTTGGCGTTCAATACTGGTAATCTGGCGGGTGCCGGTCTTGGTCTCTCGGCGTTGCTGGACTTTGATGTGAAGACCGGGGCGCTGATCAGCGCGGGTATTGCCGTTATGTTGTTTCTTACAGGTAACCTGCTGTCCTGGCTGGATCGGTTTGCGCGTGTGCTGGGTTTTCTGATGATCGGGTTGACGTTGTATGTGGTATTTGTTTCCGTTCCGCCGGTGGGTGAGGCGGTTTACCGGACATTTATCCCGGAGCGGATCGACCTGACGGCGATCCTGACCCTGGTTGGTGGTACGGTCGGCGGCTACATCAGTTTTTCGGGGGCGCATCGGTTGCTGGATTCCGGCATGCGTGGCGATGCATGTCAACCTGCTGTTCAGCGCGCTGCGGTATCGGCGATCCTGCTTGCATCTGTCATGCGTGTGCTCCTCTTTCTGGCGGCTTTGGGGGCCATTTATTCAGGTTTGCAACCTGGTACGGATAATCCCGCCGCGATGGTTTTCCGGCATTCGGCCGGTGTTGCCGGCTATCGGATCTTTGGTCTGGTGATGTGGAGTGCGGCGATCACATCGGTGGTAGGCTCTGCGTACACTTCTGTTTCATTCCTGAGGACGCTGCATCCTTTCTTTTCGGATCGTCAGCGGTGGGTGCTGGTGGTTTTTGTGCTTATATCCCTGACGATCTTTCTTTCGGTGGGGCAGCCTGTGAAGATCCTGGTGTATGCAGGCGCGCTGAATGGTTTTATTCTGCCTTTTTCACTGGGCATGATGCTATTGGCTGTGCATTCGGGCCGTTCCGGTCTGGCGGGACATCCGCGCTGGTTATCCGTAGCGGGTTGGCTGGTGGTGGTGGCGACGGGTTGGATGGGTGTGCGCGCCATCAGTATGATGGTCGGCTGATCAACAATATCGGGGTTTTCAATGTCCCATCAACTGAAGAGGTATTCCACGTCTTCCCGGGTTAGTTTCTTTACGAAGGATGTTTCGTCGGAGATGAGGTCTTTTGCCAGCAGTCTTTTCTTTTCCTGCAGTTGCAGGATCTTGTCTTCGATGGTATCCTTGCATATCATCCGGTAGGCGAAGATGTTCTTCGTCTGTCCGATTCTATGTGTCCGGTCGATGGCCTGTTGTTCAACGGCGGGATTCCACCAGGGATCCACGATGTAGACGTAGTCGGCTGCTGTCAGGTTTAGGCCCACGCCACCTGCCTTTAGGGAGATGAGGAAGACCCTGACAGCGTCATTTTCCTGGAAGTTGCGGATGGCTTTTTCCCGATCGATAGCGGCTGTACCACCGTCGAAGTATTCATATGGAACATCCAGGGCTTCCAGTTTTTCCCGGATGAGTGCGAGCATTCCGAGATACTGGGAGAAGACGAGCGCCTTGTGGTTACCGATGTTCTCGGAAATCTCCCGCGAGAGTTCATCAAGTTTGATGGAGACGTTGGGGTAACGTTCGGGTTCGTTCATGATGGCCGGCGAATCGCAAATTTGCCGGAGTTTCATGAGGCCTTGCAGGATGGTGAGTTGCGATTTGTCGATGCCTTGTTCGCTGATGACGCCGAGGATCTTATTGCGGTAGTCATTTCGGAAGGCGTCGTAGATCTTTCTTTGTTCGTCCTCCATTTCGCAGAACAGGATCGTTTCGGTTTTTTCGGGCAGGTCCTTGGCCACCTGTTCTTTTGTTCTCCGCAGGATGAAGGGGTAGAGCAGTTTGCGCAGGTGTTCCTTTTGCATCTGTTCTCCGAATTTATCGATCGGTGTTGCGAACTCGTTCCGGAAAAACTCCACGCTCCCCAGCATGCCCGGGTTGAGGAAGCTCATCTGGGCATAGATGTCGAAGGTGTTGTTCTGTAGCGGGGTACCGCTCATGCAGAGTCTCGACTTCGCCCTTAGGATGGAAGCGGCCTTGGTGACTTTGCTCTGCGGATTTTTTATTGCCTGTGATTCGTCCAATACCACATAGTCGAATTCTATCTCCACGAGTTGTTTGATATCACTGCGCAGGGTGCCATAGGTTGTGATGATCACATTATAGCTTTCCAGCGTGTTTTTATCCCGGCTTCTGTCGCTTCCGTGATGTATGAGGTATTTGAGGTCAGGGGTGAATTTCCTGATCTCATTTTCCCAGTTGAACATGAGGGTTGTCGGGCATACGACGAGGGCCTTCAGGTGTCCGTTCTTTTCACGGTATGCCTGCATGAAAGAGAGTGCCTGGACGGTTTTACCCAAGCCCATGTCATCCGCGAGGATGCCACCCCAGCCAACATCGTTCAGATAGTTCAGCCAGTGATAGCCGGCGACCTGGTAGGGCCTGAGGATTCCGGCGAGCCGTTCGGGCGGATCCACCTCTTTGATGCGATTGAATCCCCGCAGTCTTTCATACTTCTCTTCCAGGCGGATCATCACTTCGAGTTCATCCCGGTTCTCGTAGAGTTCATCGATGATGCTGAGGTGGTATTTAGAGAGCCTGAGTTTATCGTTCTTTCCTTCGCCGACCCGGAACAGCAGGGCGTATTTACGCAGCCATTCTTCCGGCAGGATACCCAGCGAACCGTCGTTGAGTTGTACGAACTGCTGCTTGTTGGTCAGTGCGCGTTTGATCTCGGCGATGGTCACCTGCTGGTCGCCGAATACCACATCGACGGATGCATCAAACCAGTCGACTCCGTTATTGATGCGGATCCTGGTGCTGGGTTTGAAGGTGTTGAAGCGAAAATTCTTGAGCACGTCGAATCCCACGACCGGCACATTCATTTCCTTCATGGCATCGATGAACAGGAAGAACCAGTTGTTCTTGAGGACATCGCTGCCTTTGAGGGCAAGGGCGAAGGGTTTTTCCTGTCGGATAAAATTCGAGTGCAGTGCTTCGAGCTTGTTTACGAATTTGTTTTCCGCCTGTTTGTTTCTGTGGATGAGGAGTACTTTTCCCTGTTCCTGTTTGACGATGGTGTCTTTGTCTCCTGTTCCCACCTCATGCCCTTCATAGGTGAACACCGGGAGCAGCAGGAGGTAGTCTCCTTTTTCCTGCAATACCAGTCTGGTATCCGGATTCATGTCCTGGAGTTCCCTGCAGAGTGCGGGGTCGAATTCGAACCGGTGTTTTCTGGCGAGGGGGAGTAATATTTTTCCGAGGTATTCCTGCCATTCAGACGTTTTGATCGTCGTGCTTCGCTTTGC
>JAJTFQ010000004.1 GCA_021299955.1 Chitinophagaceae bacterium
GGCCTTTCCGATGATCGATTCCTTGTATTACACGGTCAATGCCAAGATGAATGACAGTTTACATGACCTGACGCCGGTGTTGTTTGCCGGCAACCCTTTTGTGACGGAGCGTCTGGGTGAATTATCGTTCCGTATCGGACCGAAATCTTTTTTCCAGACCAAAACTCGTCAGGCGGAGCGATTGTATGCGCAGACGAAGATCTTGGCGGGGCTCACGGGCCGTGAAACGGTTTACGATCTGTACTGCGGGACCGGCAGCATCGGTTTGTTTGTCAGTGATATGGCGGCGAAGGTGATCGGTGTGGAGGTGATCGCGGCGGCTGTGGACGATGCGCGTGAGAATGCGCGGATCAATGGGATCGGGCATGCGGAGTTTTTTGCCGGAGATGTGATCGATGTATGTGATGATTCCTTCTTCGAAAGGCATGGCCGACCGGATGTGATCATCACGGATCCTCCCCGGGCGGGGATGCATGAGCAGTTGGTTCGTAAGATCCTGGAGATCCGCGCTCCGAGGGTCGTGTATGTGAGTTGTAATCCGGCCACGCAGGCCCGCGATCTGCAGTTGCTGGATGCTGCCTATGCGGTGACGGCAGTCCAGCCGGTGGACATGTTCCCGCATACCCACCATATTGAGAACATTGCGCAGCTGACGCTGAAAAATCTTTAGGAAGCCCTAGGGACTCAGGCAGTAACTTTGTGATATCAACACCTTTGACATGCGAACGGATTTCAGGCCCAGGGGTTATAGTAATCTGCCCACGATCGTAAAAAATCTGCTGATCATCAATGGTTTGGTCTGGCTGGCACAGATCACCATCGGGGAGCGGCTGATCGGTATGGAGGAGACCTTCGCTCTTTTTTATGTGAAGTCGTTCTATTTCAAGCCGTGGCAGCCGGTCACGTATATGTTTCTGCACTCACCTGCGAATTTTTTTCACCTCTTGTTCAACATGTTTGCGTTATGGATGTTCGGAAGTACGCTGGAGAACCTCTGGGGTCCTTCCCGCTTCCTGACTTTCTATCTGTTGTGCGGGATCGGTGCTGCGGCTGTGCACATGGGTGCCCTTTGGTATGACATTTCGCAGCTGGAGCCGTTGTTCCGTCAGGGGTTGATCAGTGCCGAGCAGTTCGAGATGGCATTAAACGTGCCCACGATGGGTGCGTCGGGTGCAGTGATGGGGATCTTTGCCGCCTTTGCGTATACTTTCCCCAACAGCGAGATGCTGATCCTGCCCATCCCCTTCCCGATCAAGGCAAAGTGGGCGCTGCTGGGTCTGGCGCTGATGGATCTTTTTGGAGGTATTTCCAGCCAGCAATCGGGCATTGCGCATTTTGCGCATCTGGGGGGTGCTGCCTTTGGCATTCTGCTGGTCATGATCTGGAATCGTGGCAATCGCAGGATGTTCTACTAAGGAGTGTTCCCGTGGGCCTGAATATTTTTTTAATTTTAGGGAGAGCAACACCACATGGGATACAGAGATTATCCGAAGCGTAACACTTCGAACTGGAGTGCGTCGAATCCATTGATCATGCTTGTCATCATCAATGTACTTTTTTTCATTCTGCTGCATTTCATTAAGAGCATCTATAACTTCTCACGTTTACCTGAGACGTTGTTCATGCAGCATGTGTACGACTGGTTTGTCATCCCGGCGCGGGCAATTCAATTCCTGCAGCGCCCCTGGGTGCTGTTCACGGCCATGTTCACCCAGATGAATCTGATCCTGATGGTGAGTAACATGTTTTGGCTCTGGACCTTTGGCTACATATTGCAGGACCTGATCGGCGAGCGACGTGTGTTTCCGCTGTATTTGTATTCCGGTCTGGCGGCGGTGCTGGTTTTTTTGTTCATCTTCAATGTGATTCCTCAATATTCCACTGTGTCGTCTTCGATCACTTATTCGGGCGCGACCGCTTCGATCCTGGGTGTGGCGTTTGCGGCGACGGTGATCTCTCCGCAGTACCGGCTGTTTCCGATGATCGGGGGCGGGATTCCGCTCTGGTTGTTGACACTTGGCTTCCTGATCATTGATCTGGCGTCGATCTCGGCATCGTCTTACATGTTTTTTGTCCATGGTGTCGCCGGCCTGACAGGTTTTCTATTTGCGAAGTCCTTGTTGCGCGGCAGTGACTGGTCTGCCTGGATGAATAATCTCTACGACCGGATCACTCATCTCTTCCAGCCGCGGGGCTCGAAGAAGCGTCGGATGGTGCGGCGGGAAGAGGTTTTTTACGACACACGCGGGAAGCAACCTTTCGTACGAAAGGTGAATGTGACACAGCAGCGCATTGACGAGATCCTGGACAAGATCAATCAGAAGGGCTATCAGAAATTGACGGAAGAGGAGCGTGACATGTTGCGCCGGGCCAGTGAAGGAGAAATTTAAAGTGAACAGATGCGGCGTGTGCTGGAAAAAATAACCCTCAGGTTCATTCTATCGACGAATATCATCGCAGTTGTACTGCTGGGTGCGAGTGCACTGCTGGCGGGTCTCGATCCCAGGGATTGGTTCATCAGCGGTTTTCCTTCTCTTTTGTTCCCCTATTTCGCCCTGGTGAATGTGCTCTATGCCCTGTGCTGGCTGGCGGTCCGTCCGCGCTGGTCGATCCTCTCGCTGGCAGTCTTGGCGCTATGTTCCGGATCGCTTCGTTCGGTGCTTCCTTTCAGGACATCATCTCCTTTCCATACGGAGACTTCGGCAGAGAAGCTTCGGGTCATGACCTGGAACATCCGCTTCTTCACCCCGTTCCGTAGTCTTTATTACGATCCGAATTCGGGTTCTAAGTACGAGCACATCTTCCGTGAGATCGAGCGTTATCGTCCGGATATCGTTTGTTTCCAGGAGTTTACGAATAACGGCAGTCATGATGGTTCGGATCCGGTAGATATCCTAAAAAACAGGATGGGGTATCGTTACTTCTATTTCCCCGGCGACGATCTGAACTGGAATTCGGTGGCCAGTGGCACGGCCATTTTCTCCCGGCATCCGATCGTGGCAACGGAGAACATCCGATACGAAAAGGAGAGGTATCGGGACGTCGAGCACACGGTGGCCGCAGATATTCGCTGGGGTAAAGACACGATCCGAGTTTTTGCGATCCAGCTCAAATCCTTTGGCTTTCTGCCCAGTGATTACAGTTCCTTTCAGAAGATCCGCAAATCCGAGGATACGGGCCTGCAAGCTTCGAAGAGTCTTTTTCGTAAGATGCAGCAGACCTTTTGGGATCATGCCGAGCAGGCGGACATGATCAGTGGCCGGATTGCTCACTGTCGCTATCCGCAGATCATCTGCACGGATTTGAATGATGTGGCGCATTCGTATGCCTATGACATGCTGAAGGGCGATCGTCAGGATGTTTTTGTCGTTCGGGGCGACGGACTGGGGAAGACGTACACGAGTCCTTCATCACCGATCCTGGGTAAACTCCCGACGTTGCGGATCGATCATATTTTTGTCAGTCAGGATTTCGAAGTCGCGCAGATGACTACCGGTCGGGCGCGGCTTTCAGACCACCAGGCGGTCATCGCGGACCTCCGATTGCCTGAAAAGGAGTAATTTTGCGCTCCCACATTTCTTATCATCCCCAATCTCACATCATGCCAATCTTACGTTTCTTCAACTCGCTTACGCGACAGAAAGAGGTGTTCGAGCCTGTCACGCCCGGACATGTCGGTATGTATGTATGCGGACCTACGGTGAGTGGAGAGAGTCATCTCGGTCATGCACGACCTTTCATCACGTTCGATATTCTATTTCGTTACCTGATGCAGCTGGGCTACAAGGTCAGGTATGTCCGAAACATTACGGATGCCGGGCATTTCGAGGAGGAGGGCCGGGTGGCGGAGGATAAAATCTCTACCAAGGCGGTGCTGGAAAAGCTTGAGCCCATGGAGCTGGTTCAGAAGTACACCAATATGTTCCACTGGGCGATGCATCAGTTTAACAATTTGGAGCCGAGCATCGAGCCGACTGCCACCGGTCATATTGTAGAGCAGATCGTTATGATCGAGCGGATCATTGCTGACGGGTATGCCTATGTAGTAAATGGTTCGGTGTATTTTGACGTGGAAAAATACCACCGCGATTTCGAAGGAAGGGGTATGGCTTACGGCGTGTTGAGCGGTCGTGTGCTGGACGACCAGCTTGAGACGACCAGGGCATTGTCTGCTCAGGACGAAAAGCGCAACAAAAGTGATTTTGCGCTTTGGAAGCATGCTGCGCCGGAGCATATCATGCAATGGAAGAGTCCCTGGGGCATGGGCTTTCCGGGTTGGCATATAGAATGCTCGGCCATGAGTACCAAGTATCTGGGTGAGCGGTTCGATATACATGGTGGCGGTATGGATCTGCAGTTCCCGCATCACGAGTGCGAGATCGCCCAGAGTGCTGTTTGCAACCATCAGATCCCGGCCAGGTATTGGCTGCACAACAACAT
>JAJTFQ010000005.1 GCA_021299955.1 Chitinophagaceae bacterium
CAGGGGATCGGCTCCTACGCCTCCCTGGCTAAACTGGCGGTGTACAATTATCCCTTCAACGGCACCCTGCAAACCGGACTGGCAGATGATGTATTTGCCGGACCCGCCAATGCCGATCTGAAATGGGAAACCACCAGCGCTTACAATGCCGGCATCGACCTCGGCCTCCTGAAAGACCGGCTCAACCTACACCTCGATGCCTACATAAAGCACACAGACAACCTGCTCCAATACATCACCACCCCGGGATCCTCCGGTTTCCAGCGGCAGCTGCGGAACTCCGGATCGGTCGAGAATAAAGGCATCGAACTTGCCCTTGACGCGGTGATCGTCAAGAACAGCCAGTTTCAATGGAAATCCCTGTTCAACATTTCGTTCAACCGAAACAAGATCCTCAGCCTCGGCGGAGATGTGAAAGAACAATTCGCCAGCAATATCTCCACGCGTGATGCTCCTTTCATCCAGATCGCGGGCATGCCCATCGGTACCCTGTTCGGATTCATTGAAGACGGCTACTTCGACAACGAAGCGGAAATCCGCAGCAACCCGATGTACACAAATCAGGCCGCCAGCATCATCCGCAGGATGGTCGGGGAGATCAAGTACCGCGACCTGGACGGAGATCTTACGGCCCTGACAGGCACGGACCGGACCTTTATCGGAGATGTCAACCCGGATTACATCTTCGGCTTCACCAACAACTTCACCTACGGAAAATTTGACCTGAGCATCTTCATCAATGGCGTGCAAGGCAACGATGTGGTCAACATGAACAGTGTCTGGAACGCCAACATCGGCACATCCAAGAATGTCAGCGAAACCATACTGGCAGGTGCCTGGGCTGATGGCAAGGATAATGCAAACGCTACAGGACCCAAAGCCATTCGTCAGTTCTGGAGGACAATGATGTTCTCCCGCCGGTTCATTGAAGACGGCAGTTTTGTACGTGTGAAGAACGTAACACTGGGCTATAATCTCCCGGCAGGAAGCATCCGCGGGGTCAATAACCTCAGGCTGTCCCTGGGTGTGAACAACCTCTACACCTTCACGAAGTACTCCGGTTTCGATCCCGAAGTCAATAGCTATGGCGACAATCCGGCACTGTTTGGTGTCGACCTGGGTGGATACCCCAACAACCGAACCTACACACTTTCCCTTCGCTGCGGATTCTGACCCTCACCCAAAATGATTCGATATATGAACAGCATATTGAACAACCTTCGTTTTTCGATCCTCGCAGCCCTGGTGCTGGTGGCTTCATCCTGTGATAAGGCGCTGGAGGAAAAACCATTCTCATTCCTCTCTCCCGAGAATTTTTACAAAAACGAAGGGGATGCCAAAACAGCCATCGCCGGAGTCTACAATGCCCTCTACACGTACGATCTTTATCTGCAACCCATTTGGAATCTGACGATCCTGGATGATGACCATGTTTCCGGAGTCGATTGGTTCCTGGGTACCACGGGCGCCGGAAACCCACAGAGCTACTGGGGTGTGAACGGGCCATGGACCGGGTTCTATTCGGTCATCGCCCGGGCCAACACTGTGCTGGAAAATGTCGAGAAGATCGACCAGGACATCGATCCCGAAGTGAAGACGCGCATCCTCGGCGAAGCCTATTTTCTGAGAGGATGGGCCTATTTCCAACTGGTACAACTCTACGGAGCCGTACCCGTCAGGGTCAAGTCGCTGTCTGTCGACCCCAACAACAGCATCCCCAGGTCACCGGTCAAGGATGTGTACAAACAGGTCATCGACGACCTGAAGAAAGCGGAAACCATGCTCCTTCCCCTTGGCCATCCCAAGGCAGGCGAACCCGGGCGCGCCACCCGCGGCCTGGCCAAATCGATACTGGCGAAAACCTACCTCACCATGGCCTCCGGCTCCCTCGCCTCCGGAAATGTCATGGTACGCGGCGGTATGGACAATGGCAATTACACCCATGCCAAAACGGTAGTGGCCGGACTTGAAGGCCTGGACAGCAAACTCCATTTCGAGATGGCCAGGGACAAAGCGCTGGAAGTCATTAATAGCAAGGAGTACAGCCTGTTTGCCAACTGGAAGGACATCTGGAGCAAAGCCGGGCGCAACAAACAGGAGAACATGTGGCAACTCCAGTCTATGGCCGGCACGCAGTTCGTCAACAACCTGAGCATCTACTTCTCCGCCTACTCCACCTTCGGACGCGGTGCAGTCTGGTTCAGCAACAACCACTATCAGGATTATGAAGATGCCGACAAGCGGGTGCTGGACGGAGTCTCACATAACTATTTCACCAACACCGGTGTTCCATACTTCTACCCTTCCTGGCAGTCGGCCACTTACCGGGTAGTAAATAGCGTTACCTACAACAACAACGGCACGACCGATAACCGGGCGTACACCATCAAGTTCGCTGATGTCAACGACCCCACCGTCGCCAACAGCGATGCGCACTATCCCCTGATGCGCTACGCAGAACTTCCACTGATCTACGCAGAAGCCGCCAACGAAGCCGCCAGCGGACCAACAGCGGAAGCCTATACCCAGCTGAACGCGATCCGTACAAGGGCCGGAGCCTCTCCCGCGCCCGCCGGCATGAACCGTGAGCAATTCCGCAGTTATGTGATCGCGGAAAGAGCCCGGGAATTTGTCCTGGAAGGGGTAAGGAGATATGATCTCTGCCGCTGGGGGATCTATCTTCAGGTCATGAACAGGATCACATCCGGACAAAACAACATCTCCAAGATCAGGGCGCCCCGGAACATCCTGCTTCCCATCCCTCAATCGGAACTCAACTCCAACCCATCCGTCACCGCCAACAACCCCGGATGGTGATCGACACTCAAACGCAATCAATCATGCCTGTCACGAATAATCAACCCATCATGAAGCATATCATGAAACTGGTAGTCCCGGCCATATTCCTCCTGATGATCGCCGGATGCAAGAAAGAGAATGCACCCACCACAAACATGTCTCCGCAGATCACGGGGGTTACGACACTGCAGAACCGGGTGAACCCCTTGTCGGCCGTCAACTACGGCGACTGGATCATGATCAAGGGACGCAACCTCGCCACGACCTTCAAAGTGGATTTCAACTCCGTCCTCGCCGCAGACTCACTCTACTATGCAGACGACACCTCCGTTACCGTTAAGATCCCCGCAGTGCTGCCCGATCCACTCAATAATCCGATCACGGTCACGACGAAATACGGAACAGCCACGTATAACTTCAAGATCATGCAGCCGGCGCCTGAACTGAACAGCTTCAGCCCGATGGCAGGCCCGGCCGGAACACAGGTGACCATCGTCGGCAATTACTTCCGGGGCGTTACCTCCGTTAAATTCGACAACATCGATGCGACCATCGTGTCCAGCACCAAAGACCAGATCGTGGTAAGAGTGCCCGCTGGCGTGACATTCGCCTATATCTTCGTCACGACCCCGATCGGAACCGTCAAGTCGGCACTCACCTACGGATTCAAATTCACGATCTATGAAGACGCACTGACCGCCACCTGGAGCAATACCTCCTACAGCGCTACCGCCGTCTATAACAATACCACGAATGTTAAACGCGGCGCCAACTCGATCAAGGTCAACTACACCGCGAACTTCGGCGCCCTGAGGATCTCCAAGGCCAATCCCGCCTTCAGCACCACCGGCTACACCGCCCTTAAATTCTCGGTGTTCGTGCCGGCAGCTTCCGTTGGCAAGAAAGTCAAGGTGACCCTCAACGGACAAAGCGCCACCGGCCTCACACTGACATTTGCAAATGCCGGATGGAACGATTTCCAGATCCCCTTCACCAACCTGGGGAATTATACCACCATCACATCGATCACTTTCCAGGAATTCAGCGCGTTGCTGCAGGAACTGTACTTCGACGATATCGGCCTGATCTGACAGATCTCTCCCGAACGACAACGGCGCATGGCTTCTACACCATGCGCCGTTTTTTATTTCAAACCATTGATCTCCCGGCTTGTTGACACCACATGTCATTTACCACCGACTACAACCAGATACTCGACAAGATCGATGCCATCGACCCCGTTGCCTATGGCAGAACCAGGAACTTCGTCGACGGCGCTGTCACCCGCCTCTCACCCTACATATCAAGAGGCGTTGTATCCACCTGCATGGTCATG
>JAJTFQ010000006.1 GCA_021299955.1 Chitinophagaceae bacterium
TTGAAGAGATGCCTGCATACAGGATCATTCCGGAGGATCTGAATGCGGAAACTGCACGCACATATTCTTCACGAAAGGATAATGGAAGGGATGCTGCTTCCCCAGTTGTACCCAGTATGAATGGATGAATGCCGTTGGCAGCGAACATGCCGAACAGCGCCTCTACGGCGTGGCGATCCAGCCGAAGATCATCCGTTAATGGCGTGACGGCGGGAACAATGACTCCCTTATATTTATTTTCGATCCTGCTCACAAGGCCTGTTTGAAAATGTTCAATGCATCCGCTTCAGTTATCTCGCGCGGATTGTTCTTTAATAGTCGCTGCACCTTCATCGCATCGCGGGCCATACCCGGAAGTGAGTCTACTTTAACACCCACATCAGACAATCTCGAAGGAATACCGCAAGCGCGATTGATGGAACGAATGCGCTCCACACCGGCCATGGCGGTTTCCATATCGTCCCGTCCGGGCGTACAACCCAGTGCAACAGCAACATCCGCATGTCGTTTCGATGATGCAGGGATGTTGTATTCCATCACCCACGGCAGCAGCAGGGCATTGGATAGTCCGTGCGAGAGATGATATAAGCTGCCCAACGGATATGACAGGGCATGCACACCAGCCGTGTTGACTGGGCCGAGACAGAAGCCTCCGTAGAGACTGCCCAGTGATACCTCTTCACGAGCAATAACATTTGTACCATCCATGACTGCATCAATAATATGCGCGGAGATCCTGCGCATGCCTTCCAATGCAAAGTTATCAATGAATGGTAGCGCGAATTTATTGGTATAAGCTTCCAGACAATGGGTGAGTGCATCGATGCCCGTCGCCGCGGTGATCGCGGGCGGAACGGAATGGGTCAGCATCGGATCGACATAAACGATATCCGGTACCAGGAAGGGACTGATGATGCCCTTCTTTTGACCATCCGCTTCATCAACCAGGATGGCATTGGGAGACACTTCACTACCCGTACCGGATGTGGTGGGTACACATACCAACAGTCGAGATCGTTGTTTCAGTAATCCTATGCCAACGTATTCTTCCAGTCGCTGCGAGTTTCCGAGCTGAGCAGCGACCAACTTCGCAACGTCCAGCACACTGCCTCCACCGATGCCTACTACAGCTTCCGGATCGAAATCACGGACACGATCCATGAGCGCATGAAAATCGGAAAAGGATGGCTCCGCCACGATGGAAGTATCCGTTTCCACCGATATGCCTGCATCGCTTAATCGCCCCTTTAAGTCATCCGTGATGCCGGACAGTGGAGAGATCGAACAGATCAGTACACGAGCCGGTCGACGACGTATCAGTTCTTCGGCGAGGGCAGGGAATGTACCATTACCAAATACCAACTGACCCGGAAATAAAATCTTCAAAGGAAGTGACATGCTTATATTTATATTATCTGACGCATATCTAGAGGGTGAATGCCCAACCGGTCACACCATCCGATAAATCTGGCATGCAACGCCTCAAAGGCGTATCGCTGATCCGGTGTGAGCTTCGTGGCCACTGCGCGACTGATCGTCCGAATGGGTAGTCCGCGGAGTTGCAGAAAATATTTCGAACACAAGGGATAAGCCGTATGAATGAGCGGATCTGCCGCCGTGAGTTCCTGCTGGATCCATCGTACATCTTCCTGACGTTCGGGATCGTTGGCATGATCGACCATCCACACCATGATCTCGGGATAGAAATTACCGGAAATGGACGACATCCCCGTCGCACCTCGCGTCATACTGAAATGGGCATTCGGCGTATGCGCATCGTAGAATTCCAGCCTGCTGTTCATCTCCCGCCAGACTTCCAGCTTGCCCGATACATTTTCATGCGTGATGGACGTGTCTTTGTGATAGATCATCCTGTCCGCTGCCAATAAGGCTCTGAATACATCTTTACTGATGATTCGTTTGTATGGCGCCGGGCACTCATACATACCCAAGGGAATGTCCCAGGTCAGTCCAAAAAATTGATCAAAACGAGCCAGCAATACATCATCAGATTCATGCTCTTGTGCAAAATGACCGGTGATCAGGATCGCTGCATCAATTCCTGTATCATAGATACGACGGGTGAAATCCGCCTTATCTTCAATGGTCAGTCCAAAAGAACCCGTAGCCACGACGGGCACCCGGCCATTGACCTGTCGCACGATATGACGCGTCAACTCTAGCCGCTCATCCTCTGTGATGCTGAACATTTCACTGCTCAGACAATTAGCAAAAAGTCCCCTGGAACCGGCAGCCAGATAAAACTCGACCAGCATAGAAACCACGTCCAGATCGACCTTTGCACGAAGGTCAAAGGGCGTGATCATGACTGGTACGAATTTGTTTTGTACCGGCTTATTGAATGTTGATACAGCTAACATCCTACAATGTTATTGAAATTCACCCGCGGAGATGATGGCAAATCCCATCGCTTTGATGGATTATCTACGCACCTGCGGCCATGCCTCTTCGATGATGGGTTTACCTTCCAGTTCCTTTGGATCGATGCAGACATACTTGATCTTTTCACGCCGCCAGGTGTACACAATATGTATCAATCCATCTTTTGATTGGATCACAGATGGATAAGAATACTGACTTACGGGAGAATCCTCCAGCACCAATGCGGCATCCCATTGTTTGCCATCCTTGGACACCGCTACGTTCAGCGGAGTCCGCGGGCCTTTGCCATTCGTCAGTTCCGGTGCGGGTTTTACGTGATTGTACACCAGGAGATGACGACCATCTGTTAATGTAACCGCATCGGTACCGGAGTTGTTATTGGGCAGAGATGCTGCCTGCATGGCCGACCATGTCAGTCCTCCATCTGTACTCCAGCTTTCACGAATGACCCGATCCCTGCTGCGACAAAGCACCTGCAAGCGCCCGTCAGCATGCAGCAAGATCGAAGGTTGGATGGCGGAGACCAACTTCCCATCATTGATGGCATTCGTCTTCGTCCAGGTGCGTCCCATATCGGTCGTCGTTTCAATATGTACCTTCCAGCCGGATTTCTCCGTACTCGAGGGACATAGCAACCGGTTACCGATCAACACAGGTTTGTTCTTGATCGGCCCAAGGAATCCTTCAGGCAATGCTTCTCGCTCCGACCAGGTTTGCCCATGATCAAAGGAACGCTTCATCCAACCAGTCCACCCGGCCACATTCGGACCAATCTTGTAAAACAACAACAATGGTCCATTGTCCGGCATTTGAAAGAGTACTGGATTGTAGCAGGCATGACGCACCAAATCATTGAGTCGTCCATCTGCCACCATCTCGGGCTTCGTCCACTTTGCGCCTGCCAGTCGGCTGGTCCAGATGCAAACATCCTTGGTCCCTTCTTTGGTACCCCCAAACCAGGCCGCGATCAGTCCTTTGGGCGTTTCCACGATCGTGGCGGCATGACTTTCCGGAAACGATGCCCGCTCGAAGATGAATTCCTCACGGACGATCCCCCGCTTGAACCCTTTTCTGCGCTCGATCGTCCATTGACCCGATGGCACTTCGAGCACATCTGCACCCTTATCCCGTTTCAGCCAGCGGACTTCTTTCGTGTAGCCGAGACCGTTACCATCGATGAAGATCTCGCTGCTGTCAGCGGAAGGAATATGAACCTCGGCTCGAGGCATCGACAGAATCCAGGCCCGCCGGAATCGATGGCTTCATGATGATCCGCTGGAAGGCCACTTTAGATTTATCCGACCGGATGCCGGCGAGATTTTCATAACACCAGGTGATCAGATCACCGAGGAGCATGACGTGATTCTGACTGTTCATACCGGGATCAGCCGTGTTGCCATTCCAGAGTTCCCAGATCGTGGTGGCTCCGTTGGCCGCCATGTAACCCCAGCTCGGATACGTATCATTGGTAGCCAGGATCCACGCCAGATCTGCATATCCGTATTCGGTGAGTCCGCGCAACAGCCACTGTGACCCGATGAGTCCGGTGGTGATGTGACCATGTGCCTCCACATGGATCTTCTGACGGATCTTCTCAAAGATCACAGTGCGCAGGGAATCCGGACAGATACCGAAATACAACGGGAGTAGATTGGCCGTCACCGTTCCATTGTCATACTGCACACGCTTCGCATCGTAAAATCGTGATTGAAACGCCGCGCGGATCGTATCACTCATCAAGCCATACGCTGTGGCGTGAGCCGGTTGTCCGCTCAGGGTTGCGAAACGTTGCATGTACGACAGCAACTTAAAATAGTATGCCGTCGCGATCAATTGTCCATCTGTCTTCCGCGTGCTGTCTTTTGCATGGATGAGGGTCAAGGTCTCAGGGGGCACGCACCAATCACCGTACTTGTCGCGCGTCATGATCCCGCCTTTCATATATTTATATTTCATGTACAGCATCCATTTCCGCATGGCAGGATAATGCTTGTAAATTGTGCGACTGTCCCCAAACTGATTGTATAGATGATTGGAGATGGTGATGAATGCGGCGG
>JAJTFQ010000021.1 GCA_021299955.1 Chitinophagaceae bacterium
GTCTTGTGCATGATGCGCTGTACAGTGGCCTCACGGTCCATCAACAGACCCGTTCGGATGATCACTTTGTCTTCCGGTTTCAATTCCACTGCCTCCACTGACTCCACCTTGACATCAGTGTACTCATTCAGAAACCTCCGGATATCCTCGATCTCCTTGTCTTTCACCACAGCGGGCTTGCCCAGCCAGTAGATGTAATTGATGACCCCGGGTACCATGCGGACCCTCGTTTGCTCCTCCGGCAGGATCCGTACAAAAACGTATGACTTGAACAATGGCTCGTCCACCCACTTCATCCGGTCGCTCCACTTTTTCTTCACCCGGTTGAGTGGACAATAGGACTCTATCCCCTGATCGGAAAGCAGGCCATGAACCTTCTTCTCCCAACGGGGTTTAGTATAGACCGCGTACCAGTATTTGTTCTTTTTACTCATGGCTTCGCCACCTCAGTCCCATCAGTCCATGACGGGCCGGGTATGATCGTACACCCATGGCATGGACATCACACGCCCGCATCCGAAGTTTCGGACGGGGTGAAAACAAAATCCCGAAAGCAATTTTGCAGAACGGAAAGGCGTGTATGTCGACCGATGGGTATATCGTATTTTTTCTGTCACAAATATAGCCATTTTTAACATAAAGAGCCCTCCGTTGACATCCCGAATGGCGGGAGAAGGGCTCAATTTTCTCATTGATAATCAGTCTTTTTTAAGAAATAATGATCGATACACACACAGGATCCTATCGGCCTGCAGTGCCGGCCTGACGGTCTCGGCCGAAATTGAACCGGACATACCGGGTCACTCAGCCGGAGCTACCCTGCCGTCAGAAAGGAGATAGGACTGCCCCTCGGCCGCACACCAGGCCCTGCCAGTGGAGTCAAAAGATAGCTTCTCTCCCGTGCGACTGATCCATCCGATCTGACGAGGGCGTAGGTCCCGATCTGCACACCACAGACGATGGTCGCGTTCGCACCGACCGTGCAACCCCTGCGCAACAGGGTACGGCGGAATTCCGACTTCCGCTCTACAAAACTTCTGGGATTGATAACATTCGTAAACACCATGGACGGACCGAGGAATACATCATCCTCCACCTCCACTCCATTGTAGACAGACACATTGTTCTGGATCTTCACCCCGTTGCCAATGGTGACCCGGTTGTCGATGAACACGTTCTGACCAATATTGCAGCGTTCACCGATCAGGGCTGTGGGCATGATATGACAGAAATGCCATATACTCGTCCCGGTGCCGATGCGGGCGCCTTCATCCACCCATGAACTCGGATGGACATAAAAAGAATCTTGCATGGGTTGGCCTTTTTATCCTCCGGACATGCGCAGAGGTCGGCCAAATTATGACATTTTACGGGAAAGCATCGAGCGGTGCGAAAGGATTTCTGCCTACTCACCTGCAGGCTCGTTGCGCCAGGCGATCGGAGGCAACAGGAACCCCGGACGCTTCTCGAAACCATAGATCGGTGTGATGCCCTCGATGTTCCGTACCTCCAGGGGTACTTTCAACTGCCCGTTGATGATCCATCTGACATTGTGGATGCAGACGGCAATGTTGATGATGAAGGACCCCTCCCGCAACAGGTTCGCATCGATCACGGCCTCCGAAGTGTACACGCCCTCTTGCCAGGGCTCGATCGTCTTATAGGAATCATCATGAAAGACCGTGAATAGCGTCATCTCGCTCTTCTGCTCGATGAAGTCGAAACCCACCCGCAGCCCTGTGACCCGCTTCTTGATGCGATAACGATAGCAGACCTTGATCGGACGGCTGCTCAGGAATACCACCCCGTCCGATTGCTCCTGCTGCAGGTCGAAATCAAGAAGCTCAAAGTATTCGTCCTCCGGCAGCGACTTCAGGGATTCACTCAGATCGGAGGATTCAATCACATGCTGCATGTGGTTGATGTAGTAGTTCAGCCCCTCCTTCACATCTCCATGAAAGTCGACCTGCCCATGCTTCATGACGAGCAGCTTGTTGCACAACGAACCGATGGAGATCATGTTATGACTCACGAACAGCACGGTCTTGCCACCCTGGCGGCTCACCTCGCCCATCTTCCCCAAAGATTTCTTCTGGAACTCGATGTCACCCACGGCCAGCACTTCATCCACGATCAGTATTTCACTCTCCAGATGCGCCGCCACACCAAAGGCCAGTCGCACATACATCCCGCTGCTGTAGCGTTTCACCGGTGTGTCGATATATCGTTCTACACCTGAGAAATCCACGATCTCATCGAACTTCCGGGTGATCTCATGCTTGGTCATACCCAGGATGGCCCCGTTCAGGAAGATATTCTCCCGCCCCGTCAGTTCGGGATGGAAACCTGTACCCACCTCGAGCAGACTAGCTACACGGCCCTTGATCCGGATGCGGCCCGTGCTCGGAGAAGTGGTTCGGCTGAGCACCTTCAGCAGCGTGCTCTTACCCGCACCATTTTTACCGATGATACCGAGGACTTCGCCCTGGGCGACATCGAAGCCGACATCCTTCAGTGCGAAGACATAGTCACTCGTACCCTTTTTGGATCG
Organism: Chitinophagaceae bacterium; assembly: GCA_021299955.1. Lineage (GTDB taxonomy): Bacteria > Bacteroidota > Bacteroidia > Chitinophagales > Chitinophagaceae > Pollutibacter. Next base: position 2,552 of record JAJTFQ010000021.1, read on the forward strand.
GTCATTCACCTCTCCCACCTTGAGCAATGGATCCTCCTTGCCCTGGACACGGTACCACCATCGATACAGGTCATCTTTCAGGGTGCCTGTGCCAACAAGGCCAAGGCGATATTGCTTGCTGATATTTTCGACGTTGATGACGGGTCTCATAATCATTATACGGTATCCATGAAAGTTTTCTCCACCCGGTTGAACACGACGATCCCAAATACGAGGATCAATGCCATGACACCGAAACTATAGGCCAAACCGGGCAGACTCAGTTCGCCCGCTCCGAGATACACATGACGGAAGGCCTCCACCAGCCATGAGATAGGATTTGCCTGGATCAGCCAGCGATACTTTTCATCCATCGATGAAATAGGATAAATGACCGGCGTGGCATACATCAGCAACTGGATCCCGAAGGTGATCAGAAAGAAGAGATCCCGATATTTCGTGGTCATCGCCGACAAGATGAGGCCCAGACCCAGTGCCAGTCCCGCCAGGATCAACACCACCACCGGTGTGACCCAGAGAATGCCAGGGAGGTCAGGATGCACGTTCGAACCACTGAGGGTATAATACACCAGGAATCCCACGAAAAGCAGGAACTGCACACCAAACTTCGCGAGACCGGAAATGGCGCGCGACAGCGGCATCACCAGCCGGGGGAAATACACCTTACCAAAGATGCTCGCATTGACAGTGAAGGTGTTGCTGGTATTCGTCAGGCAGTCAGAAAAGTAATTCCACAGGGTGATGCCCGACATGTAGAACAACACCTGCGGCAACCCGTCGGTCGATATCTTGGCAATATTGCCGAAGATGATCGTGAAAGTGATGGTCGTCAACAGCGGCTGGATGAAGAACCACAAAGGACCAAGGATGGTCTGCTTGTACACCGATACCAGGTCGCGGCGCACAAACATCATGAGCAGGTATCCATATCCCCATACCTCTCGAAGATTCAGGGAGAAGAGACTTGACCGGGGTTCGATCACCATGTCCCAATCCTCCGCAAACTGATTTTTTTCCGAATTCATGCTTTTTCCATTCTGTCGCACAATGCGACTTTGTAACGAAGTGTCCGTTCGAGCCGTGAATACGTAACACCTGAGTAGGCCACGGACGCACGGATGAACACCCTCTCAAAACGGCGGACCCGCGATTCTATTGCCCGGCAACAGACATGCACCGGAAAAAAGACCCCGCCGGGACGCAAATGTAACCGCCGCCGGACGAACCGCCGCCCAACCAATATGTTTTACGCATTTTTCTGTAAATGAGATAAATACTATCATTGGATTACGTTAACCGATCGCATAATACACAACTCCGCAGCATGCAGGAACGCTATCCCTCGCTCGATGTCTTCCGTGGCGCCACCGTGGCACTGATGATCCTGGTGAACAACCCGGGTAGCTGGTCGCACATCTACTCGCCACTGGCTCATGCCTCCTGGCATGGTGCTACGCCCACCGATCTCGTGTTTCCCTTCTTCCTCTTCGCCGTCGGCAACGCCCTCGCCTTTGTCATGCCCCGGTTCGAACAGTCCGGGCCCCTTGTCTTCCGAAACAAAGTGTTACGACGTACCCTGCTGATCTTCGGGATCGGCCTGCTGCTCAACGCCTTCCCCTTCGTGCGCTATGATGCAGAAGGACACCTCGTAATGAAACAATGGGAAAATCTCCGGATCATGGGCGTACTGCAACGCATCGCCCTCTGCTATCTCCTGGCGGCGACCTTCGCCTTCCGGTGGAAAGAACGCGGAACGCTGGTCACAGGCGGCATCCTGCTGATGGGCTACTGGCTGCTCTGCCTGGGACTGGGTACACCGGGCGATCCCTTCAGCCTCGAAGGATACTTCGGAAATACAGTAGATCGCGCCATCCTGGGCGAATCTCACCTCTATCGCGGCGAAGGTGTACCCTTCGATCCGGAAGGCCTCATGAGCACCCTGCCCGCCGCCGTGAACACCATGTTCGGCTATCTCACCGGTGCATACATCATACGCAAGGGACGCAACTGGGAAATGCTCTCCAACCTTTATGCAGCCGGCCTCGTGCTGGTCTTCACCGGTCTGTCATGGGGACTGCTCTTCCCCGTAAACAAGAAGATATGGACCAGCTCATACGTATTGTACACGGTCGGGCTTGCGATGTGTGTGCTGGGGATCTTCATCCACCTGCTCGAATTCAGAAGATCCGAAGGCGGCTGGAGCCGCTTCTTCCTGGTATTCGGACGCAATCCGCTCTTCATCTTTGTGCTCAGCGGCGTGGTGGCCAAGACCTACGGACTTTTCCGCATCGAAGACGGCATGAAAGATGGCCGGCCCGTCTTTCGCGGACTCGGAAACTGGATGTACGAACATCTCTTCTCACCGCTGTTCGGTCAACTGAACGGATCATTGATGTATGCCCTGGCACACATCCTCGTATTCTGGCTGATCTGTCGCTGGCTGGATCGCAAAAATATCTACATCAGGGTCTGACCCCTCCATACACTTCCGCTTCTTCCGTATTTTCACCTTTCAAACACCCATCATGCGATTCACCATCACCCACCACGCCGAACAAGGCTGGAACGAAGTGAGACTGACCGACACCCTGCGTGGAACCATCGCTTCCGTCATTCCTTCTGCCGGCGCCCTGCTCAACGGCTTCAGTGTGGAACGATCACGTGTCCGCACGAACATCATCGATGGTTTCCGGAATGCGGAAGACTGGCGGGCCCGCATCGAACAGGGCTTCCAGAGCGCAAAATTGTCGCCCTTCGTCTGCCGCCTGCGCGACAGCACCTACCGGTGGATGGGAGCCGAACTATGTGTCGAGAAATTCAGCCTCAACGGATCAGCGATCCATGGCATCCTGTACGACGCTCCCTTCGTGACCGTTGACGAGAAGATCCACCCCGATTTTGCCGAGATCGAACTACTCCACAGCTACAAGGGCGACATCCCCGGCTATCCCTTCGCATACGACTGCTACATCCGTTACCGCCTGCTGGCAGACGACAGCCTCATCGTCACTACGGCCATCCATAACCGAAACACGACTTCTATACCCGTCGCAGACGGATGGCATCCATACTTCACCCTGGGCGCAAAGGTCGACGACCTGACCCTGCAATTCCACGCTAAGGGGCAGATGGAATACGACACGGCACTCCTGCCGACAGGACGTATCCTGGACATGAACGAATGGGCAAACCCACGCCCGATCGGAGACACACAACTGGATGATGGTTTCTTACTGGATTTCGGTTATGCGCAACCGTTATGCACCCTGTCGAACCCCACGACCGGCATGTATGTAGCCTTTCACCCGGAGCCCTCATATCCGTATCTGCAACTCTACATCCCACCTCACCGGAACAGCATCGCCATTGAGAACCTCAGTGCTGCACCCGACGCATTCAACAATGGGATGGGACTGATCACGCTGGAACCTGACCATACCCGCACGTTCTCCGTCCGCTTCGCCATCGGTATCCGCTAACGACCGCCCTACGCGTACCCCTGAACCCTGTCGTACACGATCAGTGCACTTCATAGATCTCCGCCCAGCGCGTGGTGAAGCGCCGGCTGCGGAGCTCCTGACGCATCTTCCAGTTGCGCGTCATGCCCGAGGCGGCATATTTGACGATGTCGTCGCGCATACTGACATTTAGGTTGTCGATCGCATCCATCAGTCCCTTCGCCCGGCCCGGCTCCGAAGGCATGAAGAGGTTGCCCTGGATGGCGACGTCCGGGACCAGTCCCCCAAGTATCACTCCGGCCTTCAGATACTTCATGCCGGGTCGGTACAATTGCTCGACCAGCGGCAGGGTGAATGCCGTCAGCTCATGCGTCACCGAGGTCGGCCGCGGCAGTACGGCATACCGGTGATCGCTCCGGGGCTCATAGACATAACTGCCCGAACTGCCGCCACTCGTCACCACAAAAACATCCACGGTCGTCGCCGCCGAATGCTGCCGCCGCAGCTTCTCCGCCGCCCGGGCCGTATACGTGGCCACCGCCTCGCGTAATGCCCCCGCATCAAAGACCGGAGCACCGAACATCCGCGTCGTGGCGATCATCTGCTTCTTCTCCAGCGGATCCTTTAACGCGATGCAGGCATGCCCCCGTAATTCCCGGATCAGACGCACCCCGACCACACCACCCAGCTGTCGGCGCGCCCACTCCTCCGGCATCTGACGCAGCTGCCAGGCCGTCCGAATACCATAATGATCACGCAGCCGCACCGCGTACCGGCGACCGATCCCCCAGAGATCCCCCACCTCCGTTCGCTCCAACGCCTCACGGATCGCGTCCTCCGAATCGAGCACCATCACACAGTTCGTCGCCTGCTTGTCCTTCTTCGCCAGTTTATTCGCCACCTTGCTCAATAGCTTCGTTGGCGCCAGACCCACAGACACCCGGATCCCCGTCCACTCCTCGACCACCATCCTCAGATGCATCGCAAAGGATACCAAGCGGTCCGCCGGAATATGCCGCAGATCCAGAAAAGCCTCGTCCACCGAATAGACCTCCACCCGCTCATGAAGCCCCTCCGTGTCATCCATCAGATGGCGCAACGTGTCCATCACCCGCATACTCATGTCGCCATACAAATGATAGTTCGATGAAAAAGCCGAAACTCCATGCGTCCGGAGCAGATCCCTGCACTGATAGAACGGTACGCCCATGTCTATGCCCAGCGACTTCGCCTCATCCGTCCGAGCAATGATGCAACCATCATTATTACTCAACACCACCACCGGCTGCGCCTGCAGATCCGGCCTGAACAATCGCTCACAGGAACAATAAAAACTGTTGCAGTCCACAATGCCCATCATACCGCCTCCTTAATGATTTGTCGAACAGGTCACAACGCATGGATCACATAGGTCACCACACCCCAGACCGAAAACTCTGCGTAGGGATCCACGTCGATCGTCGCCAGCCGGGGCGTCTCCGGGATCAGCCGGACACGGTTCAAGGTCCGCTCCAGCCGACGGATCAGCATATCCCCGTTCAGGGTCGCAATCACCACCCTACCACTCACAGGCTTCAGGCTCCGGTCCACGATCACCACATCTCCGTCAAAAATGCCGGCCCCCGTCATCGCATCGCCCCGCACCCGCATAAAAAAAGTAGCCGGCTTGTTGCGCACGAGTTGCTCATTCAGATCGATCCCGCGCTCAGCATAGTCGTCCGTCGCCGCTCCGAAGCCGGTGGCCGCCGCCGTGCGGACCTGCTGCTGCGTGTATTGCCGCGTACCCTGGTACGCGGCCCCTGATATCACTTCTCCATCCATGAGTATATTTTTTGAAATACTAAATTATTTAGTAATTTCATGCTAAACAATTTATCACAGAAATTTATTTCCCCATGGTTGGAATGACCACACGGACGAACGAAACTGCGCCTTGGAAACCGCAGGGCGGAGAAACCGCCTGGCAGGAATGGATGTACCGGCTCGTGATCTGCCCCGAAGGCGAAGCCGCAGAACGGATCAGACAACTCAACGGAGGGCGGGCGACAGAACCACTGCGTGCACAACTGCCATCCATCCCTCTGATCGCCTTCCGCGGACGCGAGGCCATGGAAGACACCATCATCCGCTGGGTGCAGCGCGTGTGCCGGATGCAACGGCGTTTCCCGATCAGCCTGGAAAAACCCGAACGCCATCCGGCCGGCGGCTGGAGAATGGCCGTGACGGATACCGACACCCTGTGCGGACTATCGGAAAAACTGTCGGTGATCGACGACTACATCCGCGCTTGCCGAATGGGGCCCGTCCACCGCGAAACAAACCACGCCTGCCGTCAGGAGGGGACATCCGGCATGAGCGCGATGCCGGACATACCGGCGACAGACAAGGAAAGGCCGTTCACCAGCTTCATGGCCCATAGCCTCGTACTGACGCGACAGGCATACGCCGGCAGTACAACGGAGGTCGTCAACCTGTTCGCCTTCCTACCCTGATCAGCACGTGTTTACACAGTGCAGAAAGGCCGGAAAAACGAACATCGACACAGAAAAATCACCCCGGAATCCGTTGATCACGACGAGGTGGAGAAGGCCTTGCGTGTGACTTTTACCAAAACAAGTCACATGGCCGGAAAAGAACAACGGAACAGGATCAGTCTCGACGATCAACTCAGGATCGAAAACGAGATCATCAAGATGAAACTTATGCTCGAATATGGTGCCCGGTTCGGTAGCGGACAGGATTCGGAAAAAATGGAGCCCGCCCTGGAACACGCCTTCCTCAAACACGTGCTCGCCATGGAAGAGGCACACCGGAACGGAAAAAACCTGACGGTGTTCGAAAAGATCGGCAGCCCGGCCGATATCCGCCCGGCGGAGGAACTTTCGGAAGACGAACTGCCGGAAGCACTGCGGGAACTGCAAGAACGACTGGCCGGACATGGGATAGAGGTACGGCCGATGGAAAAGAACATCGATCCGGAAGCATTCTACCGCTTCCTGACCAAAGATCTGATGGAGATCTGCGTGCTCGACAGCCCCGGTATCCATTGCTTCCTGTTTGAAGCGCACCCTGCACCGGAAGGATCCCGCCTCGAACGCATTGCTCAGGAAGCATGCCTCCAATCCATCATCTCCGGAAAGGCACCGCTCGGAGAAATTACCAAAGAAAGGCCCCTGCGGCTGAACGGATTCGACCATCACGACCGCACCTCCATCCAGCAAAGACTGATGAGATTCAGGGCTCCGTATGAGGATGTGCTCGGACTCGACAAACGGATCTGCCGCACCATCATGGAACAAGATACCTGCACCGTCCACGGCTCGCATGAAACCGCACTATGCATGAAAGACCGCTGCGAGATCATCCGCGGTGACTGGTTCGTGACCTTCCAGCGGAGCAGATCAGATGAATGGGGCATTGCCGAGATCGACATCGATGGACTGAGGATTTGAAACTGCGGACGGCATGTCCGATAAGAATTTTCACTGTTGGCATGGCCGGATTCTGAGTGGCTTTCAATAACTTGAGCTCAGACGCCAAATGCCATGACCCAGACCGCCATCACCAGATACCCGGCCATCGACCTGCTGCGGGGGATCACTGTTTGCTTCATGATCATCGTTAATACCGGCGGATCAGGAGCCGAGCCTTACGCGCTGCTGCAACATGCGGAATGGCACGGATTCACACCGACAGACCTGGTATTTCCGACCTTCCTGTTTGTCGTGGGAAATGCACTGGCCTTCACCATGCCGAAACTGCAGGCCATGGAAGATAAACAGGCGATATGGAAGATCCTGAAACGCACCGCCCTGATCTTCGGACTTGGCTATCTGATGTATTGGTTCCCATTCGTGCGCTTCGATGAAAGCGGCGGTTGGACATGGAAACACATCTCGGAAACCCGCATCCTCGGCGTGCTGCAGCGCATCGCCCTCTGCTATGGTATCAGCGCGCTCTTGCTCCGCTCGCTGAATGTCAGAAGCATTTGGATCACCGGCCTGCTGATATTGATCGGGTACTGGGCACTCATGGCCTGGGGTGGTGATTACACCATCGAAAACAACCTGGCCAGGCAGATCGACAGACTGCTGCTCGGAGATGCACACCTGTACCACGGAGATGACATCGCGTTCGATCCTGAGGGACTCCTGAGCACCCTGCCGTCCCTGATCAATGTATGGGCAGGCTACCTCGCAGCCGAACACATCCGCAGGAACGGTGATCGTTACAAAGTCGTTGCCGATGTGATGATCGCTGCCATGGTGATGCTGTTCGTCGCTTATCTGTGGGACCGGCTGTTCCCGGTCAACAAGAAACTGTGGACAAGCTCCTTCAGCCTGCTCACCGGCGGCCTGTCGATGGCCATCCTTGCACTGCTCATCTTTCTGACGGAAATACACAGATACAAGGTGGGAGCAGGATTCTTCGGGGCATTCGGCAGAAACCCGCTGTTCATATATCTGCTGTCTGAACTCCTGGCCATCCTGATGTGGGCCATACCTGCCGGAAATCGGTCCGTGTACGAATATGTGAACGATATGCTCTTCCAGTCCATTCTGCCGGGCGCGAATGGGTCCCTGCTTTTCGCTGTTACTTTCATGTTCATCTGCTGGATCGCCGGACGCATCCTCGACAGAAAGCGGATCTACATCCGCGTATGACGATCATGCCGTCAGTAAAGGCAACTCAGGATAGGTGAATGGCTGGGTCGGATCGGCCGCCTCCCTGAAATCCTTACGGATCGTCTGCGCATGCATCTGTGCCGACGGATACTGCCACGTAGCCAGCGCACGGAGTTCTGTTTCCGGCAGGTCCGCCCGGATCCACGCCTCGGCGTGATCCTCGTCCAGGATCAGTGGCATGCGTTGTTTGCGATTGTGCACCTCCGACATCAGCGTGTTCGCTGCGGTGGTTACGATCGCAAAGGTCTCCATCGTCTCGCCCGTCTCCTGATCCGTCCACGGCTGCCAGATGCCACCCATGAAGAAATATTCATGACCGGGCAACGTAATGTGATACGGATATGCCTGATCCTTTTTCGAGCCGGGGGGTGTGAAATGCCTCCATTCGTAGAAGCCGGATGACAATACCAGGCATCTCCGCTGCTGAGCCGCCTGTTTGTAGGATACCTTTTCCAACATCTCTTCGCCAATCGCGTTCAACGTATTTCTGGGCGGATCGCGCCTGCCCGTCTTTGGATTCAGACCGCCATGCCTGAAATGCATCCAGTCTGCAGCTGTTCGGATATAAAAGGGGACCAGCTCCCAGTGCATAAGCACCAGGTCCGCATCCTTGCCGCCATCTTTAGGCCGCAATACAGGCCACTGGCCGTAGGCAAACCCGCTCTGCATCGGGCGCTGCAACTCCGGCCTGAAAGACCCGATCTCCTGCTCGATCTTCTTCAATCGAATGTGCTCGGCGCGATTTACATTGATCCCGTTGTAAAAACACATATCCTAATGTACGAATTCAGCATGTTATGATCCGGTGATGCCCCGGTGTTGCGATAAAAGTCGCATGAATTGAGTTATTTCGCGGGATGATCCTGGACGACGAACATTTCATGAAGATGGCCCTGACCGAGGCGCAAAAGGCGTTTGATGCCGGGGAAGTGCCCGTGGGAGCCATCGTCGTGGCCGGTGGCCGCATCCTCGCACGAGGACATAACATGGTGGAACGCCTGAATGACGCCACCGCACACGCCGAAATGATCGCCCTGACCTCCGCTTTCAACCAGATCGGTGCCAAATACCTGACAGAAGCAACGCTGTACGTCACCCTCGAACCCTGTCTGATGTGCACAGGAGCCATCTACTGGAGCAAGATCGACCGCATCGTTTGGGGTGCAGATGATGAGAAGAACGGACATCGGCATTTCACGGGCGATAACTGGGCCTTTCACCCTAAGGCTACCATCACCCGGGGCGTACTTGCGCAGGAGGCGGCCGAACTGATGAAAGCATTCTTCCGCGCCAGACGCTGATGCCCGACAGGCTTCATCCATGACATAAAAATTGTCGTTTTTCCTGTATCATTCAAGTTCGCTGAACAGGCTGAACTGAATGGGCTTACCTTTGTTTTTCCAAAAAAACTAAGAATATGCCATTCACATTAGCACCCCTGCCTTACGGCCATGATGCACTCGAACCCCATATCGACACGACGACGATGCAGATACATCATGGTAAGCATCACCAGGCGTATGTTGACAATCTGAACAAGGCCATCGCAGGAACGGAGCATGAGGGAAAGAGCCTCGAGGAACTCGTGGCTGTCGCAGGCACCATCTCCCCGGCCGTCCGCAACAACGGCGGAGGACACTGGAATCATACCTTCTTCTGGGAATCCCTCGCACCCAACGCTGGCGGGGCCCCCACCGGTGCGCTGGCCGCTGCCATCGATGCCGCCTTTGGATCCTTCGATGCCTTCAAAGAGAAATTCAGCACCGCCGGCATGACTCGATTTGGTAGCGGCTGGGCCTGGCTGATCGTTAAGGACGGTGCACTCCACATTAGCAGCACCCCTAACCAGGATAACCCGCTGATGGACGTCGCAGAAGTGAAGGGAACCCCGATCCTCGGCGTCGATGTATGGGAACACGCCTACTACCTGAAATACCAGAACCGCCGGGCAGATTACCTGTCTGCCTTCTGGAATGTCGTCAACTGGAACAAGGTGGCGGAAAGATTCGGAAAGTAAGATCGGTCCATCAATGATCCATACAAAGAGGGCACGGGTTATAATCCGTGCCCTCTTTCATTCATGGTACCGGATCATATCCCGATCCGCCCCAGGGATGACATCTTGAAATCCTTCTGACAGCCAGCCAGGTTCCCCGGATCGGTCCATGACGACGCAACGCCGTGATCGCATAGGCAGAACAGGTTGGCGTGTACCGGCACTTCGGCGGCAACATGGGAGAGATCACCCATTGATACACGCGAATGGGCGCCACCAACGGAAAGATCAGCAACCGCCGCCACAGCGGAAGGCCGGCTTCACCCTCAGACCGATGATCGCACATATCGCTGTTGAAGTTTTTGGATGACCCCTGCTACTTGCTGCATCACCGCTCCCTGGTCAGGCAATTGCTTTCCCCGATAGATCATGAATACGACCAGTCGCTCCGTTCGTCCCTCAAAATATTCGCGCAGCGGAAGCTGCTGCAATCGCCAGGCCTCCCGTAGCAGCCGCTTGACACGATTACGATCTACCGCCTGCCTAAACTGCCTGGCAGGGGCACTGAAACCCACCTGAACGCCGCCCTCTGCATTCGGCTCTATCAAGTGTAGGGCGCGGACCTGATCCACCGATATGCCCTGCGCAGAAGCGAACAGGGCCGCAATGGTCTTCCGGCTCTTCAGCCGCTCGGTGCGTGGAAGCGTATATCTCGCGTTCAATGGCGCAGACTTGTAACAGGTAAAACAAAAATAGCCCCGGTATACATACCGGAGCTATGAAAAAATATCAGATACCCCCGAATTACTTCTGTTTGAATTCGTCGGAGACCGTAAGCTTGTGACGTCCCTTGCGGCGACGGCTGGCCAGAACCTTACGACCATTGGCCGTTTGCATGCGCTTGCGGAAACCATGAACAGACTTCCGGCGGCGGCGATGGGGTTGAAATGTACGTTTCATTGTGTTAGTGCATTAACGCGTTGCTGTAAAATGGGCCGGGAGAACGACCCTGTTACTCATTCCATCCACAGGTCACCACACCCGTAGATTTGTGAAAGGATGGCAAAGGTATGGATTTTTCAGAGAATCACCAACCGGTTTCCGACGATAACCTGATATGGGCAGAAGAAATGACCCCGGGATAGAAACGGGCGGCCTCCCGATCGAAGATATCAGCCCTGTCCGTCGTGTAGAATGTTCGGGAACCTACCCCCGAGTCTGCACCTGAAATGCGCTGCCTCATCTCCGGATGCCTGTCAAGATAATCCCTCAGGCTCTCCGCAACGATGGCTCCCTGCTCGATCACCCTGACACCTGAAGGCAGGAACCGGCGGATCCGATCGGCCAAGAGCGGAAAATGCGTACAAGCCAGCAGGATCGTATCAATATCAGGACACCGACTCAGCAGGGCATCCGGATACTTTCGGATGAAAGAATCAGCAGATGGATCCAGGTACTCGCCGGTCTCGATCAATGGCACCCAGATCGGACAGGCCTGCTGCCACACCCGAACCTTGGGAAAGAATTTGCGGATCTCCAGCGGATAGGATTCCGAACGCACCGTGCCATCGGTCGCCAGGATGCCGACATCCCCTGACTTCGTAAAAGCGCCGATCACTTCCGCTGTAGGCCGGATCACACCCAGGACCCGACGGTCTGGCGCCCATAACGGCAGATCTTGTTGCTGAATATTGCGCAGCGCTTTGGCCGATGCCGTATTACAGGCCAGGATCACCAGATGACACCCCTGAGCAAAAAACCACCGCACCGCCTCGCGGGTATATGCATACACGGTCTCAAAAGAACGCGGTCCATATGGCGCCCGGGCATTATCTCCAAGATAGATGAAATCATGGCCTGGAAGATACCTGACCAGGGAAGACAAGATCGTCAGCCCTCCATATCCTGAATCAAATACACCGATCGGACCCTTTTCGGATGAGGCAAGGCTCGGTATCTGCATACGGGCGAGACAGATTTGGTGATCGCCGTCCCCTGAATATCACGGGACACAGGCTTAAAAAATAAGAGGGAAAGAGGACCACACCGGCCTTCTTTCCCTCTTATTCAAATACGTTGGGATAATATTCTTACTTTCCGCCGGCCGGCTTCGGTGGCGCAGATCCACCTGCACCCAATTTCTTTCGTATCGCGGGCAACAGATCGTCGGCATCCGGCTGTACCAGTAACGCTTCCTTTCTGAGAACATAAGCATAACCACTGGCTTTGGCAACCTCAGCAATGAGTGCGTTCGCCTTCTGGGCAACGGGCGTCATTAACTCTTCCTGCTTCTGCTGCATCTGCTGCTGATAGCTGCTTTCGAAGCCCTGGAGGTCAACGAGCAACTTCTTCATCTTCTCACGATTGGCCGTGCGAATGGCATTCGACCACTTGGTGGAATCAGCCTTGAAGATGCTGTCCTGGCGATTCAACTCGCGAACGGTTTCTGCGTAGTTGATCTGCAGGGCGCTGTCGAACTGAGACATTTCAGACATGGCCTTCTTATATTCGGGCATCAGCTGCACGACTTCATCGACACTGACGTAGGCGAATTTTGTCTGGGCACTCAGCGAGCCGGCGGAGGCCAGTGCAATGAACATCATGCCCAGGAACAATACTTTTTTCATTGATTGGTTTGTTTTGTTATCTGTTAAGTCGTTCTGCAACGATCAAAGGTTGCGGGTGGTTTGCGTTTTCACGGTCATTTAACACCCAGCGCCTTCAAAATATCGTCGCTTTTGTCCAGTTTAGGGTCGGCAAATATAATGGTAATTCCTTCACTTTTGTCTAAAATAAAATCATACTGACGCTCAGTGGCCAGCTTCTGAATGGCATTGTACACCTTGTCCTGTATCGGCTTTACCAGCTCCTGACGTCGCTTGAACAGGTCGCCCTCGAAACCGAACCTGCGCTTCTGCAGATCACGCAGTTCCTTTTCGCGGTTGAAGAGTTCATCCTCACGCTTCCTGCGCAACGTCTCGCTGAGCATGACCTGCTCCGCCTCGAAACTCCTGTACATCGCATCTAGTTGCGCCTGCTTCGCCTCGATCTCCTTTTGCCACTGCTCACTCGCCAGATCCAGTTTCTGCTGTGCCTCCTTGTATTCCGGCATCCGGTCAAGGATATACTTGGTGTCTATGACGGCATAACGCTGCGCCGATGCGGAAAACGTAGTCAGTCCGATGAACAGCGCAGAAAGGATCCAATGCTTCATGGCCGCGATATTTATTGTGTATAGATTATGGTGGGTTTATTCAGGTTCGAAACCAAGCATGAAGGTAAATTTGCTGGCATCTCTGAGCTTGCCGGTCGCAGTTACCCGGTCAAGGCCAATGCCATAGTCAAATCCGAGCAGACCGAACATCGGCAGGAAGAAACGGACACCTACGCCCACAGAACGCCTCAGCTCGAAAGGATTCCACTGCTTGACACTATACCAGCCGTTGGCCGCCTCGAAGAAGGCCAGACCGAAGATCGTACTGCTCGGGTTCGTGACGAACGGATACCTCAACTCCATCGTATACTTGTTGAAGATGGTGAAGAAGTTCGAGGCACGGGAGATATCTGGATTGATCGTCGGATCAGAGACCTGGTAGACCGGATAGCCTCGATGTGCGATGATATCATATCCAAGGACACCAAAGTTGTTGGTCAGACCGGCATCCCCCACCTGGAAACGTTCGAAAGGAGAGATCGGCAGATCTTTGTTGTACCGGCCCATGAAACCATACTTGGCAGCAAAACGGAGTACGAACTGCCTCGACTTATCTTCTCCCGTGGCACGGCCCAGCGGAACGAACCACTCAGCATTGAAGCGCCACTTATGATACTCCACCAGCTTATAGATATCATTCTGATCGATACCCAGGAACGATGACCATGGCGGTGTGAAGGCACCACTCAACATAAAGTTCGAACCACTCCGCGGGAAGATCGGCTGGTCAACAGATGCGCGCGACAGCGCAATGCGCAGGTTGAGGTTGGACGACTTACCCGTCGAGAAGGTCGGGAAGATGGCATAGTTCCTCGACTCGTAATTGATGTAACTCAGCGTGTACACCAGCGTGAAGAAGTCATCCGGCCACTTCAACTGCTTACCCAGGGAAATGGAACCACCCGTCGTATTCAGGAACGAGGAATCAGCGTAATTACGATCGAACATCCCCGTGTAGGGGTTGTATGCATTGGAGAATCGGGTGTTGAAGATGCTGACCGTGAAGGAGTTCCGCTTTTTTCCACCTAACCAGGGTTCGGTGAACGAAAAGTTGAGCGATCGGAAGAAGCGTCCGTTCGACTGGAACCTCAGACTCAGCTTCTGGCCACCACCGGAGGGCAGGGGATCCCACGACTCCTTACTGAAGATGTTCTTGATCGAAAAATTATTGAAGGTCACACCGAGCGTTCCCGTCAGGCCGATATTACCGCCCCATCCTGCACTCAGTTCAAGCTGGTCAGAAGACTTCTCCTCCAATGAATAGTTGATATCCACCGTTCCGTCCTCCTGGTTGGGCACGGGATTGATGCCGATCTTCTCCTGGTTGAAATAACCAAGCTGCGAAAGTTCCCGCTGGGTTCGAATGATGTCCGACCGGCTGAACTTTTCGCCGGGCAATGTACGGATCTCCCGGCGGATGACGTATTCGCGGGTTTTGTCGTTGCCTTCGATCTTGATGTTCTTGATGGTGGCCTGCGGGCCTTCCATGATGCGGATCTCGTGATCGATGGTGTCGTTGTACACCGAAGTCTCCACCGGATCGATCTGGAAGAACAGATACCCGTTGTCCATATACAGCGAGCTGATGTCTCCGCCCTCCTGCGAGAGCTGCTTGCCGAGTTTCTTGTTAAGCGTCTCGATATTGTAGATCTCGCCCTTACGAATGCCTAGCAACATATTCAGGATAGAATCGGGATACTTCGTGTTGCCCTTCCAGGTCATATTGCCGAAATAGTAGCGCTTGCCCTCATCTACCTTCAGGGCCACGTTCAGGTTGCCCTTGCGGTCATAATACTGCGTATCCGATGCGATCACGGCATCGCGGTAGCCGATGGAATTATAGTATTCCAGGACCTTCTCCTTGTCTTCGCGATACTTTTTATCATTGAACTTGGCGGAACCAAAACGGAAGCGGAACCATGGCTCGAGGTACTGAAGGGTCTGCGTTGGTATCAGGAACTTCTTCTCCTGGACGAATTGCCTGGCAGACATGCCGCTGACCTGACCATAAGGAGTCCATATGCTGTCCGGCTGCAGGGTGAATCGCATCCGCTCCTTCGTCCCCTTCATTTTCTTCTTCAGCTTGGTCTCCTCAACGGAATTGTTGCCAAAGAAATGCACCTGATCGATCCGGACCTTGTTTCCCTTGTCGATCTGAAACTCCAGAATGACGCGACCTGCCGCATTCGGATCGGGTAGCTCCTTGATCTTTGTCTCTGCACCCTGGAATCCCTTCTCCGTGTAATACTTCGAGATGGCTTCGAGAGCCGACAGACGCATATTATCGGTGACCACACGGCTTTTGAACAGGCCTACTTTATCCTTCAATTCCTCAGCCTCCCCTTTGCGGATGCCCGAGAAACGGAAATCCGATAGCATGGGGCGCTCCTGGGCGACGATCTCCACCCAGATGTTCCGGTCCTCCAGTTTGGTGATGAAGATGTTGATGTTGGTGAACATGTTCTGCGCCCAAAGCTTGTTGATGGCCTTGGCGAAGTTGTCACCCCCCGGAATGGTCACCTCATCTCCGACCGAAAGGCCGGACACGGAAATGACAATGGCCGCATCAAATTTCACGTTACCCGTGACCTTGATATCGGCAATGGTATATTTTCTGGGGATCTTGGCCTCAAAAATGGCCAACAGCTCCGGATCCACCGAGGCTGGCGGTATGGTGTCCGTCTGTGCAAACCCGGAGAAAGCCGAGAGTGTAAAAAGAAAAAGGCCAAGGAACGACAGGGTCCGCTTCATCCGGGTTACTTTACGAAGGGGCAAAATAACTGCTTTTTGTGTAATGGTATGTTAAAGAAGGGGCATTCACCCCTGTGATCACGCATTCGCATCGACTTCCTCCTGTAATTGACGGCCCGTCTTTCCAAATCTCCGCTCACGGCCCTGGTAGTCGATGATGGCTTCATAGAGGTGCTCCTTCCGGAAATCCGGCCAGCGCGTCGATGTAAAATACAGCTCCGCATATGCCAGCTGGTACAGCAGGAAATTGCTGATGCGATATTCCCCGCTCGTCCGGATCATCAGCTCGGGATCCGGAAATCCGCTGGTGGCGAGGTAGTTCTGCAGGGTATCCTGACCGATGGCGTCCGGATCTACCTTGCCTTCCTTTACATCCCTTGCGATCCGTTTCACCGCATTGACAAGCTCCCACCTGGAACTGTAACTCAGCGCCATCACCAGATTCAGACCCGTGTTCGCAGCTGTCATCTCCAGGGCCTCAGAAAGCGCCTGTTTGGCGTAGTCTGGTAACATCGACATATCACCTATGACATGCAGACGTATATTGTTACGATTCAGGATCGGTACCTCCTTGCGGATGGTCTCCACCAGCAACTCCATCAGCCCGGTCACCTCCGGTTCAGGCCTGTCCCAGTTCTCCGTGGAAAAAGCATACAGCGTCAGATACTCCACATTCAGCTCCGCGCACCCTTCGACGATGTTGCGCACACTCTCCACGCCGTGGAAATGACCGTAGAGGCGATCCTGTCCCTGCTCCTGGGCCCAACGTCCATTGCCGTCCATAATGATGGCGATGTGTCGGGGCAGCCGTTGCAGATCGATCTTCTCCTTGGATGTCATATGCTGAAATAATGTGCAAAGATACTACTATGCCGGGAAGATGGACCAAAAACAGCAAGGGCAGGCAATTACTCCGGACATCGGTAAGACGAAAGCGAGAGAGAGATGCCTGCCTGAACGAAAATGTACTGGTCGCGTTGAGCGCTGAAACCCCGCTGACGACCGGCGAACCCGATCGGCGTACCGGTATCGCCCGACCGGTCCTGTAACTGATAAGCCACGGATACGCTGCCATCCGGACGAGGCGAGAAGGCTCCTGCACCTGCATAGGTGCTACTGACATCGTCCAGATAATCGGTGGTCGTGAACCGATGCGTCGCCTCCAGTACCAGGTTGATATTACGCGTCAGATTGTACTTGACGCCCATCCCGATCGGAAAGGAAAAAGCCATGTTCCGGTAAAAGGTACGCTCCGGATACATGGACGACCCCTGGCCCTCCGTACCCAGTGGCCGCAGGAAATGCTTCTCCCCGTCGATAAACGCATACGGATTGAAATTGAAGATCCCGGCACCCAGCGTCACATAGGGCGTGAAAAAGAACTCGTCGCTCCAGGGCTCGAACCGGAAGAAGTTGAAATCACCCTGCAGCCCGACCTCGAAGAGGTGCGTGTTGAAACTCAGATTCCGCCGGCGGTTGAATTCAATATCGCTGTAACGGTCAGAATATCCCAGCTCCGCATAGTTGGCCGCCAGTCGCACCGCCACATAGTTCCCGATCTGCTTGCGCATGAAAAACCCGACAGATGGCTTGGGGCGATTCACGGCGGCCCGGTTGTTCAGATCGCCGAAATAATGGGCAGCGCCAAACGTGATGCCGATCTCCCCCTCATGGACGAACGACTGCGGCTGGCCCGACACAAAGCCGGCCCTCAACAACAGCACGCAACAAACGATGAACGGAATTCTTCCCATGGCGGATGGCAAAAGTAACCGATGATCCTTTAACGAAAACAAAAAACGGAACCCTTCAGTTCCGGGCGTCCAGTCCCCAGGCCAGCTTGTCGCGCAGGGTCTGCAGGAAGGTGTTCTCCTGAAGCCGGATCAGACTGATCTTGAAGGATTCCTTCTTGACCGCCAGCTGGACCTTCCGGTCCACGATCTCCTTCCTCGAATCCATCGTACAGATCAACTGGTCGGTCCTGCCCTCCACTTCGAAGGAGATCACAGAATCGTCCGGCACCACAATGGGACGCACATTCAGATTGTGAGGTGCCACCGGATTGATGATAAAACCGCCCGCATCAGGGAACAACAACGGACCATTGCAGCTGAGTGAATACCCGGTGGACCCGGTGGGTGTGGCAACGATCAGTCCGTCCGCCCAGTAATTATTCAACGGCTCCCCGTTCAGATAGGTATGGATCCGGATCATCGGGGAAACATCCCGCTTGTGGATGACAAACTCGTTGAGGGCGTATGGCGTTTCACCGAACAGGGGCACATCCGCATCCAGGTGGATCAGGGTTCGCTTGTCGATCACATAGTTACGATCTGCCAGTGCCCGGACGGCCGCATCCAGGTTCTCCTTACCCAAGCTCGCCAGGAATCCCAGCCTGCCGAAATTAATGCCGAGGACAGGGATATTCTTATTCCGGACCAGGGTGACGGTGTCGAGCAGCGTGCCGTCGCCACCCAGACTGACCAGGCAATCGAAATGCTCATCCAGATCGGCAGAATGACGGAACACCGGGATGTCGGCCGACCCCTCGATATGATGACTCACCTGATGAAAGATGTCTTCGTGGATCACCGGGGTGATGCGAACATTCCTGAGGGCTTCCAGCAGTTTATGGACATCCCCTGGCCGGACGCTTTCACCGCCACGGCTGTAGATCGCTACTTTCATCCCGCTAAAGTACAACTTCCCCCGACAAACAGTCGCCCGTCAGAAGGGGTTCTTGTGGAAGAAGAAGCCCCCCTCCCTGAATTGATTGAAACTGAACTCGAGCCGCACGACCCAGTCATAGATGGTAATTACATCCAGTCCGAAGCCCCCCGTGTACATGAAGCGGTTGGCCAGGCGGTCATCCGCATTCCGCTGCGGATCATACACATAGCCGAAATCGGCAAAGGTCTTCGCATAGAACTGAAAGGGAATGACTCCATACGTTCTGGATTTCAGACCGGTGCGCAGGCGCCAGTCGGCGACCCGACGACGCAGCGTACTCCGTATGACCCCTCCCGCGACACCATCCACCACATAATACTCCAGTCCCCGCAGGAACATATCACCATATCCCATCAGGTTCCTGTTCACAAAGGGCTGATCAAAGGGAAGTTTCAAACCCATATCCCCCTGCAAACTGAAAAACAATTTGCGGGGGAGTGTCCAGTGCCTGGATCCCCGGGCGTTGAACTGCCAGAGATCGACAGGGCCTCCAACACCCATCCTGGTGAACTGAAACTCGAAAGTGTGTCCACGGTTCGGATAGGGTATGTAATCCACATCCAGGTGCTGGAAATGGTAGTTGAGCATCGGATAGGAGACCGATCGATGGCCTTCGGCCAGAAATTCCGGATTGCGGCGCAGGATCGAATCCGACACCGATTCGCTGACGTAACCCAGACGGGCCGTATGCCGGTTGATCGACCCCTTCCGGTACGAATAGGTGAGCCCCGCGTAGTACTGCCTGCGCATGAACTCGTCCGGGGCCTTGAAGAACTGCTGGCGATTGCCCAGGCTGCCGTAGTTGACCTCCCGCGTGAAGGACCTCGACAACTCGAAGCCGTATCCGTGGCGGAGCGATCGATCGGCAAAAGGATTGAAATATTTCAGGGTCAGCTGGCGGGCATATCCGTCAATGACCCAGATATTGATCTTATCATTCCGCCCCGTGATATTGTCGCCCTTCAGTTTGATCCCATAGTTGACCCGCTCCAGGCTCGCGTCATACTGGTTGAGCCAGACGTTCCAGTTACGATCGATGGGCTTGAAATAAAAGAAGGGCCAGTAATACCACCGCTCCTTGAGTTCGACCATAATATCCAGCGTATCCCCCTCCCAGTGACAGGGCTGTACCGTCACGTCCACGAAAAGCGCCGTGTTGATGAGATTCTGACGGGTGGTACGTATGCCTGAAATGATGTCGGGCAGAGGTAGGACCGGCCCTCTTCCAGGGCAAACTCCCGGCGGATAATGTGTGGGCGGGTCTTGCGGGCGCCCTGCACCAGGATGGTACGGATGGTGTGACGTACGTCCGGATTGAGGGTGTCCGGACCTCCGGGTTCCATGGCAGCTGAAGGCTGTGCCGACGCCCGAACCACCGCCATCAGGCAGCAAATGATCAGCAAGAGGGGTTTCACAGGCACCAACATGCCTGAAAATTACATGAATACGGGGAGCAGTAGGTCAGATGTTGAGATAATTCAACAGATGTTCCAAATTCGACTGCAATTCGTTGCGGAATAACTCCTCGCCCAGGTAGTAGCGGACAGTGTACTCATAGCGCTGAAAAGTGGCGACAATATCTGATACCTCCTCCCTGTTGATACGCAGGATCACCGTCAGACGCTGGCTGGCCGGGTCGTACCAGGTGTTGAGCTGCGTGATGATCGCATCGTTGGATTCCACCAGCCGGTTGATCTCACCCGGAGCATAAGTATGCCTGTCCATTTCCAGGACCACCAAAGATCCACTCTCGGTCACCCCCGTAAATCTCGAAAGCTCACGCATCATCCCCTCCTGGGTGATCACGCCTTCGTAGTCGTCCTGTTCCGACAAGACGGCCACGACATCGGTATGCATCTCCCGGCTCCGCTTGACGGCCGTCAGGAATATATCATGGGTGTGTACGGAAACCTTCCGAAGCCGATCCGTCAGCGGCGCCAGTTCGGTATCCTCCGACAGGTCCAGCAGATCGTCCTCGGCAAGCAACCCGAGATAGCGGGCACCCTCTGTCACGGGCAGATGCCGTAACTTCCACTCCTCCATCTGGTGGAGTGCATGTCCGACGGAGTCGTGCGGACGAAGCACGGGGATTTCTCCCGAGATGAGTTGTTCGCAATACATGAGACGCGTCTCCTCTTTGGATATGGAAGCCGAAAGACCTCAGCCGACGGGTTCCGTCTGCTTCAGCTTCAGCAGAAACTGTTTCAGAATGACGTTGAAATCATCCGGCAGCTCCATCATCGGTGCATGGCCGCACTTGTCAATGAAGTGCAGCTCGCTGCCGCGGATGAGCCGCTGGAACTCCCGGCCCACGTAGGGCGGGGTCACGATGTCGTTATTTCCCCAGATGAGCAGGGTCGGCTTATCGATCTCCTTGAGCTCGTCTGAGAGATTATTGCGGATGGCACTCTTGGCCAGCGCCAGGATCTTGATCACCTTCAGCCGCTCGTTGACGATGCCAAAGACCTCATCCACCAGTTCCTTGGTGGCTGTCCGGGGATCGTAGAAGGTTTGCTCGGTCTTATTCTTTATGTATTCATAGTCACCGCGCTTGGGATAGCTGTCGCCCATGCCGTGCTCGAAAAGACCGGAGCTGCCGGTCAGGATCAGTGAACGTACCCGCTCCGGATGCTTCAGCACATACACCAGCGCCACGTGACCGCCCAGGGAATTACCCAGCAGATGAATATCGCGCAGATCCTTGTGCTCAATGAACTTGTGCACGAACTTCTGAAGGCCTCCAACGGAGGTATGCAGCAGATCCAGATCGAAAAGCGGAAGGATCGGGACAATGACCCTGAAGCCCTCGTTCCGGAAATGGTCGATGATGCCGCGGAAATTGCTCATGGCGCCAAACAGCCCGTGAAGCAACAGCAGCGTCTCGCCCTGTCCCTCTTCTATGTACCTGAATTTACCTTCCTGTTTGACCGAATAATCCATCAAATTCTGGTTACTTGTGTTAGCAGTCCGTCCGCTAAAATAGTGGTTTAAATCAAATACGCAGATGCTGTTATTCCGCTAAAGGGGAATCTGGCGGCATCAAGCGTAGGTCTTCCTGATCCCTGAACGGGCAATCCGTCGAAAAAACGCTGCAGTTCCTGAAAGGCATCTCCCAGGAAAGGGAGAAGTTTCCCCAGCGCAGCCATGGCAGCGGGCGCCCATCCCGAAATGACCGCAAAGGTACTCGAAGCTTTGCGCACTTCGGGACTTATCATTCCCAATTCGTCAATGTAAAATAACAGGATGCTGTATAGCATCAAATACAACGATGCAAAAACCACGAAACCCGCCATCCGGTTCAGCGGTCCCAGCATGACATCCTCTGCCGTCTTCTCCAGGAGCCGGCCCACATTCCTGACCAGGGCCGAAACCAGCAGTAGCACTGCCACGAAGGCCAGTATCGGCCACCATTTTGATGGCATACCGAAGGTCCTGGAAAGCCAGACGGCCGCGATCGCAGAGCATTTCATGGCGGCTGCCCACCCGATGAACAGGGCCGCAAACGAGAACAATGCCATGATGAACCCTTTCCTGAAACCCTGCCAACCCGCATAGGCCAGAATGCTCACCGTGACAATATCCACCCACATCAGCCGAGGTTTGAGAGCAGTCCGCGCACGACCTCCGAGATGGCCTTGCCGTCAGCCTGGCCGGTCAGCCGCTTCGTCGCCAGCCCCATTACCCGGCCCATATCAGCAGGACCGGTTGCACCGGCCTCCGCTATGATGGCCGCAATGGCCTCCTTGAGATCCTCCGCGGAAAGCTGTCCCGGAAGGAACCGCTCGATCACTTCGATCTCCTCACGCTCCTTCACGGCCAGGTCCGGACGCTGCTGCTTCTCATAGATCTCCAGCGAATCCCGGCGTTGCTTGACCAGTTTTTGCAAAAGCCGCAGCTCATCCTCGGCAACCATCTCTGCCTGACCACCCTCGGAGGTTCGTGCCAGCAGGATCGCCGCCTTTATGGCGCGCAAGGCCCTCAGGCCTGCTTCGTCACGGGCCAGCATGGCCTTCTTGATATCGTCGTTTACCTTTTTTTCCAATGACATATCTGTCTGTTATGGATGGATGAACAGTTGGGTGGCTGCCACGGCAGGTTCCGGCCGGGAGCCTTTCGGCACAAGGGGATCTCAGAGTCCCTTTTCCGCCAGTTTCTGCTGATGGTCGCGGAATTTCTGGTAGAAATCCTTCGCAAACCTGCGCAGGTCGCTCGCCAGCTCCTGCTGGTGCGTAGCCCGGTCGAAACTGTCGGCCAGCCCCATCAGGTTCTGGTAGTAGAAGTCGGCCATCTCGTCGACCATCATATCCTTGGTCCAGAGGTCTATGCGCATCGCAGCCTTCTCCTGACCATCCCACAAGGAAAGGGTCATGGCCTTGGCCTTCTGCTTCTGGTCAACGGTCGACTGACTGGCTTCCCACTGGATCGATTCGGGGATCTTGTCCGGATCGAGTGTTACATCAATGGAAATGGTAGAGGTCATATGCTGTCATGGTTAAGTGGCAAAGGTACGCATTCATCCCCGGTCGGCCGCCTCCCGCAATATTTCCGACACCCGAAGCGCGGAATCCTCGAGGAGTTCCCCGAACACAGCACGGGCACCCCCGCCTGCATGGCTTCCACCAGCGGGATCCCGAAACCCTCCCAGAGGGAAGGATACACGAGCGCATAGGCGCCGCCCACCAGGGCAGGCATGGCTTCCGTAGGCAGATAGCCCGTCAGCCGGACATCCGAACGAAAGGCATACCGCGAAAGCATCTCCTCAAAATCACCATGCTGCCAGGCCAGCCGACCGGTGATGACCAGCTTCATATTCGATCGCTGGCGCTTCTTGAAGATAGAAAAACCTTTCAGCAGATTGATCAGGTTCTTGCGCGGATGGATCGACCCGACCACTACGAAATACGCGCAGCCGTCAGCATATTTGTCCATCATCGCCTGGCGGACGCCCCAGTCTACCGGACGAAACGCCGGATCGGCAGCATTGTACACGACCTCCACCTTCCCCTCGGCAAACGGGTAGTGACGCAGGATGTCTGCCCGCGCATGTTCCGATACCGTGATCACCCGGGCGGCCTTCCGGATACAGGCAGGCGTATGCCAGGCGAGATATGCCTGCTGCCACTTCGGCAGAAAGGCCGGAAAATGCTTAAAGGCCAGATCATGGATGACCATGACCTGGGGTACCCTCGTCCTCAAGGAACAAAGACCATCCGGAGAGAGAAAGACATCTGCCCGCCGGCGTCTCAGAAAGGCCGGAACCCTGACATCGTACCAGAACTTCCACAACAGCGGATGCCGGGCCGGCGGGCCGAGGACATGCGCAGATACCCGGGGGCCCTCCGGCAAACCGGACCTGACCGGCCGGTCGTACACAAACAGGAACTCATCTGTACCACCGGAAGCAGCGGCCATCCGGCCGGAGACCTCCCGCGTGAAACGGCCGTAACCCTCCTCGTAGGCGTAATTCGAAAACCTGGTATTGATGGCGATGCGCATGCAGACACCCCAAAACTACGGGAAAGCCGGCGGGTTTGACGTCACTGGCGGATTTGGGGGATTTGACGTAACTTCGTATCTCCACCTAATAAAGTTATGGAGTACAATACCACCCGCAACCACCTGGAAATGCGGGAATACGGCCGCCACGTTCAGAAGATGGTCGATCACATGCTCACCATCGAAGACCGGGAAAGAAGGCAGGCCAATGCCCTCGCCGTCATCGAACTCATGGGATTCCTCAATCCGCAACTGAAAAATCAGGAGGATTTCAGGCATAAACTCTGGGATCACCTGTTCCTCATCTCCGACTTCAAACTGGATGTGGACAGCCCATACCCGATCCCCACACGGGAATCGCTCCGCGCCAAACCCCAGCCGCTGAGGTATCCTAAACGCTATCCCAAATTTTCCCACCTGGGCGTGCATCTGGAGAACATCATCAACAAGGCCCTGGCGGAAGAGAACCCGGAGAAACGTTCCGGCTTCGCGCACGCCATCGCCTACTACATGAAACTGGCCTATAACACCTGGCACCGTGAACTCGTGCATGACGACGCCATACGTCAGGAACTCAACGCCATCACCGGCGGACAACTGGAATTCACCGCCACGCCCTTCGTGAAGGCCTACCGTGAGCGCGACGAACAGCGCTTCGTCAAGCGCGGGAAACCCGGCTTCACCCCCCGTAACAACAACCGGCCGGGTCCACCCCAGGTCGGACAGGGCGGCAACAAGAACAGGCCCCAGAAATTCCAGAAGAAAAGATTCAAATAAGCACCCGCATGTCCGGCCACCCGCAACGGATCGTGATCATCACCGCCCCCTCAGGTGCCGGAAAGACAACGATCACCAAACATCTGCTGGAAAGGTTCCCCGACAAGCTGGCCTTCTCCGTGTCCGCCGCCACCCGCGCACCCCGCGGCCGGGAGGTGGATGGTCAGGACTACCACTTCATGAGCGTGGACAGATTTCGCGAACTCATTGACGCTGGCGCTTTTCTGGAATGGGAGATGGTGTACGAAGGCAAATACTACGGAACCCTTATGTCTGAAGTGGAACGCATCTGGGCCTCCGGCCGGGCGCCCATGCTGGACATCGACGTCAAGGGCGCCATCCGGGTCATGGAACAGCACCGCGACCGGTGTACATCCCTGTTCATCCGGCCGCCAAGCCTCGAAGAACTGGAACGACGACTCAGACAGCGGGGAACTGACCCCGAAGCATCCATCCGCGCCCGGCTTGAAAAGGCAGGGTTCGAATTGTCCCATGCCAACCGGTTCGATCACGTGATCGTGAATGACGACCTGCCAACGGCACTGGCCGAGGCAGAAGATTTCATCGGCAAGTTCCTGTCGAAAGCACCCTGAACCGACCGCCGCGACAACGCACAACCCAACCATGGAGCTGCTCTTGCTGACAGGCATCGTCACCGCAATCCTTACCGCCGGCTTCTTCGCCGGCGCAGAAGCCGCCTTCGTCACGGTCGACAGACTGCCTGTGGAACTCAGACGGCGACAGGGAGACCCCGGAGCACTCGTCATCTCCAGACATCTCGACCGACCGGCGGCCTTCATGGCCACACTGTACATCGGTCTGCACACCTCCGCTGTGATCTACGGACTCCTGATCGGCGAATTCCTTCAGCCGGCCTGGATATGGACATACGAATGGCTCGATCTCAAAGGTGCCGCCTTTATACCTTTTGCCCGACTCCTTTTCGACACCTTGATCGCGGCCACCGCCCTGCTCGCTGTCTTCTTCTTCAGCCGGGCCCTCTTCAAAGCCTGCAATTCCGCCTTCCTCATCGCCTTCGGCGGCATCCTCGGATTCTACCACTGGCTCTTTGGCCATGTGCGACGCATCATGGCGGCCATGGCCGGATGGATCCTGAAATACCTGTTCAACGTTCCGGTCAGACCCGAGATCGAAACCTTTGCCCGGGCCGACTTCGAACAATTCTATCTTCCCGGGGCACCGCCTCCGGAACACGCACATGAACTGAACACGGAGATGCTCGAGGCTGCACTCGGACTCCCGAACCTGCGGATCAGACAATGCCTCGTCCCAAGGAATGAGATCGAAGGCATCGATATCGACACCGACATGGAAACCCTCCGCCTGCGGTTCATGGACACCAAACTCAGCAAGCTCGTGGTCTATGAGGGACATATCGACCGCATCCGGGGATATGTCCACCAGCTCGACCTGTTTCGCCCGGCGGCAGACATCGCCTCCATCCTGCTGCCCATCCCCGCCGTCCCCGAAAGCATGACGGCCTCGGAAATGATCGAGCGGTTCAGTCGCGAACGCAGATCCATCGCCTGGGTGGTCGATGAGTTCGGAGGCACCGCCGGCATCATCACGATGGAAGACCTCCTCGAAGAGATCTTCGGAGATATACGCGACGAGTACGACACGGATGAGTTCACCGAACAAAAAATATCCGACACGGAATTCATGTTCTCCGGACGGCTGGAGATCGATCACCTGAACAATACCTACGGGTTCGGGATCCCCGTCAGGTCATCGGAAACCCTATCCGGCTTCATCATCGCCCACCACGAAAGCATTCCCCGGCAACGACAACGCATCGTCATCGATCAATTTGAATTTGAGATACTCAACGTATCTGCCACCCGCATCGATACCGTCAGAATGAGGCTGCTATCCTGAAGGGGATCGGTGAGGTTTGACTGCAATGCCCTAACTTTACATCCGTTAAAAACATAAACGCTGAGCAATACTTCTTCTGACCGGAAAGGCTTTTTCCAACGCTTGCGCGGAGTGGACGACCACAGCTCGGAGATGAGCTTCATCGACCACCTCGAAGCGTTGCGCTGGCATATCGTCCGCGCCGTCCTCTTCGTATTCATCGCCGCCATCGTCTGCTTCGTATTCATAGATTTCATCTTCGACCAGATCATCATGGGGCCTACCCGGAACGATTTCGTTTCCTACAGGTTCCTGTGCTCGCTCAGTCATAGTCTGGGTATGGGCGATTCCCTCTGCATGCCCCCGATGGATATGAAACTGCAGGTCACCAGCGTCAGCGGCACCTTCATGTCCAGCATCACGATGGCCATCACCTGCTCCATCGTCGTCGGCTTCCCTTACCTCCTGTGGGAGGTATGGCGCTTCATCAAACCCGCACTGACAGACAACGAACTCAAACACACCCGTGGCATCATCTTCTGGGTGAGCCTATTCTTCTTCCTGGGGGCAGGCTTCGGATATTTCATGCTGGCGCCCTTCACCTTCAATTTCCTGTCCAACTATAAGATCGGCACGGCAGCCATGCTCGAATACAGGCCGACGCTTTCGGACTATCTGGACACCCTGATCGACATCACCCTTGGTGCCGGACTGGCTTTCGAACTGCCTATGGCCTCCTGGCTGCTGTCGAGCATGGGACTGGTCACGCCGGACTTCCTGCGCGCCTACCGAAAGTACGCCTATGTGGCCCTGCTGGTGATCGCCGCCATCATCACACCCTCGCCCGACTGGGGCAGCCAGCTGGTGGTCGTCATACCCCTGGTGCTCCTTTACGAGATCAGCATCCTGATATCCGCCCGGGTGAATGCCAAGAAGGAGAAAGCCTGGAAGGAATGGAGCTGATCCATCCTGCCGGCGGACGGCAAGAAAAGACACAAGCAAGACATGAACCATTCACCATTCAACCTCTTCCTGCCGATCGCACTCGGATGCGACCATGCGGGATTTGAGTACAAGGAAGACGTCAAAGCGCATCTGGAAGGACTCGGCCTATCTGTCATGGACATGGGCACACATTCCAAGGACTCCGTAGACTATCCCGACCATGCCCACCGCGTGGCAGAGGCCGTGGAAAAGGGTGAATGCGCCTTCGGCATCCTCTTCTGCGGGTCAGGTAACGGCGTTGCGATGACCGCCAACAAGCATGCAGGCATTCGTGCTGCCATCTGCTGGAATGTACCCATTGCAGAACTCGCCCGGTCGCATAACGATGCCAACATTCTCTGTGTACCGGCCCGCTATGTCTCCACAGAGATCTCCCGGCAAATGGTGGATAAATTCATCGCCACCGATTTCGAAGGCGGACGCCACGCTACCCGCGTAGGAAAGATCCCCTGCGCCTGACCTTCCATTCATCACCCCCGACGCCCCAAACCATCAAACAATGAGAATCTCCCTCATGCTCGCGGGCCTGCTGACGGCCCATGCGGCCCTGGCACAACCCAAGACGGCGGACCCCAGAACCTTCGCCGCCACCATCACCGAAACCGACCTGAAGACCCACCTCTACACGGTAGCAGGTGCCGAGATGGAAGGCCGTGAAACCGCCACCGAAGGACAACGCAAGGCAGCAGCCTACATCGAACAGCATTTCCGCAACCTGGGCCTCACCCCGGGTACCGCCAGCGGCTATCAGATGACCTTCCCCGTTTACCGCGACTCCCTGGTGGGCAGCCGGATGGTCGTCAACGGAAAAACCCTGCAGGTCAATACCGATTTCCAGCCGGTCATGATGTTCAGCCACAACCAGACCCAGTATTTCTCGGAAGTGGTGTTCGTCGGCCATGGCATCGTGGATGAAGGATACGACGACTACGGCACAGAAGACGTACACGGTAAGGCCGTACTCCTGCTCGAAGGCGCCCCCTCCACCTACAAACCCAAAACACCGGGTTTCAACTCCCCCGCCAATACCTTCTCCAAGATCCGCAACGCCCAGAAGAAGGGAGCTGCCGCCGTCCTCCTCGTCGGCACCGGCTTCCCGCGCCGTCCCCTGACACCTGTCGGAAACATGTACACCGAACTGTTCAAGGCCTCCCTGCCGCCCAACACCTACATGATCTCCGAACAGACCGCCACCCTCATCGCCGGCACTGGCTTCGCCGCCTGGAGGGAAAAAGGACGCGCTGAAGCCCTGAAACCCGCCGTCTTGAATACCGAAGCGGAACTCGAGTTCCAGAAGGTCACCCGATTCCTCGAAAGCACCAACGTACTGGGCGTGCTGGAAGGTAGCGACAAGAAGGATGAATACCTCGTACTCACCGCTCACTATGACCACCTCGGTAAACGCGGAGATGTCATTTACTACGGAGCAGATGACGACGGATCCGGTACCGTGGGCGTTCTGGAGATCGCCGAAGCATTCGTGAAGGCAAAACAAGCCGGAAAAGGCCCCCGCAGGAGCATCCTCTTCATGACCGTCAGCGGTGAAGAAAAAGGACTCTGGGGTTCTGAGTACTACTCCGAACACCCCACCATCGCGATCGATAAGATCACGGCCAACCTGAACATCGACATGATCGGCCGTGTCGATACCGAACGGAACAAACCCGACACATTGAACTACATCTATGTAGTGGGGGATGACAAGCTGAGTACCGAACTCAAACCTGTGAGCGAATCCGTCAACGGAAAATACGTGAAGATGACGCTCGACTACAAGTTCAATGACCCGAACGACAGGGAACGCATCTACTTCCGCAGCGATCATTACAACTTCGCCAGAAAGGGCGTACCCATCATCTTCTATTACGATGGCATGCTGAAGGCCGACTATCACAAGCCCACTGACACGCCCGACAAGATCAACTACCCGCTGCTCGCCAAACGCGCGCGCCTGGTCTTCCACACCGCCTGGGAGATGGCCAACCGCGAGGCGATGATGAAGCGCGACCTGCCGCTGCCAACCCTCGAGCGCTAAACGACGTCTGTTTAATTTAAAGGGCAAAGCCTTCTTCTCGATGGAAGAAGGCTTTGCCGTCTCTGTCCGGGCCACTTTCCCAAAGAAAACAAAAAATACTGCCCGGACAGGCCCGGAACAGATTCGGGGCATCGAATTTGCCCTTATTGTTATCAAAGGATGACCTGATATGATATCCCGATCCCTGATCCTGTTGCTACTCTGCCTCCCGTTCAGCGCGGCCGTCGCCGCCATCGGTACCAGTGCGCGAGACACCGGCCGCTCCGATACCCGCAGCCCGGATGAGATCGTCTACTCCATCGTGATCGATAAGTCAGACTACGAACTCATGCTTTTCGAAAACGGGGAATGGATCGCCACCTATCCGGTGGTGTTCGGCAACAAGGACCAGGGCGACAAACTGATGGAGGGCGACCGGCGGACGCCCGAGGGCAGGTTCAGGATCACCGGCAAGCGCAAACACCCGGAATGGGGTTTCTTCCTCTTGCTGGACTATCCCAACCCAGAGAGCATCTCCCGCTTCTCCGATCGAAAAAAAGCCGGACAGATCCCTCGCAGCGCGCGGATAGGCGGCGGCATCGGCATCCACGGTACCCGGCGCAACGAAGAGTACGCCGTCGACCGCTTCATGAACTGGGCCGAGGGGTGCATATCCGTGAAATACAGCCATATATCCGAACTATACGAAATGTTGCCCGTAGGCACCTCCGTCGAGATCCGGAAGTGAACCCGGAGATCAGTGCGTGAGCCGTCCCTTTGCGATGTCCTGCACCACGGATGGGTCCAGCAGCGTCGTCGTATCTCCGAGATTTTCCGTCTCCCCTTCCGCGATCTTCCGCAGGATGCGGCGCATGATCTTGCCACTGCGGGTCTTAGGCAATCCCTTCACGAACTGGATCTTATCGGGCTTGGCGATGGGCCCGATGATCCGGCTGACGGTGGAGGTGATATCCCGGCGTGTAAGCTCCTCGTCGCCGTGCATTTCACTGAAGATCACATAGGCATAGATCCCCTGTCCCTTGATATCATGCGGATACCCGACGACGGCGCTTTCCACAACGCCGGCGTGCATATTGATGGCGTTCTCCACCTCGGCCGTACCGATGCGGTGACCGCTGACATTGAGCACGTCGTCTACCCGGCCGGTGATCCGATAAAATCCGTTTTCGTCACGCATGGCGCCATCTCCGGTAAAATAGAGTTCAGGATAGGCGGAGAAGTAATTCTTCTGGCAACGCTCATGGTCGCCGTAAGTCGTCCGGATCACAGATGGCCAGGGTGAACGGATGCAGAGATTGCCGCTGACATTGTTGCCCTTGATCTCCTGCCCGTGTTCGTCCACCAGCAGGGGCTCCACGCCGGGCAGCGGCAGGGTCGCATAGGTCGGCTTCGAAGGTGTGACGCCCGCCATGTTACTGATCAGGACCCCGCCTGTTTCCGTCTGCCACCAGGTATCCACGATGGGGCATTTGCGTTTCCCGACATGTTCGTTGTACCACTGCCAGGCCTCTTCATTGATGGGCTCTCCAACGGTACCGAGCACCCGGAGCGAATCAAGCTGCTTGCCCTGCAGGGGGCCGAGGCCGAAGGCCATCAGGCTGCGGATCGCCGTCGGCGCTGTATAAAGGATATTGACGCGGAACTTGTCGACGATATCCCAGAAGCGACCGGCGTCAGGCCAGGTGGGGATGCCTTCGAACATCAGGGAGGTGGCCCCTGCACTGAGGGGTCCGTACACGATGTACGAATGACCGGTGATCCAGCCAATGTCGGCCGTGCAGAAATGCACCTCGCCGGGTTTGTACTGGAAGACATTCACGAAAGTGTAGTTCGTATAGACCATGTACCCCGCGCAGGCATGCACAACGCCCTTGGGCTTGCCCGTGGAACCGGAGGTGTAGAGAATGAACAGGGGGTCCTCCGCTTCCATCTCAACGGCCGGGAAGGGCGGGTTACCGAGGGTTTCGACCTTGTGGATCTCATCCTCCCACCATACATCGCGGCCCTTGATCATGCTGACCGGGGTGCGCGTACGGGTAAAGACAATGGTGCGCTTCACGAACGGACAGGCGATCAGCGCGTCGTCGATCACACTCTTCAGTGGAATGTCCTTGCCGCCCCGGAAGGCCCCGTCGCAAGTGACGATATATTCGGCCTGCGCATCCTGCAGGCGATCCGCAATGCTCTGGGCGGAGAAACCGCCGAAGATCACGGAATGGATGGCTCCGACCCGGGCGCAGGCCAGGACAGCGATGGCGAGCTCCGGGATCATGCCCATATAGATGCATACCCTGTCTCCCTTCCGGACGCCGTTGTTGTGCAGCACGTGCGCGAACTGGTTCACCTTGAAATGCAGCTGCTGATAGGTCAGCACCCGGTGATGCTCATCAGGATGGTTGGGTTCCCAGATGATCGCGGGATAGTTTCCGTAACGCTCCAGGTGGCGGTCCAGACAGTTCTCCGTGATGTTCAGGCGACCGCCCTCGAACCACTTCACGTCCGGATCACGGAAATTCCAGGACAATACCTTGTCCCACTTCCTGCGCCATAGGAAATGCTCCGCCACTTCGCCCCAGAAGCCTTCGGGGTCTTCCACACTTTGCTTCCACGCCGACTGATAGGCTTCGTAAGACTCGATCTGATAGGGATAAGACATGTTGGACGAGATAGGATTTGATGGCGGAAGTTAAAAAATTATCGGCTATGCCGACCCGGCCCTTGGCCTAAATAATTTATATTCGGTGCCGTTTGACAACCATTGCATTCAAAATCCCTTAACGACAACATGCAGTTACAGCAACAGGACCAGGCAGCCAACCCGATCTGGAAGGTGATCGGCGCGTCATCGGTCGGCACCCTGATCGAGTGGTATGATTTTTACATCTTCGGTAGTCTCGCGCCCATCATTGCAGCCCAGTTCTTCCCGCAGACAAACCCCACGGCTGCCCTCCTCGCCACCCTCGCCACCTTTGCCGCGGGCTTCATCGTCAGGCCTTTCGGTGCGCTGGTCTTCGGCCGGCTCGGCGACCTGGTCGGTCGTAAGTACACCTTCCTGCTGACACTCATCCTGATGGGCGGCTCCACCTTCGCCATCGGCCTCGTACCAGGCTACGAGCGCATCGGCTTCGCGGCACCCATCATTGTACTGCTACTGCGACTCATCCAGGGCCTGGCGCTGGGCGGCGAATACGGCGGCGCAGCGACTTATGTCGCGGAACACGCACCGGACGGGAAACGGGGATATTACACCAGCTGGATACAGACCACGGCAACCCTTGGCCTGCTGCTTTCCCTGGGCGTCATCCTGGGTACCCGCAGCAGCCTGGACCCCGATGCGACGATATCCGTCCAGAAATTCGAAGAATGGGGATGGCGCATCCCCTTCCTGCTATCCATCCTGCTGGTGGGCGTATCCGTGTACATCCGGCTTCGGATGAAGGAATCCCCGCTGTTCACGGAGATCAAGGCCTCCGGGAAGATCTCCAAGAACCCGCTGCGCGAAAGCTTCGTGCACCGGGCCAACCTGAAAATGGTGCTCCTGGCGCTGTTCGGGATGGTGATGGGGCAGGGGGTCGTCTGGTATACGGGGCAGTTCTATGCGCAGACTTTCATGGAAAATGTATGCAGGCTGGATTTTGGCCAGACACGCACCATCCTCATCTGGGCCATCGTACTCGCCACCCCCGGCTTCATCCTCTTCGGCTGGCTCAGCGATCGCATCGGTCGGAAGTGGATCATGCTGCTGGGAATGTTCCTGGCCATCATTTCCTACCGCCCGATCTATCAACAGATGCTCGCCATCAGTGACACGAAAGGTATGACGGCAGACCCGGCCAGGGGCCGCGTGGATCGAACCATCCTGCCCGCCGGCAACAATGGCCACAGCCTGGTGAACGTGACGACGATCGCACAATTTGATAACGGCATCATAGAGAAAGAAGTCAGGAAGGATACGCTCTTCCTTGCAGAGAAACCTACCGCAAAGGGCAAAGGAAAGATCAGCAGAACCCTTCCATCGGGCCGCTACTGGCAGATGATCGGGCTGGTATTCATTCAGATCATGTTCGTGACCATGGTCTACGGCCCCATCGCGGCTTTCCTGGTGGAGCTCTTTCCCACGCGGATCCGGTATACATCGATGTCGCTGCCCTATCACATCGGCAACGGCGTCTTCGGCGGCCTCACACCCTTCATCGCCCTGCTGCTGACCACCATCCGGCAGGGGGATCCGCTGGTGGGTCTTTGGTATCCCATCGGCGTGGCGACTGTCTGCCTGATCATTGGCACCTTATATGTGAGCAACCGCATCGATCCTAACGTCAACGACTAAACGAAACGGACATGAATACCCTGAAAAGACTGGCCGGATGGATATGGATGGCCCTCGCTCCCGCCGCCGTCTGGCTGCTGGCCAACACCGCCCACAGCGAGATCGCCCGCAACCCCACTATAGACACACGCATACAATGGACCGTCTTCATCCTCGTGTTCATACCCATCGCCTTTGGGCTCCTGCTTTTCGGATGGTTTGCATGGAAGGGGGAATACGACCGTCTGCCCGAAAGCTCGGCAGAGGTGGCGGAAGACTAACTTTGCAGCATGTCGATCGAAGTCAGCCGTCTTGTGAAATCATACGGGACCCAACGTGCCGTGGATGATGTTTCGTTCAGGGTCGGGAAGGGAGAGATCGTTGGATTCCTCGGTCCTAACGGAGCCGGGAAGTCCACGACCCTGAAAATGATCACCGGATACCTCCGGCCCGATGAGGGAACGGTCAGTGTCTGTGGCATTCCCGTACAGACGGATGCCATAGGAGCCCGGCGCCGCCTGGGCTACCTGCCGGAGCACAATCCCCTGTACCCCGACATGTACATCCGGGAATATCTCGACTTCATGGCTTCGGTGCATCGGCTGGCGGACCGTAAGAAAGCCGTCGAAGCGGCCATGGTCACTACCGGACTTATGCCGGAAGCCTCAAAGCGCATCGGACAACTCTCCAAGGGTTACCGGCAACGAGTAGGATTCGCCGCTGCGCTCATCCATCAGCCGGAAGTCCTCATCCTCGACGAACCCACCACGGGTTTCGATCCCAATCAGATATCCGAGATCCGCGAAGTGATCCG
>JAJTFQ010000022.1 GCA_021299955.1 Chitinophagaceae bacterium
GGCAGATCCCCTCAGTGCACTCAGCCAGGGAGAGGTCTTTCCCTCGGGCAGTTTCGCCGTACAGCCGGAATTTGATAATAAATATGTGTTCACGGATATGGAGTACCTCAGGGCTCAACTGGGTTACGGGCCGGATGAATGCACGGCGATTGAGCTGTCGCTGACAGACCCGGGCAGCATAGAGGAAGTTCGGCGGGCCCTGCAGTCCATGCTGGGGCCGGCAGCTACCGTGCTGGATAAGTATGAGCAGAATCGCACGCTATACTCGACGATCCGTATGGAAAAATGGGCGATCTATGCCATCTTCTCCCTGATCCTGCTGGTGGCTGCCTTCAACATGATCGGAGCCCTGAGTATGCTGGTCCTGGAGAAACGGCGCGATATCCAGGTATTGAAGGCCATGGGTGCTGATGAGTCGCTGATCCGAAGGATCTTTCTTTCAGAGGGGCTCCTGCTGGCCGCCATCGGGCTCATCCTTGGTATCTCGGCGGCCTTTCTGCTACTCAGTCTGCAACAGCGTTATGGACTGGTTCCGTTGCAGGGGCAGACATTCCTGATCGATCACTACCCCGTACGTATGATCCCCGGCGACTTCCTCCTGGTGGCGGCTACGGTCTTGTGCATCGGGCTGGCGGCATCCTGGTTTCCGGCCCGCCGTGCGGCTGCGCAGGCCTTCACGCTGAGGAATTGACAAAGGATCAGTAGTCGCCCAGCGTTTCGGGGAGTTGAGCCAGTGCAGTGGCGAGCTGGTCGTTGCATGGAGCCACTCCGTGCCAGTTATGATCGTTTTCCATGAAGTCAACGCCCTTACCCATCAGGGTGTGCATAAGGATGACCACGGGTTTACCCTGTCCGAGGCACCCGCGGGCTTGTTCCAGCACCTTCACCACATCATCCATGTCGTTGCCCTGCATTTCCATGACCTCCCATCCGAAGGCGGAGAATTTAGCGCCCAGGTCGCCCAGGTTCATCACCTTGGCTGTAGGTCCGTCGATCTGCTGTCCGTTCCAGTCGACAATGGAAACAAGGTTATCCAACCGGTGATGGGCGGCAAATAGCACGGCTTCCCAGATCTGTCCCTCCTGGAGTTCACCATCCCCATGCAGGGAGTACACGAACCTGTCGTCGCCATCCATCTTCTTGGCCAGGGCCATGCCTGCGGCAACGCTCATGCCTTGCCCGAGGGATCCAGAGGCGATGCGAACGCCCGGCAGGTGCTCATGGGTAGTGGGATGTCCCTGCAACCGGCTGTCGATCTTCCGGAAGGTGGACAGCTCGCTGACATCGAAATATCCGGAACGGGCCAGGACGGAGTAGAGGAGCGGGGAAATATGGCCGTTGGACAATACAAAGAGATCCTCACCCCTGCCTTCCATACTGAAGGCCGGGTCATGTTTCATGACCTTGAAATAGAGCGCCGTCAGGAGATCAGCGCAGCCCAACGAGCCGCCCGGGTGGCCGCTCTGTACGGCATGCACCATTCTGAGGATGTCTCTTCTGACCTGACTCGATATATCGCGGAGTGTAGCCATGGTTGTCGTTCGGGTTTGAATGGGTGCGAAATTAGCGTTTTTTATCGATGCGCGGGCTCGTGTCCGGGCAGGTTTGACGTCGCGTATTTTTCACTTCTTCAATTATTTATGCACTGAATACTAAAGTTTCCCAAAAACTCGTTAACTATGCAGAACTTAAGTGTCAAGTACCCTATATCGAATCGACAACGAATCTTTGAACACTGACCCTTGTGTTATGTGCCGATCTGAAAGCTGATAAAAGAGATTCATGGATATAATTTTACTTGGTACTGCTCTTGCATTTTTCATCACCTACATGTCCATTCCGGTCATCATCACGGTGTCAGAAAGAAAGAAGCTGTTTGATGAACCCGATGCCCGTAAGTTACACCTGACGCCGGTCCCATCCCTGGGGGGGCTTGGTATTTTCGCTGGGCTGATGATGGGTGTTCTCCTCTCTATCCATTTCACGCAGGCTCCCGCTTTCCAGTATGTGATTGCTGCCTCCCTGGTCGTCTTCTTCCTCGGAATGAAGGATGACATCATCGTATTATCCCCGATCAAAAAACTGGTGGGTCAGTTCATCGCTGCATTCCTGTTGATGTACAAGGGTGGTTTCCGGATCACCAGCATGCATGGGTTCCTGGGCGTTCAGGAACTGCCCGAGCTCATGAGCATCACAATCACGCTCTTTACCATCATCGTTGTCATCAACTCCTTCAACCTGATCGATGGTGTCGATGGTCTGGCCGCCTCACTCGGTCTGCTGACCTCGGTTGTATTTGGTGTCTATTTCTTCAAGGCGGGAGAGCTGCCCTACGCCATCCTTTCCTTCGTCACGGCCGGCAGCCTGACGGGTTTCCTGATTTTCAATCATTCTCCGGCACGGATCTTCATGGGAGACACGGGTTCTCTGCTGATCGGGCTTGTGAATGCAGTACTGGTCATACGTTTCATATCATCCGCTGGTAATCCGGTATCACAGGCTCCCCTGACGGCATCGCCTGCCATCGGCTTTTCCATTCTCATGGTACCTCTTTTTGATACGCTCCGGGTTTTTTCTTTGCGCATCCTGAGCCGCCGGTCTCCCTTCAGTCCCGACCGCAACCATGTCCATCACCTGTTGCTTGACCTGGGTCTTACGCATGCCTCCGTAACCTATATCCTGGTGGCCGTCAATCTCGCGTTCATGGCCATGGCCTATTTCCTTCAGGGTATGGGTACGAGTCTGCTCATGCTGACCATGCTGGGAGTCGCGGGTACGGTCACACTCATGCTGCTGAATGCCCTGCACAAAAAGCGCGCGGTCGTGGAAACCCGCTTCCCGGATGGGCAACCTACCATCGACACGCAGCGGCTCATCTCGTTCCGTCGTAAGAAGATGGTCCTTCCTGAGGACAACTGATCTTGTCTTGACGTCAATTCCTTTCCTTTCATTAATTTTGCGATCGACAACCCAACACGATCATGTCTGAAGAATTACAGAAATATATCGTTCAGGCGGAGACTTCCATGAAGAAGGCCATCGCGCATCTTGAATCCGAACTGGTAAAGATCCGGGCAGGCCGGGCCACCCCCCAGATGTTTGATGGACTTACGGTCGACTACTACGGAACGCCGACGCCCATCAATCAGGTCGCTAATGTCTCCGTTGCAGATGCACGCACCCTCACCATCCAGCCCTGGGAGCGCAATATGATCCAACCGATCGAGCGCTCGATCATCGCTGCCAATCTGGGGGTGACCCCTCAGAACGACGGCGTCATGATCCGCATCTTTATGCCGCCGCTTACCGAGGAGCGTCGCAAAGAAATCGTAAAGCGCGTGAACGTAGAGGGTGAACATTCAAAGGTCGCCATACGTAACATCCGTCGGGATGCGATCGAACACATCAAGAAGCTTAAAAAGGATGGTTTGAGTGAAGATATCGCCGTGGATTCGGAAGAGGAAGTGCAGCAGATGACGAATGCGCACATCGCGCAGATCGATCGGTTATTGGCTGCCAAGGAGAAGGAAGTGATGTCCATCTGACCTGCTTCATCTGACCAAATGATCCGGAGGCCGTGCATGACCCATGCACGGCCTCTTTTTTTTATGGCCAGCCGTGGGTGCTTTGCCTTGGGTGAACGGGTCATTTATTGGCCAGGAAGACCCCGAACAGGATCGTGACCAGGCAGAGCACCTGCCACTCATTGATG
This sequence comes from Chitinophagaceae bacterium, assembly GCA_021299955.1. GTDB lineage: Bacteria > Bacteroidota > Bacteroidia > Chitinophagales > Chitinophagaceae > Pollutibacter. The sequence goes on from JAJTFQ010000022.1 coordinate 3,713, forward strand.
CTTTCGCCGGCGAGCAGTCCCCAAAATAATGCCACGAACGGGATCCCATAGGTCACCATCGATGCGAACAGCGGCCCCGCCCGTTTCAGCAGCATATAGAAGACGATGGAGGCGATAGCGGTTCCGATCACCCCCAGCATTGCACTGGCCAGGGTGGAGGTGGAGAGGATGACCGAGTCCGGTGCTGAAAAGAATCCGGTGAGCGTCAGGATGATGAATGAGGGAATCACCAGGAGGGTGAAGGCGATGGTGGCAATGTCGCGGGACGGAATGTCATTCAGATATCGGTTGACCATCTGTACATTGATGCCATAGAGCAGTGTCGCGATCAGCACGAAGGAGGCATAGCCGGTATGCTCGAGACTGATGCCCTGGTCGCCCGACAGGATGAGCAGGACCAGCCCCACGAATCCGATGCCTACGCCTATCCATTTGAGCAGGGGGATACGTTGGGCAAAGGCCGTCACGCCGATGAGCAGTGTGAAGATGGGGGTCAGGGCGTTCATGATACCCGCCAGGGATGAATCGATCCTTGTCTCGGCAATGCAGAAAAGGAAGGCGGGAAAGAACGTTCCCAGAAGTCCGGAGAGGAAGATCAGTCCCCATTTGTTACTGGGGATGCGCCGAAACGACTGCCATCCGAAGGGAATGAGTACGGCGCCCGCGCTGATGATCCGCACGGATGCCACCTGCCATGCGCTGAGCAGCCTCAGGCCCTCCTTCACCAGGTGACGCAGAGCAGCAGGAAAAGGATCCAGTTGATCCATTGATTTTTCAATCGTAGAAATTTTTGCAAAGTTCCGACTATTCACCCGCATTCCGGCGGTTGTTTACCCCAGGAGGATACAAATCCTGCAAGTTTCCGCTGCAGACGGCTCGTTTAAAATCCCTACATTTAAAAAAAAACATCATGGGCTTCATACGCGAATTCAAAGATTTTGCCCTGAAGGGTAATGTATTGGACCTGGCCGTGGGGGTGATCATCGGTGGTGCGTTCGGTCGGATCGTCACCGCACTGGTGGATACCATTCTGATGCCGCTCATCAATATGCTGGCGGGGGGAGATGCACCGCTGAAGGAGATCAAGATCGGGATCATTGAGGCCGGGGCCTTCCTGCAGGCGGCACTGGATTTCCTGATCATAGCCCTGATCCTCTTTGTGATCATTCGTTTTGTGAACCGCTCCAAGAAGGCGGCGCCCCCGGCACCCGAAACGCCACCTGTACCCACGCGGACAGAGGTCTTGCTGGAGGAGATCCTGCAAACCCTCAAAGCCAGGGGCTAGCCCCGCTCTGCCGGGGAGAATCAGCGCAGTGGGTATCGACCCAAAGCGCTACTTTTGCCGACCCGTCGCGGCGAAGAATCCTCATGTATCAAGGTTATGGCACAACACACTTCGTATCAGATCAAGCTTCCGCAATTTGAAGGTCCGTTCGACCTGTTGCTCTTTTTCATCGAGCGCGACGAGCTGGACATTTACAATATCCCGATCAATCGGATCACCACTGATTTCCTGGATTTTCTGCATCAGTCGCAGGAGAGCAACATCGAATTGAGCAGCGAATTCATTCTGTTCATTTCCACCCTGATGAGGATCAAGGCAAAGATGCTACTGCCCAGGAAGGAGCTGGATGCCCAGGGCAACGAGATCGATCCACGTCAGGAACTGGTAGATAAGATCCTCGAGTATAAGAAATTCAAGGAGGCATCCGCTAAACTGGCAGAGATGGAAGCTGAGCGGATGTTCATGGTGAAGCGGGGTAATCTGCAGAAGGAACTTTCGCTGGTCGGCGAAGAGGCGTCGGAAGGATCAGAGATCCAGAGCGTGAGCCTTTTCAAGCTCATGAAGGTTTTCGAGAAGGTGATGAAGCGGATGTATGATCGCAATAACAAGCCCCAGCATGTTGTTTATCGCTTCAATCATACAATGGAGGACACCCGTGAGTATATACTCACCACGCTCTCTCGTGAGAAGACGTTGGCCTTCGAGAAGATATTTGAAGTTTGTCAGGACCGCATACATGCTATATTCATGTTCCTGACGATCCTGGAGCTGGCGCAGTTGCAGTACATGACGATCATGGTCGGCGAGGGCCGCAACAATTTCATCATCCAGTGGAATGAGGATAGGGAACCCGATCCTGTCGAGCCCGGTTCCGCGGATGCCGAGGGGGCCGAAGTGGAGCCTGAGGGGGTTTAACCTCCGATGGTAAGGCCCATCTTCACTTCGTTCTTCATGAGTTCCCTGACCGCGTTGGCGATGCCGGCGGCATCATATCCGCATTCATGATGCAATTCGCGCAGACTGCCATGTTCCACCAGCCTGTCGGGGATGCCGAGCATACGGACATCCGCTTTGTATCCGTGAGACGCCATGAATTCGAGCACGGCGGATCCAAATCCGCCAATGATCGTACCATCCTCAACGGTGACCACTTTGTTATATTGAAGGAATACTTCGTGCAGGAGCTCCTCGTCGATGGGTTTCACAAACCGCATGTCGTAATGTGCGGGGGTGAGTCCTTCCGCCCGGAGATCACGGATGGCTGCCGCGGCGAAGTTTCCGGTGTGGCCAAGGCTCAGGATGGCCACATCCGTCCCAGCCCTGAGCTTTCTGCCTTTGCCGATGGGGATCTCCTGCATTTCATTTTTCCAGTCTGACAATACGCCTTCGCCCCTGGGGTAGCGGATCACCATGGGCATTTCCGTGGATTCGAGCTGGGCTGTGTACATGAGGTTCCTCAGTTCATGCTCGTTCATCGGAGCGCTGATGATCATATGCGGGATGCATCGGAAGTATGCGATGTCGTAGGCGCCGTGGTGTGTCGGGCCGTCTTCCCCCACCAAACCGGCGCGGTCGAGGCAGAGGACCACCGGCAACTTTTGGATGGCGACGTCGTGCACGACCTGATCAAAGGCCCGCTGCATGAAGGAAGAATAGATATTGCAGAACACGCGCAGGCCCTGGGTTGCCATGCCGGCGCTGAGGGTGACGGCGTGCTGTTCGCAGATCCCCACATCTATCGCCCGTTTCGGCATCTTGTCCATCATGAATTTCAGCGAACAACCGGAGGGCATAGCCGGGGTGACGCCAAATATCTTCTCATTCTTTTCAGCGAGTTCGATGATGGTATGGCCGAATACGTCCTGATATTTCGGGGGTTGCGGTGTCTCGAAAGTCTTCTTGTAGATCTCGCCGGTCACCTTGTCGAACAGGCCGGGTGCATGCCATTTGGTCTGGTCTTTCTCTGCCAGGGCATAGCCCTTTCCCTTGGTGGTGACGATGTGCAGGATCTTTGGTCCGTGAATGTCACGCAGGTCCTGCAGGGTATCCACCAGTTTGTGGATATTGTGTCCGTCGATGGGCCCGAAGTACCTGATCTTCATGGCCTCGAAGAGGTTGCTGCTCTGGTTGATGAATCCCTTGATACTGTGTTCCAGCTTACTGGCCATGTCGCGGGAGAACGTCTTTCCGATGGGAAGTTTCCCCAGGGCGTTCCAAATATCGTCCTTCAGGCGGTTATAGGTATGGGAGGTGGAGATATCGGTGAGATATTCCTTGAGGGCGCCGACGTTGGCGTCGATGCTCATGCAATTGTCGTTCAGGATGATCAGCATGTCTGAATCGCTGACCCCGGCGTGGTTCATCGCTTCGAAGGCCATGCCGGCCGTCAAGGCGCCGTCGCCGATGACGGCGATCGCCTTCCGGTCTTTTTCGCCTTTGTGCTTCGCGGCCATGGCCATGCCTAGGGCTGCAGAGATCGAGGTGGAGGAATGGCCTACACCGAAGGTATCGTATTCACTTTCGCTGCGCTTGGGGAAGCCGCTGAGGCCTCCGTATTTCCGGTTGGTGTGGAATACGGAGCGTCTGCCGGTCAGGATCTTGTGACCATAGGCCTGGTGTCCGACGTCCCATACCAGCTGATCGTAGGGGGTGTTGTAGACATAGTGAAGGGCGACGGATAATTCCACCACGCCGAGACTGGCACCGAAATGCCCCCCATGAACGCTGACAACATCTATGATGTATTGACGGAGTTCATCGCAGACCTGATTGAGCCTGTTCTTGTCCAGTCTGCGCAGATCTTCGGGGAGATCGATGGTTTCGAGCAATGGTCCCGCCTTTATGTCCATATCTGTTGATTGGATTGTATGGTAAAAGTACCGAATATCGTCCAATACCTCGTGAGGACCGGACATGAAGAAGTTAAACAACCCGGGGCAGCTTTTGTTCCTGCAGAATGCCGAATTCTCCGACCTCCATCAAATTCATCCATTGGTAACAAAGGCTGTGGAGTCTGAAGGATTCGGTTTAGATTTGAACAAATCCCATGACTCATGATCCTCCGGATCAATAATCGTTCACGTTACCATCTTTTCCAGTTCATGGGCTGGGGTTTGCTTGCACTGATCAATATCTTTTTCTTCATTACATTCGATCGCCTGGATTTCCAGCATCTGCGCAGGTTAACGATCACCGTGCTGTTAGGTGTTTCCATTTCACATCTGATGAGATTCCATGTGAAGCGGGCTGGATTGCTCAGGCAGACCCAGGACCGTCAGATCATCGGGTTTGTACTGATCACCCTGTTCTATGCCTTAATGTGGGGGGTGTTCGAGAGCCTTGTCATTCATTTGTTTCCCGTGCTCAAGACATATCGTCGCCGGAGCAGCTTTCCGGAAATGGCTTACCGGAACGTCATCAACAGTGTAGGCATCCTATTCATCTGGAATTCCATATATTTTGTATATCATTATATCAACAGATCCCGAGCCCAGGAGCTGGACACCCTGCGTTTGCAGGCCTTGGTCAAGGAGCTGGAATTGAAGACGATCAAGTCTCATATCAATCCCCATTTCATTTTTAACGCGCTGAACAGCATCCGGGCACTGATCGATGAAAATCCGGCGCGGGCAAGGGACGCCGTCACGGGGCTGAGTAAGCTCCTGCGGAGCAGCATGCAATCTGAACATCTGGAGACAGTTTCCCTGGAGGATGAGTTGGAGATCGTCCGCGACTACCTGGCCCTGGAACATATCAGGTTCGAGGACCGCCTGCGGGTGGAGATGCATATCGACGAGGCGACCCTTGATCTGCGCATTCCTCCCATGATGCTGCAGACCCTGGTGGAAAATGCGATCAAACATGGCATCAGCCGATCCGTTGCTGGCGGAGACATAGACATCATCTCGCGGCTGACGGATGAAGGCTTCGAGATCATTGTCCGGAATTCCGGAACCCTGACAGCGGATGCCGGTCACAAAGGATTCGGCATCACCAGCACGGAGAACCGCCTGAATCTGCAGTTTAGCGGACGGGCCGGCTTCAGTATACGTAATGTGGAAGGCGGGTATGTGGAAGCTCGTATTCTGCTTCCCCTCTCGTGAGGCGAATAAATCTATAGTGTAACCCATCAATGGATGTACATGAAAAGAAGGGCGATCATCATCGATGACGAGCGGCTGGCCCGGGCAGAGATGCGAAAGTTACTGTCAGAATTTCCCGAGATCGAGATCGTGGGAGAGGCGTCGCACGCTGACGAAGGGCGGGCACTGATCGAGGAGACCAATCCGGATGTCATCTTTTTGGACATTCAGATGCCAGGGAAGACGGGTTTTCAAATGCTCGAAGAGCTTGATCATCTGCCCCGTGTCATCTTCACCACGGCCTATGACGAGTTTGCGCTGCGGGCCTTCGAGGTCAATGCGCTGGATTATCTGTTGAAGCCCATCGATTCGGCACGCCTTTCAGAGGCCATCCAGAAGCTGGATCTGGCAGAGGAGCGCGAGGCGTCGCAGGTTTCATTGGGTCCGCGCACCCTACTGACGGAGCACGACCAGGTATTCGTGAAGGATGGGGAGAAATGCTGGTTTGTCAGGCTGTCTGAGATCCGACTATTCGAATCCGCGGGTAATTACGCCAAGGTATATTTTGGGCCCAATAAGCCGCTCATCCTGAAATCGCTCAATGCACTGGAGGAAAGGCTGGATGAGCGCATGTTCTTCCGTGCGAACCGCAAGCACATTGTCAACCTGCGAATGATCGAACGTGTGGAGCCTTATTTCAACGGCGGACTGCTGCTGGAGTTCCCCGGTGGCGAAAAGATCGAAGTCAGTCGCCGGCAGGCCGTGAAGTTCAAAGAGATGATGAGTCTCTGATTATTTTCGGCTATGCGTTACTGTTAGTATTGTATTTATTTCTTCCAAAGCGTTGCAGTACGCTGTTCATTTCGTGGGAGATCTCTGCATTGCAGAGGTTTCCGATGCCTCCTTCGTGTGTGTGGTTCAGGGGTTGCGTCGGATCGAAGTTGAATTTCCCCTGTTCGATATCGTTACCGATCTGCTGGTAGGCTTCCCGGAAGGGGATGCCCTGGTTGACGAGTCGGTTGACCGCCTCGACGCTAAATATATATTTATATTTATCTGCCGTCAGGATATCTTTTCTGACTTCCATGTGCGAGATCATCAGGATCATCATGCCGATGCAATCTTCCAGTTCTCGGAAAGCCGGGAATAGTATCTCTTTGGTCAGTTGCATCTCGCGGTGGTAGCCGGAGGGCAGGTTTGCGGCCAGTAACGTCAGTTCGTTGGGGAGTGACTGGATGCGGTTGCATTTTCCGCGGATCATTTCGAAGACATCCGGGTTTTTTTTGTGCGGCATGATGCTGCTGCCGGTGGTGAGTTCCGGCGGGAAGCTGATGAAGCCCATATCCTGGCCCAGGTAGAGGCAGGCGTCCATGGAGAGTCTGCCGAGGGTGGCGGCGATGCTGGCGAGGGCCATGGCCGTCAATTTTTCGGTCTTGCCTCGACTCATCTGTGCGTAGGCAGCATTCCAGTTCAGGGTGCCGAAGCCCAGCAGTTCCGTCGTCCTGCGTCGGTTCAGCGGAAAGGATGATCCGTAGCCTGCGCCGCTGCCGAGGGGGTTCTTGTCGGCCACGGCATAGGCGGCTGCCAGCATCTCCATGTCATCCGTCAGGCTTTCGGCATAGGCGCCGAGCCAGAGGCCGAAAGATGAGGGCATGGCCACCTGCAGGTGTGTGTAGCCGGGCAGTAGCACATCCTTCAGTTCCTCGCTGCGGGTCAGCAGGCAGTTGAAGAGTTCCAGACTGCAGTCACGTGTGCGCGTGATGGCTTCGCGCAGGAACAGTTTGATATCCACTGCCACCTGGTCGTTGCGACTGCGGCCGCTGTGGATCATTTTTCCGGCCTCCCCGATGCGCCGGGTCAGCAGGAGCTCCACCTGCGAATGGACGTCTTCAACGCCATCTTCAATGATGAAGCCCCCTTTTTCGATCTCCGACGCGATCCCGGCCAGTCCATCCAATGCCTTTTGGGCATCTTCCGCAGACATCAGTCCACATTCAGACAGCATGGTCACATGTGCGATCGATCCCTGGACGTCATGTTTGGCCAGGAGCAGGTCGAATTCGCGGTCACGTCCAACAGTGAAGGCTTCCACGCGGGCGGAGGTATGGGTATTGTCCTTGTTCCAGAGTTTCATGTGCGGGTTGGTTGAGTTTCAGCGGATGACTTTGTCCAGCAGGCGGGTATAGATCTCGATGCCTTCAGCCACTTCAGCGGGTTTGATGTATTCGTCTGCCGTGTGGCTCCGGGCGGAGTCGCCGGGACCCATCTTCAGGGCGGGGAAGTTCATCAGTGCCTTATCGCTGGTGGTCGGTGAGCCATACCAGTTCCTGCCCAGGGCCAGACCGGCCTGCACCAGCGGGTGGTCCTGCGGAATACGTGTGGCCCTGAGTCTGGTGCTGCGTGGCACGAGCTCACTGTTAAGATGTTGGCGCAGGGTCTCCAGCACTTCTTCGCAGGTGTACATTTCATTGACGCGTACATCGATCACGAAGCGGCATTTATCGGGCACGACGTTATGCTGCTTGTTGACGGTTTCGATGACGGTGACGGTCATTTTCGCCGGGCCGAGTACGTCGGATTTGCGGTCGAATCGGTAGGCATGGATCCATTCGATGTCGCGGATGGCGTGTACGATGGCGTTGTCCCCTTCATTTCGGGCGGCGTGGCCGGCCCGGCCGGCGGCCATGGCATCGATGACCATGAGTCCCATTTCCGCGACGGCCATGTGCATCTGGGTGGGTTCACCCACGATGGCGCCGGTAATGCTGCTTCCCCGGAGTTGTTCCAGGAATGCGGGGGCATTGAGTACGTATTCGATGCCGTTGGTGCCGGAGATCTCTTCTTCGGCGGTGGCGGCCACGACAAGGTTGTGGGAAAGATCGGTCGCTTCGTAGTAGTGTACGAAGGTGGCGATCAGGGATACCAATGGTCCACCGGCATCGTTGCTACCGAGTCCGTGCAGACGGTCTTCGATCTGCAGCGGCGTGAAGGGATCGAGCGTGTAGCCTGGGGCAGGCTTAACGGTATCATGGTGAGAATTGAGCAGGATCGTGGGCTTGGCAGGGTCGAAGTGGCGGTTGAAGGCATAAACGTTGTGCAGCATGCGGTGGTGTGCGATGCCTTTGCGTTCGAAGAAACGGGAGATGATGTCTGCCGTGGGACCTTCCTCCCGGCTGAAGGAGGGGGTTGAAATGAGTTCCCTGAGCAGTTCCAGCGCATCTTCCGTCAGTGACCTGTTCGTGTTCATGTCTGTTGGTTTAGAAATCCGACGGGGTCGGAGACATTGTAGTCGTTGATGATGGCATGCAATGGGAATATGGAAAGCTCGTCGTTCGTATGGGTAGTGGCGATTCCGACCACGCGCATGCCGGCGGCAAGTGCGGCTCGGATGCCTGGATTGGAGTCTTCAAAGGCAGCACAGGCATCGGGTTCGACACCCAGTTTCCGGGCGGACAACAGGAATACTTCCGGATCTGGTTTCCCCTTCGACACTTCTTCCGCACCCACGATCACATCGAAATGATCGCGGATACCCAGGGCGTCCAGTGTGAAGTCAATGTTCCCGCGGTCAGCTGCCGTCGCCAGTGCGATCCGGATGCCTGCCTGTCTGAGCGATGTCAGGAATGTTTCGAGTCCGGGCAATGCCTTCACATGTGGGCGATAGATCTCCTGATATTTTCGCTCTTTTTTCCTTCCCAATTCGTACACTGTTTCGATATCCGTCACCTCCGGAAAGAAGCGGGCGATGATCTCCGGGAGGATGCCTGCGTTCTTGGCGTGGTATTCCGCTTCGGAGACCTGGATCCCATGGTCTTCCAGAAACGAAAACCATGCCTGCTGGTGAAAGTGCATATTGTCCACCAGGGTGCCATCCATGTCAAAAATAGCTGCCCGGATGCTATCGCCCATGAGGATGCAGATTTAGGGTGATGGTGGTGCCGGTTTCCCCGGCCATCAGCCGGTCCCAGTCCTCTGCTTTACCGATCACTACTTTGCCCACGCCGGCGCCGAGGGCCTGGAAGGCGTTGGTCAGTTTTGGGATCATCCCGGCGAAGATCTTACCCTCGTCTTTCAGTGTTTCGAAGGTTACGGGGTCGATGGCCGGGATGCATGTGCTGTCATCTTCGGCATCGAGCAGTACGCCGGCCTTCTCGAAGCAGTAGATCAGGGTGGTATCGAAATATGCAGAGAGGGCTTTGGCCGTCTCCTGTGCGATGGTATCGGCATTGGTATTGAGCAGTTGTCCGTTGCCGTCGTGCGTGATGGGTGCCAGTATGACGGCCAGTCCGCTGTCCGCCAGTTCTGCCAGCCTTCTGCCATCGACCCGGTCTACATCGCCTACAAAACCGTAGTCGGTGGTGGCGTGTTGTCGTTTGTGGGCCCGGATGATATCTGCATCGGCGCCGCAAAGGCCGATGGCGGCACAGTTCCTGGCCTGCAGGGCCGCCACAATGGATTTATTAATGAGCCCGGCATATACCATGGTGACGATGCGGAGCGTCTCTGCATCGGTGATCCGCCGTCCATCTACCATTTGTTGCGGGATCTTCAGATCGGCTGCGAGCCGGGTGGCGAGCTTTCCACCGCCATGTACCAGCACCTTGGCGCCTTCCAGGGATGCGAACCGGGAGAGGAATGCGTCGAGCCTGGTGTCGTCATCGATGATGTTTCCGCCGACCTTGATGATGTGCAGGTTTTTCTTCATGGGGAGCGGTTATTTTCGGGCGAGTTCGTCGAGGATCTCCGAGAGCACGGCCTGGGCGGCCCAAACACGGTTGGAAGCCTGGCGGGTGACGATGCTGGAAGGGCTGTCGAGGATCTCGTCGCTCAGTTCCACGTTGCGGCGCACAGGCAGGCAATGCATCACTCTCGCCTGGCGGGTGGTCTTTAGTTTGTCGGCCGTGAGCATCCACCCGGGATCGTTGCAGTAGATCTTTCCATAGTCCTGGTAGGTGCTCCAGTTTTTGACATACACGAAGTCCGCATCCTTCAATGCTTCATCCTGGTCGTGCATGATGGTGGCGCCCCGGGTGAACTGTTCGTCCAGTTCATAATCCTCCGGATGGGTAATGACAAATTCGGCACCTCCCCAGGCGTTGACCCACTGTGCAGTACTATTGGCTACGCACTGAGGCAGCGGCTTGACGTGCGGGGCCCAGGTGAGCACGATCTTCGGCTTTCTGTTCGCAAGGGATGCATCCTCGCGGATGCATTCGCGGATGGTGATGATGTCTGTCAGGCTCTGCAGGGGATGCAGGGTGGCGCTTTCCAGGCTTACGACGGGGATGCCGGCGAAGCGGATGAACTGGGAGATATACAATTCACTGTAGTCGTCATCCCGGTTCTTGAGGCCCGGGAAGGTGCGGATGGCAAGGATATCGAAATACATGGCCATCACCGGGGCGGCGTCGCGGATATGTTCCACCGTATTTCCGCTCATGATGGCTTCATCCTCGAATTCAAGGGCCCATCCTTCAGCGCCGACGTTGAAGATGATGCAGTCCATGCCCAGTTGTCGGGCGGCCACCTGGGTGCTGAGGCGGGTGCGCATGCTCGGATTCAGAAAGAGGCATCCGATGCGCTTGCGCTGTCCGAGCGTTTCCCGTTTCCAGGGATCCTGCTTGAATGCCAGGGCCAGGTCCACGAGTGCGTCGATGTCGGACACGTCATGGGCGGAGATGAACTGCTTCATGTCTTCAGTTGTTCGGGGTGTTGAGTATCTCTGAGATCTGTTGACGAAGGGTATCCAGGAAATGTGTGGTGTCTTCTTCGTTCAGTGCCAGTGAGGGCAGCAGCCTGATGACATTGGGTTTGGCTTCGCCGGTGAAGATGCGGCCTTTCTGGAGCAGGTCTTTCTTCAATGATTTGAGTGTTTCGGGCACATCAAATCCGATCATCAGTCCTCGTCCACGTACATTCTGCAGGCCCGGCATCTCGCGGAGCGCCTGCATGATCAATGCGCCTTTCTGCCCGGCGTTGTCCATGAGTTTTTCCGAATCCATCACTTCCAGCACGGCGAGGGCGGCAGCGCAGGCCAGGTGGTTGCCGCCAAAAGTGGTACCAAGCATGAAGTGTTTGGGCGGGAGGTGAGGGGCGATCATGATGCCGCCGACGGGGAAGCCATTGCCCATCCCCTTGGCCATGGAATAGATATCTGCCGGAACCCCTGCGAAATCGTGGCTGAAAAATTGTCCGCTCCGTCCGTAACCGCACTGCACACTATCGGCGATGTATACCGATCCGAACTGGTCACAGAGTCTGCGGATGCTGCGCAGGAAGTCATCCGTCGCGATATGAATACCGCCGACACCCTGGATGCCCTCGATGATCACAGCGGCGATCTGATCGCCCTGGGCGCGGAAGCAGTCTGCCAGGGCCTGTTCGTCGTTGAGGGGCAGGAAGATGATATTTTCGGTCCGGTTGACGGGCGCGACGATGTTGGGGTTATCTGTAGCAGCCACGGCGAGGGATGTCCGCCCATGGAATGCTTTCCTGAAGGCCACCACTTTGCTCCGCCCGGTATGGAAGCTCGCCAGTTTGAGTGCGTTCTCATTGGCTTCTGCTCCGGAGTTACATAGAAAGAGTTGGTAGTCGGTCTTTCCGGACACCTGCCCAAGTTTTTCCGCGAGTTCCTCCTGCAGGGGGATCCGGATAGAATTAGAGTAAAAGCCTACGCGGTTCAGTTGTTCGGTGATCCGCTGCACATAGTGGGGATGCGTGTGGCCGATGCTGATCACGGCATGGCCTCCATACATATCCAGGTACTCCCGGTCCTGGTCATCCCACACGTGCGACCCCCTGGCCCGAACGATCGTGATGTCATTGATGGGATATACGTCGAAGAGTTTCATGCATTCGCTGTTTTGCGGGGTTAAAAGAAGTTTGCCTTGAGCCGGAGACCTGTCGTTTCATCGAGTCCGAACAGGAGGTTCATGTTCTGGACCGCTTGCCCGGATGCACCTTTGAGCAGGTTGTCGATGGCCGAGTGCACAACCAGTTTGTTCTCGACCTTTTCCAGGTGGATGATGCACTGGTTGGTATTGACGACCTGCTTGAGGAAAAGCCCTTCCCGGCTCACATGGGTGAAGGGATGTTCGCTGTAAAACGCTTCATATCGTCGGTAGAGGGCTTCCTCATCTTCATCGCAATCGATCTGTGAGCTGATGAATATCCCGCGGGTGAAGTCTCCGCGCCAGGGTACAAAGTGGATATCCGCCTTTTTGCCCGGCTGCAACTGTTTCAGTGAAGCGCCGGTCTCCAGCATATGCTGGTGGGTGAGGGTCTTGTAGGCTTGGATGTTGTTTGCCCGCCAGCTAAAATGCGAGGAAGCGGACAGTCCCTGTCCGGCGCCGGTCGATCCGGTGATCCCGGTGCTGTGCACGGTACCCAGGAGTCCGGCCTGCGCCAGTGGTAGCAGCCCGAGTTGCAGGGCAGTGGCGAAACAGCCCGGATTGGCGATGTTTCCGGCCTGTCGGATGCTGTCGCGGTTGAGTTCCGGCAATCCGTACACGAACTGTCTATCGCCCAACTGGCTTTTTTCCGGTAGTCTGAAGTCCTGGGACAGGTCGATGATCCTGGTCGTGTCGGCCTGTGGGTGTGCGTCGAGGAATTTGACAGATTCGCCATGTCCAAGGCAGAGAAAAAGCACATCTATATCCGGTTCGGAACTTTCGGAGAAGCGAAGATCGGTCTGCCCGAAGAGGTCCTGGTGAACGGAGGTGACGGGTTTGCCGGCGTTGCTTTTACTGTGTACGCTGACGATCTCCACACCGGGGTGATTGATCAGTATGCGGAGCAACTCTCCGCCTGTGTAACCGGCGGCGCCGGTAATGCCTGCACGAATCTTTTTCATGTCGGTTCGGGGTGGTTGGGCGTATCAGGAGGCGTCGTCCGTACTATTGTTGACGGCGTTCCAGATGACGGTCTGGTTTCCGAAGATGCGGCTGAAGCCACGGACGTCCTGTCCGGTAAAGCCGGTATTCATCTCTCCGTATTTACCGAAGCGGGAGCTCATCAGATCGTGTGCTGATTCGATGCCGATGACCTGGAAACGGTAGGGCATGAGCTGTACGAACACCTTGCCGGTCACGCAGGCTTGCGACTGTTCCAGGAAGGCTTCGATGTCGCGCATGACGGGATCGAGGATCTGACCTTCATGCAGCCAGTTGCCGTAGAACTGGGCCAGGGTATCTTTCCACTGCAGCTGCCATTTGGTGAGCACATGTTTTTCCAGGGCATGATGGGCTTTGAGGATGACCATGGGCGCAGCGGCTTCGAAGCCTACGCGGCCCTTGATGCCGATGATGGTATCACCTACATGGATGTCGCGACCAATGCCGTAGGGACCGGCGATCTGCTGAAGGTGCAGGATCGCATCAGAAGGATGATCGAATCGTTGTCCATTGACGCCAACCAGTTCACCTTTTTCGAAGTCGAGTATTGCTTCTTCGGATCCGTTTTTCGTTACCTGGGTGGGCCAGGCTTCTTCTGGCAGCATGCCTTTGGACGACAGGGTTTCTTTCCCGCCGACGCTGGTACCCCAGAGTCCCTTGTTGATGGAGTACTGGGCCTTCTCGAAGTTCATTGAGATGCCTTTCTTCTTCAGGTATTCGATCTCCTCTTCGCGGCTGAGTTTCAGATCGCGGATCGGGGTGATGATCTCGGTGCCCGGGATCATGATGTGGAAGATCATATCGAATCTTACCTGGTCGTTTCCGGCGCCGGTGCTGCCGTGGGCGACGGCGTCTGCTTCGAGCCGACGGGCGTGTTCGGCGATGTGGAGGGCCTGGCTGAGCCGCTCGGCGCTGACGCTAAGCGGATAGGTATTATTTTTCAGCACGTTCCCGTACACGAGGTAGCGGATGATCCGGTCGTAGTAGCCTTTGACGGCATCGATGGTCGTATGACTGGTGACGCCGAGCCGGCGGGCGTGTGCCTCGATCGCTTCGAGTTCGGCTGCGGAGAAGCCTCCGGTGTTCACGATGATGCTGTGCACCTCGTATCCTTTGTCTTCGGCGAGGTATTTGACACAGAAGGTGGTGTCGAGTCCACCACTGAATCCCAGTACTACTTTCTTTGCCATGGTCCTGTTGTTAGAAGAGGTTGATGAAGAATCCCGTGATTGCGCCGGCGAGTCCCTTGCCGCCTTTTTTCTTTTCCTGTTCCCGATCCTTACGCAGGAAGGGCTGCAGGAATTTCCAGCGTTTGTAATTCAGCAGCCGCTCGAGTCCCTTGGCGTTCTGGTTGAAGTATTCAATGGTTTCGGCGGGTTCATAATGGTCCTGGGGGTCGTAGAGCATGGCTGTGCACATGCAGTTCTTTCGATCTTTGCTCATCAGGATGTCGTAGTTCACGCAGCTTTTGCAGCCGGCCCAGAAGGCTTCATCCTGTGTAAGTTCAGAGTAGGTGACGGGTTCGTATCCCAGTTCGGAGTTGATCTTCATAACGGCCAGCCCGGTCGTCAGACCGAAGATCTTGGCGTTCGGATATTTCTGGCGGCTCAGGTCGAAGATCTTCCGTTTGATCATCTTGGCGAGGCCGCCTTTTCTGAATGTCGGGGAGACGATGAGTCCGGAGTTGGCGACATAGTCGCCGTGGCTCCAGGTTTCGATGTAACAGAAGCCGGCCCATGCTCCGCTGTCGGAGAAGGCGATGACGGCCTTACCCTCCTGCATTTTGTGGCGGATGTAGTCGGGGCTGCGTTTAGCAATACCGGTACCACGGGCTTTGGCGGATTCCTCCATCTCTTCACAGATGGCTTCGGCGTATGGGAAATGGGACTCATCTGCAATGATGACCTTGAATGTATGCGGATGTTCCATGGTCTGGGCTACGATTGTAATGATTGATGGATGCCGGTTCCGTAAGAACCGATTGAACCTCCCGCCGGCCGGCGGGGTGCATAGTCCCGTCCTCCGGACGAGCCTACGATGGCAGGGGTATCAACGTCGTACCCTAAAGGGATGGGAGATGAAAGGAAAAACTGTCCCGGGGCGGACAGGAAAAACCCAACGCACGGCCACGTCCTTGGACGGGGCACTTGCGGTCGTAGATGTCAGGTTTTTTTTCATTTTACAGTATGTATCGGAACTCGAAGTAGTTAAGTCGGTGCAAAGAAAACATTTTTTGAAAGATGGCGATAAAATTATTTCAACGTTTCATCGGTTTTAACATGGGTTCTGTTGGCGCCAAGGCCTAACTTGCCTCACAAAAGCAGTAATCATGCGCATATGCCTTCTGTTTGTCATGCTGATCGCCGCGATGTCGGCGGACGCCCAGTGGAAAACCCGGCGCATCCGGTCGGGAGATGTGCGCGACATGCTTTCCGCGCTTTCCGATGACCGCATGCAGGGGCGCAGACCGTTGACTCCGGGCATCGAGCTCGCGGCGGACTACATTGCATCTTCGTTCAAGACTTCCGGATTGCAGCCGCTGACGCCGGGAGGAGATTTCAGACAGCGGTTTCAGACCTTCCAGTCATCGGTTCGGGAACAGTCGGTCAGTCTGAACGGACAGGCGTTGCCGGCGTCAGACTTCATGATCTTTGCCGGAACGGAGCGTATCGACTGGACGGATCAGGGGGCTGAGGTCGTGCGGCTGGGTACTACGGGCAATCCGCTGCAGGAGGCGGTAGGTTTGATCCAGGGCAACCGCGATCTAATTGTAGTGGCTGATACGGCGCAGCGCCGGGTCCTGCAGCGCCTGCGCAATGCCCGCATGCAGCGCATGGGTTCGGGCCGGACGGTCGTCATCGTCTTTCTTGCCGGGGATGTTATGACTTATCGGGTTCAGGCTACGGCTACCGTCACCCGGAATGCGTATGCTAATGTGGTGGGTATGATCCCCGGGCGCACGAGGCCCGATGAATTCGTGTTATTTTCCGCCCATTACGATCATCTTGGCATCGGGAAGCCCGTCGGGCAGGATTCTATTTATAACGGAGCCAACGACGATGCGTCGGGAACGACGGCCGTGATGGCCCTGGCGCGTCTTTTCGCAAGGGGTGCAGGTCCGGAGCGTACGCTGGTCTTCGCTGCCTTTACGGCTGAAGAGTCGGGTGGTTATGGTTCCCGCTATTTCTCTCAGCAGTTCGATCCCCGGAAGGTACAGGCGATGTTCAACATCGAAATGATCGGGACCGAGAGCAAATGGGGGCGTGGAAGCGCCTATATCACCGGATTTGAGAAGACCGATTTTGGGACCATCCTGCAGCGCAACCTGGAGGGCACAGGCTTTGTATTCCATCCGGACCCTTATCCGGCACAGAATCTCTTCTATCGTTCGGACAATGCCACCCTCGCGGCGCTGGGCGTGCCTGCGCATACGATATCCACATCGAAGATGGATAGTGAGAAGTACTATCACACGGTCGATGATGAGATCGGGACCCTGGACATCGATAATATGACGGAAATCATCCGGGCCATCGCACTGTCGAGTATTTCGATCGTGCAGGGGAAGGATACGCCTTCGCGGGTGAAGTGAGGAGGAGCTGAGGATCAGATGCGCTGCCCGACGGACACCTGATGCACGGCCGCACTCATCTCCGAGATGAGGACCGGGTCTTTTTCGATGGCGTTTCCGACCACGATGAGGTCGGCGCCGGCCTGGCAGTTGCGATACGCCTTTTCGGGATCGGTGATGCCTCCGCCGATGATCAGCGGGATGGATACATGGGCTGAAACGGCCCCGATCATCTCTTCGGGTATGGCCTTCCGTGCGCCGCTCCCTGCATCCATATATATGACTTTCAGACCGAGCATCTCTCCGGCCATGGCTGTGCAGATGGTGATCTCGTGCTTGTCGGCCGGGATGGGGCTGGAATTGCTGATGTATGACACGGTGGTCGGGGCACCTCCATCAATGAGCATGTAGCCTGTCGGGATGATCTCCAGTCCACTTTTCCGCACGGCCGGGGCAGAAACCACATGCTGGCCGATCAGCAGTTCCGGGTTGCGTCCGGAGATCAGCGACAGGTAGAGCAGGGCGTCGGCAGAGGGGGAGATCTGTGAAGGACTTCCGGGAAACAGAATGACAGGGATGTCTGTCTGATGCTTCAACTGGCGGACGACATCGTCCAGGTGCGAGGATACCACAAGACTGCCGCCCAGGAGGATATAATCCACCGCAGCGTCTGTGGAGAGCCTGCAGAGCTGGTCGATCCGTTGCGGGTTGACTTTGTCCGGGTCCACCAGCACGGCGAAGGATTTGTGTCCTGCGGATTTCTTTCCGGTCAGCGACTGGTGGATGGTGTGTTGCATTCCTCGGTTGGTATTGTTGCAAAAATGCGAAAGTTTTTCCAATTGCCGGCCTGACACTGGCCATCCTTTGCCGGCAATTCCTTATGATTGTGCGGTTTGGGCCATCCAGTCCGAAAAACCCTCTTATCGTTATCGTAATTTCCCGTCAAAAACAAAAAAAAATACTCCACAGTAGTGTGCAAAAACTCCTGAATGAGGACAGACGTGGCTTCTTTCGCCTTATCCACAAACTGTTGATATTTATGAGGGCTTTGGAACAATAATCAAAAATATTTTCGCCTTCCTGCACCTCCGTACGGTGTCGGACGATCCGTAAAAAACATCATTCACGCAACGTTTTACCCCATGGCCGCAAAGACCAAACAGAACGACCCGAAAGGGTTGCAGTTCCAAAGACATTTTACGCAGTCCGGCGTCAGTCCGTTCGATCAGTTCGAATACGACTACCGGAAGTCCGTCATCCGCAATCCCAGCGGAGAGGCGGTGTTCGAGATGAATAATGTGGAGGTTCCGCGTCAGTGGAGCCAGATCGCCACGGATATCATCGCCCAGAAGTATTTCCGCAAGGCAGGTGTGCCCCAGCCCGACGGCACGCTCGGCCGGGAGACCTCTGCCAAGCAGCTGGCGCATCGTCTGGCCAACTGCTGGAAGGTATGGGGAGAGAAGTACGGCTATTTCGCATCCGCGGAGGATGCCCAGGTCTTCTACGACGAGCTGGTATTTTGTATCCTCAACCAGGCTTGTGTGCCCAACTCCCCACAGTGGTTCAATACCGGCCTGTACGAGAGTTATGGCATCAAAGGCAAGCCCCAGGGGCATTTTTATGTGGATCCGGTGGACGGCAAGCTGAAGAAATCCACTTCTGCTTATGAGCGTCCGCAGCCGCATGCCTGCTTCATCCTGAGCGTGGAGGATGACCTGGTGAATGAGGGTGGCATCATGGACCTTTGGGTTCGTGAGGCACGCATCTTCAAGTATGGCTCCGGTGTCGGCACAAATTTCTCAAATCTGAGGGGTGAGGGTGAAAAGCTGAGCGGTGGCGGTACGTCCTCGGGTCTGATGAGTTTTCTGAAGATCGGTGACCGGGCGGCCGGTGCCATCAAAAGCGGAGGCACTACCCGCCGCGCGGCAAAGATGGTGTGCCTGGACATGGACCATCCCGAGATCGAGCTCTTCATCGACTGGAAGGTTGAGGAAGAGAAGAAGGTCGGGGCGCTGATCGCAGCCGGCTATCCCAGCGATTATGAAGGGGAAGCCTACCGTACGGTCAGCGGACAAAATTCCAACAATTCGGTTCGCATTCCGAATGCATTCTTTGAAAAGCTTGAGCAGGGAGCCGACTGGGAACTGACCGGCCGCATGGACGGCAGGGTCATGAAGAAGGTGCCCGCCAAACAGCTCTGGGACAAGATCGCTTATGCAGCATGGCGTTGTGCAGACCCGGGTACCCAATACGACACCACCATCAATGAGTGGCATACTTGCCCGAAAGGTGGCCGCATTCGGGCCTCCAACCCGTGCTCAGAGTACATGTTCCTGGACAATACGGCGTGCAACCTCGCTTCCGTGAACCTGCGCAAGTTCTTCAGTGAAGATGAAAACGTCTTCGATGTGAAGGGCTTCGAGTACACGGTACGTCTGTGGACGGTGGTTCTGGAGGTCTCCGTCCTCATGGCGCAGTTCCCCAGCCGCGAGGTCGCCCAACTGAGTTATGACTATCGCACCCTCGGACTAGGTTACGCCAACCTGGGCAGTATGCTCATGGTCAGCGGCATCCCATATGACAGTGAGGAGGCCCGCGGGATCGCCGGTGCCATCACCGCGATCATGACCGGCATCTCCTACAAAACATCCGCGGAGCTGGCCAGCCACCTCGGTCCCTTCGCCCGTTATGAAGAGAACCGCGAGGACATGCTCCGGGTCATGCGCAACCACCGCGCTGCGGCTTATGATGCAGATGGTGCCTATGTCGGACTGAGCATCAAGCCCCTGGGCATCAAGGCACAGTACTGCCCGGATTATCTGCTGAGCGCAGCCTGCAAGGCATGGGATGATGCCGTCGGGATGGGTGAGAAGTACGGCTACCGGAATGCCCAGACCACGGTCATCGCACCGACCGGCACCATCGGCCTGGTCATGGACTGCGACACCACCGGCGTAGAGCCTGATTTTGCCCTGGTCAAGTTCAAGAAACTCTCGGGCGGCGGTTATTTCAAGATCATCAACCAGTCAGTACCGCAGGCGCTGAAGAACCTGGGCTACAGCGAGCGGGACGCCGAGTCGATCATCAAGTATGCCGTTGGCTCCGCCACCTTCGCAGGTGCTCCACACATCAACCACCAGACCCTGAGTGAAAAGGGCTTCATCGCCGAAGAGATCCGAAAGCTCGACGAGGCCGTGAAATCGGCCTTCGAGATCGGGTTCGTGTTCAATGTGTACACCCTGGGTGAAGAATGCCTCAAGCGTCTTGGATTCAAGCCGGAGCAGTTCTACAATATGGAATGGAGCCTGCTGGAAGCCCTCGGCTTCACTTCGGCCCAGATCGAAGCAGCCAATGACTATGTCTGCGGCACAATGACCATCGAAGGATCTCCCTATCTCAAGTCTGAGCATTACGCGGTGTTCGATTGCGCCAACAAGAACGGGAAGAAAGGCAAGCGCTTCATTCACGCCCATGGGCACATCCGGATGATGGCGGCTACACAGCCCTTCATCAGCGGTGCCATCTCCAAGACCATCAACCTCCCGAACGAGGCTGCGATGGATGAGATCGCCGACAGCTATATGCTGAGCTGGCAGCTGGGACTGAAAGCGTGTGCGCTGTACCGCGACGGATCCAAGCTCAGCCAGCCGCTCAGCACCAAGAGCGACAGCAAGAAGACTGAGGAGGAAACAGAAGAAAGTACCGACAGCCCCTTCATCGACCTGGGCAAGCTCACGGTCGACGAACTGCTCGATGAACTGCAGAAGCGTATGCAGGCATCCCCCGACACTAAGCTCAAGCGTCAGCTCTCACGCATTGTCGAACGCAAGTCGCTGCCCGCCAAGCGCAGGGGCTACACGCAGAAGGCTAAGATCGCGGGGCAGACCTTGTTCCTGCGGACCGGGGAGTACGGAGACGGAACACTTGGTGAGATCTTTGTCGACCTGGCTAAGGAGGGTTCGACCCTGAGGAGCCTGATGAACTGCTTCGCGATCTCCGTATCGGTGGGTCTGCAATATGGCGTGCCTCTGGAGGAATTTGTGGAGAAATTCGTTTTCACCAAGTTTGAGCCGGCTGGTTTCGTGGATCATCCGAACATCAAGTCGACCACCTCTATCGTGGACTTTGTATTCAGGGCGCTCGCCTATGAGTACCTGGGCCGCACCGACCTTGTACACATCCTGGATAAGCCGGAAGTCATGAATACAGGCATGGACGAATGGGATGAAACCCCTTCGACAGAGTCTGAGCGCCAGTCTCCCGCCCTGTCCGATGTCCGGGTCATAGCACCGGCTGCCGGCGGAAATGGCGGAGGTGCCACCAGTCCTGCCCGTGCACAACGCGCTGTGGCGCCTGTCAAAGCGGAGTCTGCCACCCAGGAATTCATGAAAAGCATGCAGAGCGATGCACCGACCTGTAATACCTGCGGTCATCTGACGGTACGCAGCGGCACATGCTACAAGTGCCTGAACTGCGGTAACAGTATGGGCTGCAGCTGATCGGAATATTGAAAATCCCAAAGAAAGACCAGGGCGTCCGAAACAATTCGGGCGCCCTTTTTCATATCTGGGTTCCCGTGGCGGGGGGTACATTTTTTAAAAATCAGGCAGGCTCGGATATTAAAAAGAGATGGTCTGTCGTTTATGGTTTAGCCCGTACCATTAATTCGTACCCTTTAGAAAGAAGGTCGGCAGTGCTTACCGAACCTGAACACGGCCGGGAAACCCTTACAGGGTACCCCGGCTTTTTTTTGCCCCGGGTTCACCCATTCGGCGACGCTGCGTACCTTGTGTGGCAGAGAATCACGACATGAAAGTAACGGTGTCCTATACGAAGTCGCAGGTGTTGCAGGCACTGCGCTATCATTTCATCAAGAAGCCGGAGATCCGTCTGATGATCATCCTGGTCAACGTATTCGCGCTGGTCTCAGCGGGACTCTTTGCCTTTCGTGTCATATCTGCCCTGCCCTTTCTGATGGGGACGACCTTGTGGATGACCATGATGGTCACCTTCTGGTTCTGGATGCCGTGGCTGATCTACCGGCGTAGCCGGACCTTCAGGGATCATTTTGCGGCCAGACTTGAATCACAGCATTTTTTCCTGGATTTCGGACACCGGGAAAAGGCCTGGTCCTGGCGGGAATTCTCACATTATTTTGAATCACCTCACTTCTTTCATCTGTATTTCGATCCCCGGAGTTTCTTTCTGCTGCCAAAAGATGGTTTTGAGCATCCCTCGGATGTCCGGGAGGCCCGGAAACTGCTGGCCGGACAGATCGGGAAGACCGCTTAGGAACGGCTACATCCAATATCAGATCAGGGTCTTTTCCATCAGGAAGTGGGGGATGGTGACTTCTTCGAATTCCTCACCTTTGACTTTATAGCCCAGTTTTTCATAGAACCCGACGGCTGTTTTACGGGCATGCATGAGCATGCTCCGGTAGCCTTTGTGGCGGGCCACATTTTCCGCGAAATGCAGCAGCTGTCCGCCGACCCCTTTTCCTTGCTGGCTTTTGTGAACAGCCATTTGCCGGAGTTTGCATCGTTCGTTGTCGTAAGGGGTAAGGATGCAACAGGCCAGGATCCTCTCTTCGTCGAAGGCGCCGATCAGCACATCGTGCCGGTCCCTTTCCAGATCCTCCGGAGAGAAGGTAAGCGACAGGGGCTTTCTCAATATATCATAGCGCAGGGCCACCATCTTTTCGTAATCCGGGGTGCCGTGATCGATGATCTTGATTGCCATGTGATCTGATTTAAGGTGAGAGAGTCTAGCGTCTATAAAGATAGTGAATCTGCGGTCTACAATCCGCGTGGTTTCGGAGTATGTGCACCGGTCAACATGCCGATCCGTTCAGCCTTCCGTTGCTTTATGGCGAATTAGTTTGTACAGTTTGGGTTGAAAAATTGTTTTTCTCTCAAAAACTATATTTTTGCACCCATATTAACCAAATTTTAAAACAATGTCAGACATTTCAACAAGGGTCCGGAAGATTATCGTTGACAAGCTCGGCGTTGACGAGGCTGAAGTTACCTCCGAAGCTTCCTTCACGAACGATCTGGGTGCTGATTCCCTGGACACGGTTGAGCTCATCATGGAGTTCGAGAAGGAGTTCAACATTTCCATCCCCGATGAACAGGCTGAGACGATCACTACCGTAGGACAGGCTGTGGCCTATCTTGAAGAGCATGCCAAGTAATAACCCCTTACTGGCGTTTTTACGGTAATCATCCCCATATGCAATTGAAGAGAGTCGTAGTCACAGGAATCGGCGCCATCACCCCGATCGGCAATACCGCTGCAGAATATTGGAACGGTCTTGTCAATGGTGTGTCAGGCGCCGATTTCATTACCCTTTTCGATGCATCTAAATTCAAGACCCGATTTGCCTGTGAGGTGAAGGGATTCGATCCGGTCGCCTACCTAGACCGCAAGGAGGCCCGGAAAGTGGATCGGTTCACCCAGCTGGCCATTGTGTCCAGCGACGAGGCCATTCGTGATGCAGGCATTTCCAAGGACACGGTAGACCCTGACCGTACCGGTGTTATTTTCTCCAGTGGCATCGGTGGACTGGTAACCTTTCAGGAAGAGGTCATTGCCTATGCCAAAGGTGACGGTACGCCGAGGTTCAATCCCTTCTTCATACCGAAGATGATCCTGGACATCGCCGCGGGCCACATCTCTATGCGGCATGGTTTCCGGGGGCCCAACTTTGCCGTGGTGAGTGCCTGCGCATCCTCCACGCACGCCATCATCGAAGCCTGTCACTACATTCAGCTCGGAAAGGCCGACATCATCGTGGCCGGGGGCAGTGAAGCGGTGATCAGCGATTCAGGTGTTGCCGGATTCAATGCCATGAAGGCACTCAGTGAGCGCAACGACGACCCCAAAACGGCCTCCCGTCCTTTCGATAAGGACAGGGATGGATTCGTGATGGGTGAAGGCAGCGGAGCCCTTGTATTGGAGGAACTGGAACATGCCCTCCGCCGCGGGGCACATATCTACTGCGAAATCGCCGGAGGCGGAGCCACTGCCGATGCGCATCATATCACGGCCCCACATCCCGAGGGACTGGGCGCCCTGAACGTCATGAGGGCCTCCCTGAAGGATGCGGGCATGAAGCCTGAAGACATCGACTACATCAACGTGCATGGCACGTCCACACCTTTGGGTGATATCGCTGAGACCAAGGCCATCCTTGGGGTTTTCGGTGATCACGCCTATGACCTGAACATCAGTTCCACCAAATCGATGACAGGTCACCTGCTTGGGGCCGCCGGTGTCATCGAGTGTATCGCCTGCATCTATTCCGTGCTGAACGATATCGTACCACCCACGATCAATCATCAGACCGTCGATCCGGACCTGGATCCGAAACTCAACTTCACCTTTCACAAGCCCCAGCAACGCCCAGTCCGGGCTGCCCTGAGCAATACCTTCGGCTTCGGCGGTCACAACGCCTCTGTCATCGTACGGAAGTACGGATGATGCCTACCCGTCTTCGCGACTGAAACCACTTATCGCCCTGCGGGGCATTCGAAAAGCACATTCACGATTGTTCTTCTGGATACGATATCTGCTCACACCCGCCGGCAACAGGGCCTATTTCCGTCAGTTGGTGAACATCCTCGGATTTGTACCCCGGAAGATGAATCTCTATCTGACCGCATTGAGCCATCGTTCCGTTCGTGAAGGGACCGACCAGAACAACGAACGGCTGGAGTACTTGGGAGATGCCGTTCTGAGCGGGGTCGTTGCCGACTACTTATTCATGCGATATCCTTACAAAGGCGAGGGGTATCTCACCGAGATGCGCAGCAAGATGGTCAATCGACAGACCCTCAATGACATCGCCATCAAGATGGGACTCAAGAAGGTTACGCTCTACAACCGGAGCGATAATTCACTGAAGGTCAGTCAGATCTTTGGGAATACCCTGGAGGCCCTGGTGGGTGCGATCTACCTAGACATCGGTTACGACCGCACCAAGCGCTGGATCTTCACGCGGATCATCACTCCGCATCTCTTCATGGAAGACCTGGAGCTCCTGGAGATCAATCACAAGAATAAATTGTACGGGTGGGCCAACAAACAGGGTAAGACCCTGGAATTCGAAACCCTGGAGGAGCGCATGGAAAAGGGTCGCCGGCTTTTCAGGGTCGGTGCCGTCATCGATGGCAGTGTCATCGCGGAGGGTATGGCCTACAATAAGAAAGATGCCAGTCAGAAGGCAGCGCAGACGGCCGTGGAAAAACTCGGGATCGTCTGAAGCCGTGGACGGACACCTCTTCAATCCCGATCCTGGCATAGTTCGATCAACACCCCTCCGGTTTCCTTCGGGTGCAGAAAGCAAACCCACTTATTGTCCGCCCCGATCCTGGGTTCCGGGTCCAGCACCCGAAATCCCGCCGCGGTAAGTCTGGCCATCTCCGCTCTGATATCCACCGTCTGGAAGGCGATGTGATGAATGCCCTCTCCCTTCTTTTCGATGAAGCGCTTGATGACACCATCACCTCTGAGGTCTTCCAACAGCTCGATCTTTGTGTCGCCCTGTTGAAAAAAAGCGGTTTCCACGCCTTCGCCGGACACGGTTTCCCGTTTGTAGCAGAGGGTATCCAATAGTCGTTCATACATTGGTACCGATGTTGCCAGGTCCTTCACGGCGATGCCGATATGTTCTACCTTTATCATGCGGTAAATTTATCCAAACCCCGGGACTCAACCATCGTGGATGGGTTTTGTCCCGGAAGTCATCTTTAGCCGTTACATCCATAGATCCCAATGCTCGAACTGCCTGTATATCTCGATTTTCACGCCACTACGCCGCTGGATCCGGTAGTGCTGGACCACATGGCTCCGTGGATGACGCAATGGTACGGCAACGCCTCCAGTCGCCAGCACGCCCATGGCCGAATGGCGGCGGCGGCTGTCGATGTCGCTCGGGAACAGGTGGCGGAAGCACCCGGCCGTGCTGGACACCTGCAGGTCGCTCGAAGCGGCCGGCATGGAGTTAACGGTCCTGGGGGTTGACGGACAGGGCCGGATCGATCCGGATTCTTTGCGGGAAGCTATTCGTCCGGATACCATACTGGCGGCCATCATGCTGGCCAATAACGAAACCGGCCTGATCCAGAATATTCGGGCCTGTGCAGACATCTGTCGGCCGGCAGGCGTGCTTCTGTTCACCGATGCGACCCAGGCTGCGGGAAAGATCCCGGTCGATGTGGATGAATTGGGGGTCGACATGCTCTGTTTGTCAGCCCACAAGTTTCATGGCCCCAAAGGGGTGGGCTGCCTCTATGTGCGTCGTCGTATGCCTCGGGTGCGGCTGGTACCGCAATTGGACGGGGGTGGCCACGAATTTGGTCTGCGCAGCGGCACCCTCAATGTTCCGGGTATCGTCGGCATGGCGAAGGCACTCTCGATGGCTGTTGGGCGGATGAGTGGGGAGATGCCCCGGCTTGCGGCACTTAGAGACCGGCTTGAAGCCAGCCTGGTTCAGGAGGGTGAATGTCTGGTCAATGCCGGAAAGGCAGATCGGCTCCCCACGGTCTCCAACCTTTCGTTTCGGTTTGTCGAAGGTCAGGCCCTGTTGGGTGCGGTGAGTCGCAGGCTGGCCGTATCTACGGGATCCGCTTGTTCTTCCGCATCCATGGAGCCTTCACATGTGCTCACGGCCATGGGCCTGGGTCGGGATCTGGCCTATGCCAGCCTGCGGATCAGCCTGGGTTTTCCCACTACGGAGAAGGATATCGATACCGCCGAACAGGTTGTACGGTCCATCCTGAGGCAGATGCGGGAGACCGGACAACTCTGGGACCTTGGCCGACGGGGTGAAATTCCCGATCTGTCCCCCTGGCATCATCCTGATCTGACGGGATATCAGGGATGAATGGACAGAACCCTGATCAGTTTGTACTTTTACATGACGAAAGCCGGTGAACACCGGTTCCGTTTCAGCTGTTATCCATAAAAAAAGAAGTATGTCGACGATGCAGATAGATAGTGGGTTGTACATCAGTGAGAAGGCCCTGGTCAGGGTTCAGCAACTGCTCTCTGAGGAGGGTAAGGGAGACGACTATTTCGTACGCATCAGCGTGGTCAGCGGCGGTTGTTCCGGACTTAGTTACAAGATGAGTTTCGACAACGAACAGAAGCCGGCCGATCAGGTCTTTTACGATAAAGGCATGAAACTGGTCACTGATATGAAGAGTGTACTTTATCTGTTCAATACCATGCTGGAATATTCAGACGGACTTGACGGAAAAGGCTTCCATTTCATCAATCCAAATGCGAGTCGGACCTGTGCCTGCGGAGAAAGTTTTGCGGTTTGACCGCACGGCGGCTCCGTTCATTTCAGGCATGAAAGTGGTCCCTCACGATTTTACAAAGACCCGGCTTAAGATCGTTCCCTTCCAGGGTAACTGCAACAGGTAGCGACCGGCGGGCCATCCCGTCGTGCGGATCAAGCCGGTGCGACTGTCGGAACAGCGTCCCCTCCATATCTCGATACCTTGATCATTG
This sequence comes from Chitinophagaceae bacterium, assembly GCA_021299955.1. Lineage (GTDB taxonomy): Bacteria > Bacteroidota > Bacteroidia > Chitinophagales > Chitinophagaceae > Pollutibacter. The sequence goes on from JAJTFQ010000022.1 coordinate 31,064, forward strand.
ATGATCCTGACCCATCCCGGATCCGTTGGATGCGGGAGTCTCCAGTGTAACCGGTCGGCGACCGGCACCGGGAAAAGCTGAAGTCCGGGTGGTCCGGAATGTGAGACTGCCACCGTACCTGAACAGATATGGTCATCCGAATCCTCCTCAATGGCACAGACGCGGTAGGTGTTCCAACCGGCTGCGGGGTGTTCATCCGTGAAACTGAATCGTTCACCATTTCGTGTATGTGTCACCGTGAGTATCTTGATGGTGTCCGTCAGGCCCCTGCTATCCTTTCTTTCCACGATGAACCGGGTTTCCTGCGATGTGCCGAGCGTTTCCCATTCCAGCCGGGTTGATGCGCCTGATCTTCGCGCCCAAAGCGAGATGTCGGTGACAGGCAGTCCGGCAGGTGCTCCGGTCATACCCAAAGACAACAGGCCGCCGCCCGCGATCGGTTCGTTTGACAGGATGGTCCCACGTGCAGTATCGTGTTGACGTATCGAAGGGCGGGAGCCGGCGATCTTCCATCCCCGGTCGACCCGGAGATCCGTGGTCACGATCCGTAATGAGTCCAGCCATTTCCTGCGGGTCAGGCTGTCACTCCCGCATCTCCAGGGCAGTTCCGGCCGGATCAATGTATCGCTGCTCGTGTTCTGTATCACCATTTTCCAGTATCCCGAGCCC
>JAJTFQ010000138.1:0-7759 GCA_021299955.1 Chitinophagaceae bacterium
ATGCCAGATCAGTACGAATATCTCAAAATGAGGGAGAAGGACAACCCGGACGCACTGCCCTGGGATGAGATCGGAAAGGCTCCGCTCAATACTGTCCGCACCGCCTACCAGCGTGAAGCCGTCGCAGCCGCCAGCCAGGAACGCCTGAAAGCCAATCCGGCCTTCAACGCCATCAAAGAGGCCACTGCGAAACTCCAGAAATCATCACAGGGCGAACAGAGCCTGAATTTGTCGAGGTACCGCGCCGAACAGAAAAGCATCCGGGATGCGATCCGGCGCATCGATACCCTCACCAGGAACGTCCAGCCCATGGATGTCGAACTGCTTCCGCAAGATGTTAAGGCCCTTTCCCAGGATGATGACAAGCTTGAACGCCGCAAGCAGTGGTCCAAAAACCTGGGCCGCGACCTTCAGCTTCAGGAAACCATGCGCGTCATCGGGGATATGAATCCGGTGAAGGGCGTGGTCGTGCGCCGCGACTGATCCTTCTGCTCATACATCCTTACAACAAGACCCCTGACATGATCTGTCAGGGGTCTTGTTGTGTTATGGAGATATGACTTGGTTTATATCCGGTCGTCGGGCAGCGCGAGTCCGTAACGCTCACGAAAGATCTCCGCATGATGTCGCCAGTGGCCGATGATCATGTATGCCAGTGCATTTACCGTGACGTTTCCCCCGCCGGCGGTTCCTGATCGATGCATGATCTCTTCGGGAAATGCGCTGAAGAGGGCGACTGTAGATCGTCGTACAAGCAGGAATTCTTCTTTTAGGGCCTCTAGGCCGGACAATGCGGCATTGGCCTCCCGGGCGTAATCGCCTTCATCGAAGGAAGGCAGTACCTGACGCTCACCCCTGGCGATGCAGAGTGCCCGATAGGCGAAGATCCTTTCCGTGTCGATGACATGTCGGAAAGCCTGGCGCACGGTCCATTTACCTGGCGCATACGCCATGTCTGACGCATCCTCGGGTATGGAACCGAGCTGTGTTTCCAACGACCCTATGCTGCCTGTCATGGTGATGACCGGGTCTTCTTCCTGGACTTTCCGGATGTAGGTTTCCGCAAAGATCGGGTGATCCTGAAGCGAGGGGCGCATGAACGGCGGGTTATGATGGATCTAATTGCATTTGTCGCTCAGTTGCCCGGGCGGCGACGGGCTGCAGGGGGCTTTCTTTCTGAGGTCTTGATGATCGGGATCATGACGCGGTTGCCTTTCAGTGAGGCCGCCAGCCTAAGCGCCTCATAGGCATTCACGATCCCGCCCGTGCGGCAGAGGGTCTGGAAGGATACTTTTTCTTCCTTGCCGGGCATGATGACCTGATCCGTTACCGGGGTTGCGCTCCGTTCGATCACTTCTTTTACCTGTGTGTGACTAAGGGTCGGATAGTGTGACAGGATAAGGGCTGCCAGTCCGGCCACCACCGGACTTGCCATGCTGGTGCCCTGCTGATTTCCGTACTGGTTGCCTCCGGGCAGGGTTGAATAGATCTCCACCCCGGGTGCGAATACATCCACGGCCCTGCCATGATTCGAGAAATCTGCCGCGATCCCGTCTCCGCGGGGCCCACTGGCTCCGACAGTGATCCAGTTGGAAGCGATTCGCGCAGAGTCATTGTCGAATTTCGGATTCGGGAAATTATCTTCTATGTCTATGTTCTTGGCATCGTTTCCGGCTGCGTGTACCAATAGCACACCCCTGGACTCCGCATATCTCACGGCTTCGTCCACCCATTTTTTATCCGCCACACCCTGAACACCCTTTCCGTTGTCGCGCACCGCACCTATGATGCCTGCCACATGGGTTCCGTGCGACGGGTCTTCGGCCATCAGGTCGTTGTTGCCATATCCCCGGTCGTTGATGTCTTCGTAGTTGTCACCCACCACTTCTCCCCGGTAGTTCCTGGGTGCCTGACGGGCCGCCTCCACTTTTCCGCGTTCGCCTTCGAGGAAGGTGGTGATCTCACGGATCAGATTCCGGTTCGTATTCTCCATTTGTTGCGTCTGCTGGAAGAGGCCGAGCAGGGTGCCCTTGGCCTTGCCGATCTCCGGTGTTTCTGCCTTGAGCTTAGAGAGTTCGTTGCCTGTGAACACATCCTTGCCAATGGCGGCCCGCAGCATGCTGTCCGCCGCCGGCAGTTTTTCCACGATATTGCCGAGGAACAGCACATACATAGATGCTTCCTTGGCCTGGGATTCTATCTGCTCCTTGGCTTTGCGGTAGGTTTCGTATTCGTGGCGCTCCGTGGGATTGAGTGAGGAAACCTCTGTCTGGCCGCTGCCAAACCGACCCTTCAGCCGGTAGTATACGCGTGCTGCCTCATAGCTGTCCTTTCCCACGTTCCTTCCGTCCTTTGAACCGAGGAAGTTCCATCCGTGCACATCGTCGATATATCCGTTCCGATCATCGTCGATCCCATTGCCCGGGATCTCGCCTTCATTACGCCACATGACGGGTTTCAGGTCCTCGTGCGCCGTATCTATTCCGGAGTCGATCACCGCCACGACAATGGTCTTCGCAGGTTTACGATCCTTGAGGAGGGACTTGTATGCCTTGTCGACCGAGATGCCGAATACGCCACCGGTTTCGCGATCAAGCAGGTGCCAGCCGTCCGGCACTGTTTCTACGGAAGTCTGTGACCATGCGGGCTGCAGACCGGACAAGAGCATCAGCGACAGCGCCAGGCGCGAAGGAAAGTATTTCATGAAAAATGAGATGAAGGTTTGTGCAAAGTAACGGTTTCGGATGGGCGCGGGATTGTCTGAATGCAAAATTAACCATTGTTTAAGGTGTCAGAGGTCAAATCTGATGCCCTGGGCCAGCGGGAGCCGGTTGGAATAGTTGATGGTGTTGGTCTGACGTCGCATGTATGCCTTCCATGCGTCACTGCCGCTTTCCCTTCCCCCGCCCGTTTCCTTCTCTCCGCCGAAGGCACCGCCGATCTCTGCGCCACTCGTGCCGATGTTTACATTGGCGATGCCACAGTCGCTTCCGGAAACCGACAGGAATTGTTCTGCTTCGCGCAGATTCAGGGTCATGATGGCGGATGAAAGTCCCTGCGGCACCTCATTCTGCCAGGCGATGGCCTCTTCCAGGGTTTCATATTTCATGATATACAGGATCGGGGCAAAAGTTTCTCTTTGTACGATGGGCATGTCATGGTTGACCTCCGCTACGCACGGACGAACATAGCAACCACTCTCGAATCCGTGTCCATCAAGCACGCCAGGTGCTACAACGAAGTGTCCTCCTTGTGCACTGCAGGCTTCCGTGGCGGCAAGGTATGCGTCCACCGCCTCCCGGTCGATCAACGGACCGACGTGATTGGAAGGATCCAGCGGGTCGCCAATTCGCAACTGACCATAGGCTTTTACCAGTCGATCCCGCACATAGTCATAAACGGAGTGGTGGACGATCAGCCGGCGCGTGGTCGTGCAGCGTTGTCCTGCCGTGCCCACTGCCCCGAAGACCGTACCGATCACGGCGATGTCCAGATCTGCATGCTGACTGACGATCACGGCGTTGTTGCCTCCCAGTTCGAGCAGACTTCTGCCCAGGCGGCCCGCCACGGTGGCGGCGACCGATCTTCCCATACGCGTCGATCCTGTCGCCGAGATCAGTGGGATCCGCTCATCCTGCGCCATCCATTCCCCGACTTCCCGTCCGCCGGTGACCAGGCAACTCACACCCTCCGGCACCTCGTTGGCGACGAATACTTCCGCGACGATCCGCTGGCAGGCGATCCCGCATAGCGGTGTCTTTTCTGAAGGTTTCCACAGGCAAACATCTCCGCAGACCCAGGCGATCATGGCATTCCAGCTCCATACCGCTACCGGAAAATTGAAAGCAGAGATGATCCCCGTGATACCCAGCGGATGCCACTGCTCGTACATCCGGTGGCCAGGACGCTCGCTGTGCATCGTCAGCCCGTAGAGCTGGCGCGAAAGACCCACCGCGAAGTCACAGATGTCGATCATCTCCTGAACTTCGCCCAGGCCCTCCTGCAGACTTTTTCCCATTTCGTAGGATACCAGGCGGCCCAGCGCATCCTTTCTTTCCCGTAATTTCTCCCCGATCTGGCGGACGATCTCCCCCCGCTTCGGCGCAGGCCAGTTCCTCCATATCTCGAAGGCTTCACGGGCATGGGCCACGAGCGCATCATAGCCGTCGCGATCCGCCGTAAAGACGGATGCGATCAGCGATCCGTCCACCGGTGAGTGGGAGTGGAGATGCGGGCCCGCAGATCCCATCCAGTGACGTCCGGTCGACAGTCCCGGGTTGAAGGATTCTATCTGAAGGGTCTTGAGAAAATCCATGGCTGCTGATTTGATTTGTGAAATTACGCTTCCCCGCGCTCTGTTATTGTGTCAAAATGAACACCCGGGTCATTTCATGCCTGCAGGTCGCCGGAGCTGCCGGATCTGCTTGTGATCTCGTCGTACAGGTGGTGGATGAGTCCGTCCGCCAGTCCGATCTTCGGGACATGGATCTCGTCGCAGCCCGCCCAGCGCATGGCGTTGATATACACAGACAGGGCATGTACGATCACGTCCGCACGGTCCTCCCGCAGTTTGTAGAGTTTCATCCGCCGCTCCAGGGAAATGCTGCCCAGCTCCCGGTGGTAGTCTCTCAGTTGCTCCAGTTCCAGCGGCTTGCCTTCCTTACGGCGTGAAAGCGAGAATACCTTGTTGATATTCCCCCCGGAGCCGATGGCGTGGATATCTTTCAATCCACGCGTCTGCTCTTTCAGATATTCCTTCATCTCCTCCCATTTCGCGGGTCCAACCATTCCTTTCAGCAGCCGGATGGTACCGATGTCGAAGGAACGCTTCGCCTGCAGGCGGCCATTATTGAAGAGTGTCAGTTCTGTGCTGCCGCCACCCACATCGATGTACAGGTAGGAGCCGGACTTCCCGAATGTTTCGGCGATGTGGTTTTCATAGATCAGCGCAGCTTCCTTTTCGCCGCTGACGACCTCCACGTCGATGCCTGTTTCACGGCGGGCCCTGTCGAGGATCTCGGCCGTATTGCGGGCATCACGCATCGCGGAGGTGGCGCATGCCGTGAAATGTTCCACGCCGTAAGCATTCAACAGATGCCGGTATGATTTGAGGGTTTCGATCAGCATGTCGGCACGGGTCTCAGAGATGGTACCTGACTCGAACACGTCGAAACCCAGGCGCAGTGGTACCCTGACAAGGTTCAGTTTTACAAATTCAGGCGCGCCGTCATCTCCGTCTATGACTTCGTTGATGAGAAGACGCGCCGCATTGCTTCCGATATCGATCGCTGCCAGTAGCAAGATTCAGGTGATTTCGGCCGCGAATATACTGCTTCGGACCGAGGCGTTCATGTCAAACCGTCGATTTGTCCACAGGTTGCGTCCCGGGCTTCCGATTCGACAGGTATTTATGGATCTGACGCTGCGAACGTACCTTACGTCCCCGCTCTATGACATACTGATTGCACAGTGCGTCATCCAGGATTCGCGCCTTCACATTATCCCTCAGCTGGATGTCGATCATCTGCCGGATCTCTGAGGCTATGTCCGGATCCTCGATGCGCACCGCAACCTCCACCCGGTGGTCCAGGTTTCGGACCATCCAGTCGGAGGAGGAGATGAGTACAATATCCTCTCCACCCTGATGAAAGATCATGACCCGGGCATGTTCAAGGTATTCGTCGACGATGCTCACCGCCCGGACCGGAACAGGATAGGCACTCTGCTCTGTTCGCATGCAGTGGATGCCCCGTATGATCAGCCGGAGCGCGACGCCTGCCAGCCCGGCTTCGTGAAGCCGGGAGATGAGCTCTCCGTCAGACAGCGCATTGAGCTTCAACGTAATGGACGCAGGTCTGCCGATACCCGCTCCAGGTCCGCCATCACCGGCCTCCGCGCAGTCAGCAGGAAATGATCGCCATACACCTTTGCCGTTTGTTCGTTGAGGTTGCCGGTACCGATGAAGCCGTAGTGTACATGCCCCTTCCCCGATTTCTTGCGGATCAGGCAGATCTTGGCATGCACCTTCATATTCGGCACACCAACCAGCACCTGAACGCCTTCCTCCTCCAGGATCCGCTTCCATGCCAGGTTGTTCTCTTCGTCAAAACGTGCGCGCAGTTCAAGCACCACCACCACCTTCTTGCCGTGTCGCGCCGCATTGATCAGGGCGTTGACGATCCTCGAATTACGGGCCAGCCGATAGGCTGTGATGCGGATCGAGCGTACGTCCGGGTCTATGGCCGCTTCACGCAACAGGTCGATCAGCGGATTGAACGAATGATAGGGGGGATGTAACATCACGTCCTTCCGGAGGATGATGTCCGTCACCCGGGCGTCCGCCGGGATGTCGGGGTGCTGAAACGGGGTAGGTCTTGTCACTTTCCCTGGAAAGACACCCGAGGGAAAGTCCATGAATTGCCGGAAATTATGTATGCGACCACCGGGGATCAGGTGGTCCTTTCTGGCCAGGCCCATCCGACGGATCAGATACCGCAACAGTTCCGGGTCGATCTCCCGGTCATAGATGAAGCGGACGGGCTTTCCCTTCCGGCGACTTTTGACCGCCTTCTCTATACGATCTGTGTAAGAGGTCGTTTCATCATAGTCGATGTCGAACTCCGCATCCTTTGTGACCTTTATGATATGGGCCGAAAACCGGTCGTAGCGGAAGAAACGGAAGATCCTAGGCAGTCCGTGACGGATGATGTCCTCCAGCAGGATGATGGCATGCTGGCCTTTCTTCCCTGCCGGGATCTGTACAAATCTGGAGAGTACCTGTGTGGGGACTTCGATCAGCGAAAACCGGCGTTTGACGGTTCGATCGCTGCGTGACATGACCACTGCAAGGTAGATGGATTTTTCCCGCAGATAGGGGAAGTCAGGGATGTCTTCGATCATGAGCGGGATGACATTCGGCCGGACCTGCTCGTCGAAGTACCTGTCTACGAATTCGCGCTGGGTTCGGTTCAGTTCTGTTTCCCGCACCAGCTGAATGCCGACGCGCCGCATCTCCTCCAGGATCTCCTCCCAAACGCGAGAGAATTCCTGCTGCTGTTCAAGGACGATCTCCTGAATGGCGTCCAGTATGCGCTGAGGAGACTCCTCCTGGTGCATTCTGGCCTTGTCGCCGAAACGGATCATGCGACGAAGCGCTGCTACCCTGACGCGGAAGAATTCATCCAGATTATTGGAGAAGATCCCCAGGAATTTGATCCGTTCCTGCAGGGGGACCCCCGGGTCGGCTGCTTCCTGGAGCACGCGGGCATTGAAGGAAAGCCAGCTGATGTCTCGTGGTATGGTAGATGGCGGCAATATCTTCCTGTCGCGGGTGCGCCTCCGGGAACTCATAGGCAGTCGGAATGGTTCTGGTAAAATTATACCTCAGTCAACAATCCCAATATTAAGTTTTTGCATGCCTCATTGCATAGAAAGGTGCATCAGAGCGTCCGGATCCGATCGATAATGGCGCTGGTCGAGAGGCCCTCCACCAGCGGAATGATCTCCACACACCCTCCGCCGGCAGTCACATCCGTGAAGCCCACCACATCTTCTGCCTGGTAGTCGCCTCCCTTCACCAGTACATCGGGTCTGATCAGCCGGATCAGTTCCAGCGGTGTATCTTCCCCGAACAGGATCACGGCATCCACCATCTGCAGGTGGGAGAGGAGCTGTGATCGGAAATCCTGGTCGTTCACCGGGCGTTCCGGTCCCTTGAGGCGTTGCACGGATGCATCCGAATTCAGGCCCACCACCAGTA
>JAJTFQ010000138.1:7789-14165 GCA_021299955.1 Chitinophagaceae bacterium
ACCACCAGTACATCCCCCATCGCCGCGGCCCTGGCCAATAGATCCAGGTGTCCGGCGTGCAGGATGTCGAAGCATCCATTCGTGAATACGATGCGTTTGGACAGCAATCGCCATCTTTCTGCCTGACGGGCGATTTCATCCGCAGACAGGATCTTATCGCTGATATGTTTTGTCGCTTTCATGACCTGACTTTTTTGTTCAAGATCGGCAGCAGGATCAGACAGATCAGTCCCACCACCAGCACCAGCGCCGTCTGGAATGCCCAGAGCAACCAGCCGAAGGCCAATCCTCCGACTTCCGGAATGCCATACAGGGCCAGGGAGCGCTGCACCACGATCTGGTAAGCGCCAATGCCACCCTGGGTAATGATCATGGCGAGGCTTCCCACCGAGAGGATCGTCAGGGCGGCTGACATGCCAAGCCCTGCGACAGAGGACATCGCGTAGAAACCCAGCCGGATGCTCAGCAGATACATGGTCCAGATGAACAGGGTGTGCAACAGGAAGGCCGGCAGCCGGGATCTTTCAATACGCCGCACACTGGTGAGCCCCTGCCAGATACCGGAGGCTATGGAACGGATCCGGGCAACGATGCTCAGGTGTGCGTATCGGCTCATCAGTACCCGGACCAGCCATACACCGGCGAGGGCGAGCCCGAGCAATCCGAGCAATCTCCACCAACCATTGGACCGATCACTTCCGGACACATCAGCGCCGGACAGGAAGGTCGTAACCATGTCCATTTGCAGGACCAGGGATAGTCCGATCACCAGGGCCAGGCAAATGACGTCCAGCGCACGCTCTGCCACCATGGTGCCGATCAGCTTATCGACCGGCGTTTGCTCGTACCTGGCCAGCATGGTACATTTCATGACTTCACCCATCCGGGGCACCAGCAGATTGAAGAAGTACCCCAGCATCACGGCAAAGAACGTATTGCGACGCGAAGGTTCAAAGCCAAGCGGTTGCATCAGGATCCGCCAGCGCAGCGCACGGCTGTAGTGGCTTAGCAACAGCATGACCATGGCCGGAAGCACCAGAACATAGTCGGCTCCGCCCAATGCATCACCCAGGCGGCGCATGTCTTCTTCCGACAGATTGTGGATGGACCACCAGATCAGGAACAGGCCCAGTCCGAGAAAGATCAGATATTGCAGGGCAAGGGATAGTGTCTTGTTCATGAAGGTCGGTTGCTCACCCACCGGTCCGATGGGAGAGGATGATGACGGCATGAAGAAGTCTCGCCAACCGGCGAGACAGAAAATCAGGACCGCTGACAAAATTAATCCTATCCGAAGGATTTCCGATGCCACAACCCCGTATGTGTGCCTGAAAATGCATGTTATTAATAATTCGTACCTTTGCCACTCTTCTCACCCTTCCAAACCTTTCTCCGCTATGGTAGCAAAGAAAAGGATTCTGTTCATTGCCAATGAGATGTCTCCTTACCTGGAGCTCACCGAATTCTCGGAGATCGCCAACAGATTGGCCATTAAGGCCAATGAGAACGGCTACGAAGTGAGATGCATCATGCCCCGTTTCGGTGTCATCAATGAGCGCAGGCATCGGCTTCATGAAGTAGTCCGCCTCTCCGGCATCAATGTATCCGTCGACAACGACGACTATCCCCTGCAGATCAAGGTCGCCTCCCTGCCCAACGCCCGCCTTCAGGTTTACTTTCTGGACAATGAGGACATGTTCAAGCGGAAATACGTGTTTCAGGACGAACAGGATCAGTGGTATGATGATAACGCACTGCGAGCCATATTCTTCTGCAAGGGAACACTGGAAACGGTCAAGAAGTTCGGATGGCCACCTGACATCATTCACTGTAGTGGATGGATGACATCGCTGATCCCGCTCTACCTGAAGACGGTCTACCGAAAGGAGCCTGTTTTCGGCAACAGCCGGGTGATCTATACCATCGGTCAGAACACCTTCCCTGAGAACATGGGCCCCGATTTCCTGAAGATGGCACAGATCCATACGAGTCTGAAAGACAAGGACATGGAACCATTCCGTCAGATTGATAACACCGCAATGTTCCGAGGCGGAGCTCACTATGCGGATGCGATCACCTTCGGCGACGCCCTCACGGATCCTGCACTTATCGAGGAATTCGGAAAGGCCAAAGGAAAGCGAGTGCTGCCCTTCCGGGAAGATTCCGATTTAACAGAGTATTTGCAATTGTATGGCGACCTTGCCGGCAAATAACCCACTTCCGACATTGACTTCCAAGTATAATTATCGACTGGTGACTTCCAAGATATTCTTCCAACGAATTTTTCAGGTTCTCCTCATTATTATGGCCTTCGGGAGCTGTACCAAGATCAAGTCCACGGATATTGGCGCCGGACTCCTGCCGGAAGCCGACCGTGTGCTCACCTTTGATACCCTGCTTCCCGTCGTCACCACCAATTTCCTGTTCGGTGACTCCGCGATGCCGAAAATGGGTCGCACCTACACCGGAGGCGTGGCCGAACATGCACTGGGCGCCATTACCGAAGATCCCCTCTTCGGGGCCACCCGCGCCTCGATATTCATGGAACTGAAGCCGGATTCCTACAAATACTATTTTGAGAACAAACCCGACAGTCTGACCCTGGACTCTGTCGTGCTCTGCCTCAGCTGGACAAGGACCTGGGGAGATACCAACGCCATCCAGCGCATCGGAGTGTACGCCCTCGATGAAAAGATGCGCCCCGATTCCACCTACCCGATCAGCGCCAATTTCGCCTATACCCGGAAACTGGGAGAAGCAACCTTTGCCCCCAGCAGCCTCGACGACTCCGTTTATCTGAAGGGCCAGACCCTCGTACGCCAGCTTCGCATTCGACTTTCCAATGATTTTGGGGATCAGCTGCTCAAGGCCGACTCGGCCAATGGCAAGCCCTACGCTTCAGACTCACTGTTTCGGGAATTCTTCAAGGGTTTCGCCATCGTGCCCGAGACCAGCGGTGCCGGCGCCAGGGCCAATGCCCTGATGGCTTTCGCGATCAGCGATACCAATACCCATCTCGCTATCCACTATAAATACGTGAACAACGGAGACCCTGATACCGCCGCGCGCAAGTTCAAGTTCAACAATTCAACCCTCTCCGCCAACGCCAACAGGATCCACCGCGATCGGACCGGCTCAGAGATGGAGCGTCATCTCAGAAGGCCCGCCGCCGGCGACAGCCTCCTGTTCATTCAGACCTCACCCGGCAGTTACGCCACGGTCACTGTACCCTCCCTGGCAGGATTCAAGGCAGCCAAGGGCAATGTGATGGTGCATCTTGCCGAGCTCGTGGTCGATCAGGTGCCCACCTCAAACCAGACGCTCGACGATATCCTGTCGCCACCACCACTTTTATACCTTGATTTTTACGACTCCACCAATAAAAATCAGTTGCCCTTCCTTAATGACGCGGTGGCGACCGGAAGCTACGATCCATCCGTTTTCGGAGGCATCCTCGGAAACATACCCAACGCGGGTCCACGACCCCCTGCCCAATACCGCATCTTCATCACCCGGCATATACAGGGCATCATCACCCGGAATAATCCAAACCCGGTGATGTATCTATACTCGCCCTACCAGGTGTTGTACTCCAGTCTGGGTCTGAACTTCAACGTAAACCCGCTCGCTTATGGCAGAGTGAGGCTCGGCGGCGGAAATCACGCCACGAGGCGGATGCGTCTTAGATTAGTGTACACCAAAATTTGATATAGGTATACATACCAATATCTTTCAAGATTATCTTTGCCGCAAATTCATCAAAGAAATACGCCATGCCTTACTTATTCACCTCAGAGAGTGTTTCCGAAGGACACCCGGACAAAATTGCCGACCAGATATCCGATGCACTGATCGACAACTTCCTGGCCTATGATCCGGAATCAAAAGTGGCCTGTGAAACACTGGTCACGACCGGACAGGTCGTGCTTGCCGGTGAGGTGAAATCCAAGAGCTATCTCGACGTACAGGACATCGCCCGCGAGGTCATCCGCCAGATCGGATATACGAAGGCGGAGTACATGTTCGAGGCCAATAGCTGCGGCATACTCTCTGCCATCCATGAGCAGAGCGCCGACATCAACCGCGGGGTTGATCGCAAAACCACCCGCGACAGCTTTGAGTCCAGGGCCAACGCCCAGGGCGCCGGTGACCAGGGCATGATGTTCGGATACGCTACCCGCGAGACCGAAAACTACATGCCCCTGGCGCTCGATCTGGCCCATAAGATCCTGCAGGAACTCTCCAAGACCCGTCGCGCCGGTAAGGAGCTCAAGTATCTCCGTCCGGATGCCAAGAGCCAGGTGACCATTGAGTATGATGACAACAACCAGCCCATTCGGATCGACACCATCGTTGTTTCCACCCAGCACGATGATTTCGACACCGATGCCAAAATGCTCCAGAAGATCCGCAAGGACATCGTGGAGATCATCATGCCACGTGTGAAGAAGCAGCTGAAGCCTTCCATCCAGAAACTCTTCAACGACAAGATCAACTACCTCATCAACCCGACCGGCAAATTCGTCATTGGTGGACCACACGGCGATACCGGCCTCACCGGCCGCAAGATCATCGTTGACACATATGGAGGCAAGGGTGCTCACGGCGGTGGCGCATTCAGCGGCAAGGATCCCAGCAAGGTCGACCGCTCTGCAGCCTATGCCACACGCCACATCGCCAAGAACCTCGTGGCCGCCGGCGTATGCGATGAAGCCCTCGTTCAGGTTTCCTATGCCATCGGCGTAGCCAAGCCCTGCGGACTCTACATCAATACACACGGCACAGCAAAAGTCGACAAGACGGACGGAGAGATCGCCCGCATCGTTGAGAAGATCTTCGATATGCGCCCCTACGCCATCGAGCAGCGCCTCAAGTTGCGTAACCCGATCTACGCAGAAACGGCGGCTTACGGACACATGGGCCGCAAGAATGAAGTGGTGACCAAGGTATTCAACAAGGGCAAGGAGAATGAGAAAAAGGTCAAGGTCGAACTCTTCACCTGGGAAAAACTCGACTACGTTCCCGCCATCAAAAAGGCCTTCAAGATCAAATAACCATACGGACGATCCGGAAACCTCCCGCAGCCGGGAGGGTTTTTTTTACGCGAACGAATATGGAACCGACAGATAACCCCTGGCAGATCACCGGATCGGAACATGTCTACGAGAATCCATGGATCTCGCTGACGGAATACCAGGTCATCAACCCGGGCGGGGGTAAAGGCATCTACGGGAAGGTGCATTTCAAAAACCTGGCCGTTGGAGTGGTGGCCGTGGATGACCAGGGATCTATCTGGCTGGTGGGGCAGTTTCGCTTTCCGCTGGAAAAGTATTCGTGGGAGATCCCGGAAGGAGGCTGCCCGCTGGGGACAGACCCGCTGGAAGCCGCCAAGAGGGAACTGAGAGAGGAGACCGGATTGATCGCAACCGAATGGACCCGGCTTCTGGAGATACATCTATCCAACTCGGTGTCCGATGAATTCGGGATCATCTGGAAAGCCACCGGACTGACCCGAACCACGCCGGAGCCCGAAGAAACGGAGCGACTGGATGTAAAAAAGATATCACTTGAGGAGGCATATCGCCTCGTCGAAACCTTCGAGATCACGGACTCACTGTCCGTGGCGGCAATACAACGTTTATGGATAGAAGAATTGACAAAGGGCCGGGGCGCATGACCCCCAGAAAACCAATGCAGATCGTAAGATCCGGCAACCGGGAGGATCCCCCCGGCGGGCGCAGGCCACAGCGTCCCTATGCAGATCGGCAGGCACCGCGCACGCCGCAACATCTCGTGATCGGCCGACAGCCGGTTCTGGAGGCCCTGCGTGAGGGAAAGACCATCGAGCGGATATTCCTGCTCAAGTCTGCAGAGGGCGATATCATTCCCGAACTGCGCGCCGCCGCACATGACCGGCAGGTGCCCGTCAATCTCGTGCCTGTAGAAAAGCTCAACAGCCTCACGCGTGCCAACCACCAGGGTGTGGTTGCCGTCACAGGCGCCCTCACCTATATCGACCTGCAGGACGCCATCGATAAGGTAGTGGCAGATGGGGCCGTACCCCTGTTTCTGATCCTCGACGGCGTAACGGATGTACGCAATATCGGTGCCATCGCCCGGACCGCACTCTGCTGCGGAGCCCAGGCCATCATCATCCCCGATAAGGGTGTCGGCGCCCTGCAGGAAGATGCCATCAAGGCTTCCGCCGGTGCACTGGGCAGGATATCCGTCTGCCGCGTCAACAGTCTGCTCAAGGCCCTCGATACCCTCCACCTGAATGGCTTCAGGGTATATGCCAGTGAGATGAAGGGCGAAACCGTGGTCCAAAATCTGGATTTTTCAGGTCCCGTCTGCTGCATCCTGGGCAGTGAAGACA
>JAJTFQ010000023.1 GCA_021299955.1 Chitinophagaceae bacterium
TGAAGATCACGTTCATCTCGACCGCAAGTCGTTCTGCCACATGGCTGAGCGGCAGGTAAGAGAACATATTCGGGTTGACGGGCACGTTCAGGATTGGAGCGACCTGCCTGAACACCGTGTCAAAGGTGCAGGCATTGTGCATGACCCCTTTGGCGCGTCCCGTGGTTCCGGATGTGTACACAATGGTGAGGGTATCATCGCATTTCCATGTATGTACCTGTGCCAATGGCGTGTGTTTGCGCTGAATCTCTTCCCAACTGTTTTGTTCCTGGGTTCCGTAGGTCGAACAACCAATGCGGATGACTGAGGAAGGAATACCTTGTCGTTGTTCTTCGTAATCGTCCAGCTTTCCGACAAAGATGGCGCGGGTATCGCTGTGCTCCAGGATGTTTCGGATCGTTCCCGACGTGAGGGTTGGATAAATGGGGATGGATACGCAACCGGCCATCATGATGGCGATGTCTGCCATGATCCAGTGTGCGCAATTCTTGGACAGGATCGCCACGTGGTCACCCGGCTCCAGGTTGCTTTCCGCGAGGGCGGCCGCTACCCGACGGCACTCCTGTCCGGCTTCAGCCCATGTCCAGGTCCTCCAGCGACCATTCAGGGGTTGTCGAAGAAAGATCCGATTCGGCTGTTGTTTTTCCCATTGGAGGAAATAATCAAGGGGGCTCATCGTGCAACGGAATTGAGTATTGATTTCGATGATAGGGTGTTGACATTGTTTTTACGTCGGCCTTTAAGTCCTGCCGGTCAGCAACCGCATCCGACTTCGCAATACCCGTACCCTCCTTCGAAGGGCACCGGCGGCTCGTCATCATCAGTGGCCTCCCTGACATCGATCACCCTGACATGATAAAACAGGTCCTTGCCGGCCAGCGGGTGATTCGCATCCATAACGATCCCTTTATCCGTTACCGTCTTCACCACACCCTCCGTTCCGTCGAAGATACGGATATGATCACCCAGACGGATGAACTCCGGAGATTCGAGGTCTTCCCGGGAAACGAATAGCACGAGGCCGGGTTCATGCGGGCCGAAGGCTCGTTCGAAGGGTATACAGAATTCTGCTTCCTGATCGACCTGCATGCCGGCCAGATACTGTTCGAGGCGAGGCAATATCATTCCCGCTCCATGGCGGTAAACCTGGGGAGGCCCCTCCCGATTGTCTGCCAGGAGATCCCCGTGCTGGTCTTTCAATAGCACGCTGAGGGAAACGATCCGCCCTGGTGTGATGTCTTTTAGGTTCATGGGAACACGTATGGCTGGTGACGCCTGCTCCGCTTTTCGTACATTGTTTAAACGCAGAATGGGTCTACGAAAAGCGGAGCACTTGTCAGTACGCGGTCATGGGATGAATCAGAGTTTCCAGCCTGACCGGAATCGTGGCTGAAGTAATTCGTTGGCCTCCCGGTCGCTTTTGAAGCGCTCACGTTTTGGATCCCAGGAGAGTGGCCTCCTGACCTCGTAAGCGATGTTCGCCAGGGCGCATACCGAGTTGGACCGGTGTCCGACCTCCGCATGGCAGATCGGTTTTGTGCCGTTCTTGCAGGCGTTCAGCCAATCCGCGTAATGGTCGTCGGATGTGTAGAGACGGGTTTCACCGGGTTGAAGGGTAGCCGTGGCAATGTTCGCAGGGTTGCTGTCAAAATAATTGCGGGCGATATCGATGCTGCCCTTCTCACCGATGAATCGCACCCCGAAACCGCGACCGAAATCAACATGTTTCATGATCACCCCGTTTGCGTATTCCATTTCCAGTCCGCGGATTGCCTTGGGGTCGGTCGGAGGCGTAAATCGAACAGGGCCCGACTCATCCATACCCAGGCCCCACTGCGCGATGTCGAACATATGTGCGCCCCAGTCAGACAGGATCCCCCCGGCATATTCCTTGTATTTTCTCCAGTTGGGGAAGATGTCCTTCTCCACCGGCGGTGAGAGTTCTGAATGGAAGGGGTGATAGGTGGCTGGTCCTACCCATCCTTCCCAGTTGAGGTGATCGGGTTTGGTCTCGGAGCCGAGGGTGAAGGGGACGGCGGGATCTCCGACGTTTACCAGGACCTCCTTGATCTGTCCCAGATATCCGTTGCGGACCAGTTCGCAGGCTGTCCGAAAGTTCTTCCATGAACGCTGCATGCTGCCGGTCTGAAGCACGACTTTATACTTGTCAACGGCATCTACCAGTTGCCGGCCTTCGACGACGGTGCGCGTCAGTGGCTTTTCCAGGTATATGTGCTTGCGGGCCTCCGCGGCACGGATCGCCTGGTAAGCATGCCAGTGGTCGGGTGTGGCGATGACCACCCCGTCGATGCCCGGTTCCGCCAGCAGGGCGCGATAGTCTGCAAAAGATTTGAAACCGCCTGCGGGTGCCTTGCCAGAAGCTTCTGCATAAGCCTTTTCCGCCAGCGTCTTAAAGAGTTGGAGCTTGGTGGCATCCACATCAGAGCCTGCCAGGATCCTAACGGATTGTTTTTTGAACTGGTTTAGCAGTCCCCTGGCCTGTTTGCCGGTACCGATGAAACCGAGCCCGAACATATCGCTCGGAGCGGTAAAACCTTTACCAATGACATGTCTCGGAACAATGAAGAAGGCTGCCGCTGCTGCGGATTGTTGGATAAATTTCCTGCGGTCGTAACGGGTCATGTGCTGTGCGTTTATGGTTGCCTGAATATACGATTTAGTGCGGTTCAGCCCTCTGGCTGTAATGCTTTTTTCAGAAACCGGGACCTAATTCGGTCAGTGCGTGAAATAATGCGTCCAGATCCTCCAGGGTGTTGAACCCGTTGAGGGAATACCTCAAATAGACATCCGATCCCTGTCGCATGACGGGTACTTCGATCCTGTATTCGGTGAAGAGCCGCCGCTGCAGGATCTCGGGAGCGGTGGTGCGGATGGGGATGCTCACCATCTGTCCAAGCCATTCTTCATTGAGCGGACTGATCGGCGTGGTTCCCAGCAATTCATGAAATCTGGGGGCATTTTCCCGCACCATCGAACGGCAGCGGGCTGAAACGGCCTCCCAATCGTACTGCTGCATGAAATCAATGCAGTCAGGCACGGTCAGGAACGCGGAGAAGTCGCGCGTTCCGTTCATCTGGTGGTGATCCAGGAACATGGAATGTGAGGGCGTGGCGGCCTTATATCCCCAGCTGACCACCAGTGGAGCCAGCAGCGGCTGCATTTCCTTTTGGGTATACAGGAAAGAACAGCCCTTGGGGGCCATCATCCATTTGTGACAGGCACCGGTGTAGAAATCGGCGTCCAGTGCGTTCAGGTTGAGGGGTACATGTCCCGGAGCATGCGCTCCGTCCACAAAAGTGATCAGCCCCATGGCCTTCGCCCGTTTGCATGCCTCCTCCACCGGCAGCCGAAGCGCGGTGGCGCTGGTGAGGTGGCTGATGAAAAGCACACGGGTTCGATCATTCACACCGGCAAAAAGGTCGTCCAGGAAACTTTCCCGGTCGGTGACCGGTAGGCGGATATGCTGTTTCCTGTACACCGCTCCATGTCGTTCGCAATGAAAATCCCAGGCACGATCGCAGGCCCCGTATTCAATATCCGTGGCCAGTACTTCATCGCCCGGAGCCAGCTTCAGACTGGCCGCCACGGTATTGACCGCATAGGACGGATTGGTGACGTACACCAGGTCGTCCGGGTCATCGACATGCAGATAGGTGGCCAATGCCTTCCTGGAGGTGGCGAGGTAGCCGGCACCATCAAAGGCGATGAATTGCACGGGCTCCGCTTCAAGCAGCCGCTGCCAGGATTGATAACGATCAAATACGGGTATGGGCGTGGCTCCAAAGGAACCAAAGTTCAGGTAGTGGATGTCCGGCCGCAGCATGAATTGGGAACGCAATGGATTCATGGGCCCAATTTAATGAATTGGCGCTGTTTCTAAGACCGACAATGATGATGATGTTCGTTACATGGCATGCACATCAGAAGCCTTGACACCGATTGTATTATCTTTGCATCTGAGTATGCGATACAGAATTCCGATCATCATCATCCTGGTTTCTGCGTTCCTGTTTCTCCATTCGCTGGGGACCGTCAATCTGTTCGACTGGGATGAGATCAATTTTGCGGAGTCCGCCCGGGAGATGATCGTCTCCGGTGACTACATGCGGGTGCAGATCAATTTTGAACCTTTCTGGGAGAAACCGCCCGTGTTTTTCTGGATGCAAGTGGTGTCGATGAAGATCTTCGGCATCAATGAATTCGCCGCCCGCATTCCCAACGCAGTATGTGGCATACTCACGCTGCTCAGCCTGTTTCTGATCGGCCGGAGACTGCACGGAGAACGTTTTGGCATCTGGTGGAGCCTGCTCTATGCCGGTAGCTTCCTTCCGCATCTTTATTTCAAGAGCGGGATCATTGATCCATGGTTCAATTTCTTCACCTTCCTTGGGATCGCTTTCCTGGCTGATTTTCTCCGGCAGGCGGATGCCGACCGTTTGCGGATCGGTCCACTGGCATTGTCGGCCATCTTCATCGGTCTGGCCGTATTGACCAAGGGACCCGTAGCGTTGCTGTTGTTCATGCTCACCTATGCAGGTTATATCATCATGAACCGGGGCAGAGGCTGGCTGGCATTCCGTTATTATCTGATCTGGGCGGGCGTATTCGCGGCCATCGTACTGGCGTGGTTCGGCCTTGAGATATGGCAGCATGGGTGGTGGTTCGTGGAAGAGTTCATCGTATATCAAATCAGGCTCGCACGTACTCAGGATGCGGGTTTCGCCGGCTTTCCGGGATATACCTACGTCGTGCTGCTGGTGGGATGCTTCCCTGCATCGGTCCTGATCTTCGGCCGCCGAAGGCATGTGGCCCTCGATGGATCCGGCGACAATGTTTTCCGTCGCCTGATGGTCTGTGCGCTCATGGCTACCGTTCTGGTGTTTTCGCTGGTCAGGACGAAGGTGCTGCACTATTCATCATTCGCCTATTTTCCGATCGGGTATCTCGGGGCCTATTCGCTCATCGGGGCACTGGATGGTTCCGTACAGATACGCAAATGGCAACAATGGCTCATCCTGTTCATTGGATTGGGATGGGGGGTAACCTTCACGCTGCTTCCCCTGATCGGAACACATATCGACTGGTTGAAGCCGTTCCTGGCCCGAGACAAATTTGCCACGGCGAACCTGCAGGCAGATGTTACCTGGGGCCATGCATGGATGTTGCCCGGCCTGATCTTTCTGCTGGCGGTGGTCGTTGCATTCGTCAGGATGAGGAGAGAACGCTTCCGCGAAGCCTTTCTATGGCTGCTGCCGGCCTGCATTGGGATGCTGCAGGTGGTCATGACCTTCTTTGTGCCCAAGATAGAGATGTATTCGCAGCATGCCGCAATCGAATTCTTCAAGTCTGTTAGTCACGAAGACGCCTACGCCGAAACCGTCGGCTATAAGAGCTACGCACCTTATTACTATTTCACGGTCATGCCCGGCAACCGAAAGGAAACCAAGGATGAACAGTGGTTGCTCACGGCCGATGTCGACAAACCGACCTACCTGGTATGCAGGGTGGACAAGAAGGACAGGATCCTGGCGGAACATGGCGCCCGGCTGGAGATCCTCTACGAAAAGAACGGATACGTTTTCATGCGGCGCAAGCCGCTCAGATGAAACTGGTCAGCGGTATAACCGGCTTCTCATCAGCCCCCATTTGCAGAGGCGGTAGACGATGGACACCCTCAGGCAGCCGAGACCATAGGTTACACTTCTTCTGAAGTTGATACTGCTGGCTTCGTCAAAATACTTGGTAGGACAGGTAACTTCCGCGATCCGGAAACCATTGTAGAAAATTTGTGACACCATCTCGTTGTCGAAGATGAAATCGTCATGGCAGGCCTCCAGGTCTATGCCCTCTAGCACCTCACGGTTGAAGGCCCGGTAGCCGGTGTGATATTCCGACAGCTTTTCGCCGAGCAGGATATTTTGAATCAGAGTCAGCAGCCGGTTGGCGACATACTTATAAATTGGCATGCCCCCCTGCAATGCACCATTGCCCAGGATCCTGCTTCCGAAAACGACAGGATACACATCATTGCCGATCACGCTGATCATCGCCGGCAGCAGTTTGGGGGTATATTGGTAGTCCGGATGCAGCATCACTACGATGTCCGCACCCAATTCCAGGGCTTTGCGGTAACAGGTCTTCTGATTCCCTCCATATCCCTTGTTCTGTTCGTGACGGATCGCATGTCGTATACCCAGCGATTTTGCCAGGCCTACGGTATTGTCCCGGCTGGCGTCATCCACGAGCACGACATCATCCACCAGATCGAATGGGATCTCCCGGTAGGTTTGCTCCAGGGTCTTTTCCGCATTGTAGGCTGGAAGCACGACGATGACCTTTTTGCCGTTGAACATATCCGGACTGAATTATGAGGCCGCAAAGATACCCAAAAAAGAACGACCTGCACCATGGATCATGGGCAGGCCGTCAGAGTCCGTTTGTTTACGAGATCAGGCCGGGCTCAGTTCTCGGACCTGCTTTTCCTCTTTGAGTTGAATGGCCGGGGCGTCATATCTTCCGGCATCCGGTTTATTGAAGATGCCGCTACGCTTGAATCCCCATTTGCAGTGTCTGTATTCCAGCGCCATGTTCAGACAGCCCAGTCCATACAATAGACTCTTACGGAAGGTGATACTGCTGGCTTCGTCGAAATACTTGGTCGGACAGGTAACCTCCCCGATCTCGAATCCGTGCCACAGGATCTGGGCGATTTCCTGGTTGTCGAACACCCAATCGTTGCTATTGTTCTCCCAGTTGATCGTCAACAGCACTTCCCGGCTGATGGCGCGGTATCCCGTATGATATTCCGACAGCCGCTCGTTCATCAGCAGATTCTGAATGGACGTTAGGAGGCGGTTGAACACGAATTTGTATCGGGGCATGCCCCCTCTCAGGGTACCCTTGCCCAGCATACGGCTGCCCAATACCACGGGATACACACCATTGGCAATGAGACCTACCATCGAAGGGATCAGCAGGGGTGTGTATTGATAATCTGAATGCAGTACGATAACGATGTCTGCACCCAGTTCCAGGGCTTTTTTGAATCCGGCTTTGGCATTTCCGCCATATCCGGTGTTGTAAGGCTGGCGGATGATATGCTCGATACCGAGAGATTCTGCGATGATGAGTGTTTCATCCGTACTCGCATTGTCCATGAATACGATGTCATCGACGATATCCCGGGGAATGAGGTGGAATTCCTTGGCTACGGTCCGGGCTGTATTGTAGGCTGGAATGATTACAATGACCTTCTTACCATTGAACATAGGGTGGGCTTTGTTCAAAAGTAGTAGTGTCTATTCAATATGTCAATAGGAGGAAACGATATTGTAAGAAACATATTGTGTGGACGGGAATTATTTTTTTTTGAGCGGTGGCCGCAGAAGGAAACATTAGGAGATACTCCTCAGCAGGACCGCCATTTCGTGGCTGTGGGTACGCTGGTTGTCTTTCATGTCCAGTAAGGTGCCTGCGCTGATCAGGGTTTTCATCCTCGTGATGTCTTTGTGGTTGTGGAGTGTATCCGAGGATGTGGCCACGATCAGGGTGGGGCTATCCAGTGCTTCAAGCTTGTCCCAGGCCTGATACCGGTGAACGGATCGCAGCGTCTGCCCCAGTTTGAATGGATCGGCATTGTCCAGCGCCCGTTCCACGATCTTCATCACTTCCGGATCCCGGCGGGTGTCGATCATGAAATTACGCATGTACCATTTGGCGAAGGGTTTTAGTGCGGGAAATATGTTTGGCGCCCAGCGGGCCAGGGGAAGGCTCCACACAGGGATGCGAAATTGAGGGACTGGCTCCGCCAGCACAACCTGGCTCGGTTTTACACTCAGTCGCCCGTATGCCTCCATGATGGCGGCTGCCCCCAGCGAATAGCCGGCGAGGAGGTATCCGCGGTCTTCCAGACAACACATCGAAATGGCCGCTTCAACGTCCCTTCCGATCGACCTCATGTCAAACCCGCAGCCTACAGTGATCACGGAAGATGGCTTTTCCCTCGTCTCTACATAAATGACCACATGCGAGCGGGTGATCTCCTGTAATAGTCCCCTGAAACTTTCGATGACACTGCTGAGACCGGGTACCAGTACGATCGGCATATTCCCCGTCACCTCCCGTGGCTGGAAATGCAGTATCCTGATGGTCGCCTGTCCGTCTACATCACAACTTCGTTCATAGATGCGTGTGCCCGGGTGCGCAAATGACTCGAAGGCTGGTTGGTGTTGGTATGAGTCCATGCTGACCGATCTGCCGGTTCCCCGGTCGCGATAGGATTCCAGACGGATAACGTCTCCTGAAGGCATGCCCGAAGTTACATCCGGTAGCACAACTCGTTGGTACATCATCATGTACGGGCATTCGTCTTCAGTTGGCAATCCTGGGGTACGCTGCAGCTCCGTTGATACATCAGCGGAACGCACTTGTCCGGCTGCACATTTAATGCATTCAGGGCAACGATGACTCCCACATTATTTCTACAGGATGGCTGGACATCCGACCCGTTCCGTCCTTGATCTGGTGGCGGCAACTCGTGCCGGGGGCTGCTACGATCGTCTGCGCCGATGCATTGTTGACCGTAGGGAACAGCACAAGTCCTCCTATGCGCTGAGAAATGTCATAGTGTTCAGATTCATAGCCGAAAGAGCCCGCCATGCCGCAGCAGCCGGAAGGGATCGTCCGCACGTTGTGACCCGTCGGGAACGAAAGCATCTTCACCGTGGCGCCGGGGTCTCCCACCGATTTCTGCTGGCAGTGTCCATGGAAAAGGATTTCCCGCTGGTCTGCAGAGAATTGATCCGAACGGATCCGGCCCGCCGCCACTTCCTGCATGAAGAATTCATCGAACATCAAGGCCTGACGCGCCAGCTTTTGGGCATCCGGCAGTCGTTCGTCTGACGCCAGATCCGGATATTCGTCCCGAAAGGTGAGGATGGCGGAGGGCTCGATACCGATCAGGGGCGTCTCGTCTGTAATGATCGGCGATAGCAATTCAATATTTCGATTAGCGATATCCTTGGCCTTTCTGACGAATCCCTTCGAAAGCCAGGTACGTCCGCTTTCTTCATGTGCAGGGATCAGTACCTCGTATCCCAGACGTTCCAGCAACATGACGGCCTTCTCGCCGATATGCGTATCATTATAATTAGTGAATTCATCACAAAACAGATAGACCTTACCATTCGTAAGGGCTTTTCTGTTTCCCGATTTTTTCCGGTGTCGCAGATGCCATGATCTGAGCGAATAGCCATGTAAAAGCGGCAACGAACGATCCGGCGCAAAACCTGCGATCCGCTTGACGAGTCGACTCACGGATGGAGAGGACATCACAAAATTATACAGAGCGGGTGCGATGAGCCCCAGCCTCGATAGTTGAGTGAACCGCGCAATAAGATGCGCCCGCATCGGGGCCCCGTTGGCATCATAGTAATGCTGCAGAAATTCGGCCTTCAGTTTGGCGACATCCACGTTCGACGGGCATTCACTCTTGCAGGCCTTGCAGCTCAGGCAAAGGTCCATCACCTCGTAGATCTCGCGATTGTCGTAACGATTCGTTTTATCCGAACGGGTCAGAAATTCTCTGAGGATATTGGCCCGGGCCCGGGTGGTATCCTGTTCGTTGCGGGTGGCCATGTATGAGGGACACATGGTGCCACCGGATAGATGAGATTTTCTGCAGTCTCCGGATCCGTTGCACTGTTCTGCATGCTGCAGGATGTCCTGGTTGTGAAAGCGAAAGATCGTATCGAAAGTCGGCGTCTGCTGTCCGGCATCATACCGCAGGTAGCTGTCCATCGGCGGAGTGTCCACGATCTTGCCGGGATTGAAGATGTGCTGTGGGTCCCAGTTCTCCTTGAGTTCGCACAGGAGTGCATAGTTCCTGTCGCCGATCATTTGTCGGATGAACTCGCCCCTCAGCCTGCCGTCCCCATGCTCGCCGCTGAGTGATCCTCCGTAATGCTTGACCAGGGTGGCGATCTCCTCGGCGATGATGCGGAAAAGCCGGTGGCCATCTGTCGTTTTCAGGTTGATGATGGGTCGCAGGTGTATCTCACCCGACCCGGCATGGGCGTAGTGCACACTGTAGAGTCCGTGTTTCTTCAGGATCACGTTGAAGTCCCGGATGAAGTCGGGCAGATCGTTCACATCCACGGCAGTATCCTCGATCACTGCCACGGCTTTTTCGTCGCCGGGCAGATTACTCAACAGACCAAGTCCGGCCTTTCTGAGTTTCCAGATCTTCTGAGTATCCTCGCCGAACAGCAGCGGAAAGTGATAGCCTAAGCTTGCTGCCCGCATCTCTGCTTCCACAACCGCTGCGATCGCTGTGATCTCCTCGCGGGTATCCTTCTTGAATTCTATCACAAGGATTGCCCCGGGGTCTCCCTGCACGAAGAACCTGTTCTTGCGCTGCTCGGCATTATCTTTTGTACATTCCAGCACGTAGTGGTCGATCAGTTCGCTGGCCGTCGGGCCGTGTTTAAGGGCGATCAGGTTTGCCCTGAGCGATTCATCCACACTGTTGAAATGGACACACAATAGCCCCGTTTCCCTGGGCGGCAGGTCCACCAGGTTGAGTTTGATCTCGGTGAGGAAGGCCAGGGTGCCTTCAGACCCCGCGATCAACTTGCAGAAATTGAAATCGGGTTCTCCGGCGGTGAACGGGGCGGTGTCCAGGAGGAGGTCGATCGCATATCCTGTGTTTCGTCGCTCCACCGATTTCTTCGGAAACTCTTTCCGGATCTCGACCTGATTGCCGTAATCCGAGAGCATGCTGCGAATGGACCGGTAGATCTGACCTTCCAGGTCATCCTGTTCACATTTCGCATGGAAATCATCCGGACTGAGCGATCTGAACTCCACTTCAGAACCATCACTCAACAAGGCCTTTGCTTGGAGCAGGTGTTCTCGGGTGCTGCGGTACACGACCGAATTGGAACCGCAGGAATTGTTACCGACCATGCCACCGATCATCGCACGGTTGGCAGTGGATGTCTCGGGTCCGAAGAAAAGTCCGTAAGGTTTGAGGTGAAGGTTCAATTCATCCCGCACGACGCCGGGTTCCACCCTGACCCATTTCTCTTCCGCATTCACTTCCAGGATGCGGGTGAAATGATGGGAAACATCCACCACAATGCCGTTGCCCACCACCTGACCTGCCAGCGAAGTACCCGCAGTCCGTGGAATGAGCGAGGTGCCATTTGTACGGGCGAATGCGATCAGCTTGCAGATATCCTCCTTATCGCGCGGAATGGCTACGGCCAGGGGCATCTCCCGATATGCTGACGCGTCGGTCGCATACAGGATGCGCATTTTCCGGTCGGCATGCAGTTCTCCCTTTAGGCTGCGGGCGAGTTGTTCCAGTTTCTCTTTCATCGATGCTTAAGGCGTATCTTGAAAGTGGCAAAGGACGCTATGATGAGTAGCGTCCTTTGTATTTACTCATGCACACAAACGATTATCCCAGTTTCTTACGCAGGTTTTCGTCGATGGCATCCAGGAATTCTTCCGTGTATAGATAGTGTTCACCATGGTTGACCTTGTTACCGTGGATGCAAACGGCCAGATCCTTGGTCATCTTGCCGCTTTCCACGGTCTCGATGCAGACAGCTTCGAGGGCGTCCGCGAAATCGATCAGCGCCTGGTTGCCATCAAGTTTTCCACGGAAGGCCAGACCACGGGTCCATGCGAAGATAGATGCGATCGGATTGGTGCTGGTCGGCCGGCCCTTCTGATATTCGCGATAGTGGCGGGTCACGGTTCCATGCGCAGCCTCTGCCTCCATGGTTTGGCCGTCGGGCGTAACCAGCACGGATGTCATCAATCCCAGTGAACCATATCCCTGTGCTACGGAATCACTTTGTACATCTCCGTCATAGTTCTTGCAGGCCCAAATGAATCCGCCGTTCCACTTCATCGCGCTGGCGACCATATCATCGATCAGGCGATGTTCGTAGGTGATACCGGCTGCGGCGAATTGGGTTTTGAATTCAGCATCGAAGATGTCCTGGAAGATATCCTTGAATCGTCCGTCGTATTTTTTGAGGATGGTGTTTTTGGTGCTGAGGTAAAGCGGCCAACCCTTCTGCAGTGCCATGTTCATGCAGCTGCGGGCAAAGCCTTTGATACTATCCTCGGTGTTGTACATGGCCATGGCCACGCCGCCTCCCTTGAACTGGTAAACTTCATGTTCGATGACCTGTCCGTCTTCTCCCTCAAATTTTACAGTGAGTTTTCCCTTGCCGGGTACCACAAAGTCCGTGGCGCGGTATTGATCTCCAAAGGCATGACGACCTACGATGATCGGACGATCCCAGGTAGTGACAAGGCGGGGGATGTTTTTGATCACGATCGGCTCACGGAACACGGTTCCGTCGAGGATGTTACGGATGGTGCCGTTCGGGCTCTTCCACATCTGCTTCAGACCGAACTCCTGCACCCGCTGCTCGTCCGGGGTGATGGTGGCGCACTTGATACCCACACCATATTGCCGGATGGCATTGGCGGCATCGATGGTCACCTGGTCGTTCGTCTGGTCGCGATACTCGACCCCCAGGTCGTAATATTTAATATCCAGTTCCAGGTAGGGGAGGATCAGTTTGTCCTTGATGAATTTCCAGATGATGCGTGTCATCTCATCGCCGTCCAACTCCACCACGGGGTTGGCCACCTTAATCTTTTGTGCCATGTTGTTGATTCTTTGTTACGGGGCATGAAGTTACGACAAAACGCTCATTGGAACCGACCTGCCTTGTCTGATGCCTTCAGCCGGCCCTTCCATGTAAGGGTCATCCAGCAGATCTCGGCGGACTCCGCAGTATTACGTACGGATCTGTGACCATACTGATGATTGTAGAGCATGGCCACCATGAGACGGGGATTTATCCGCAATGCCGGGCCGACGATGAGGCGATTGTTATCCAGCGTGTTATGGATGATTTCCTTGCCTGTATTCACGAACAATTCATCTGCCACGGTCAGCATCAGGGCAGGTGACTCTTCTTTCTTACGACCAAGTCTGGCTACTGGGATGGATGCCTGCAGTCGGTAACGAAATCTCATGTTGAAGCTGTGGCCTCCGGGTTCAGATCCGCTCGGTGTCTGTTCAAAAAACCTTGCTTCTGCCCGAAGCCTATGCTGTAAGGTGATGGAACCCAACGGGTGGGACCTGTTCAGTTCCTGCCAGATCCTCCACTCCTGTCTGTTTGTCCGCCCGTCTTGTTGAAAACTGAACCGGGCAATGCCTGTCGCCCCCTGCCATCTGTAGGGTAAACGGTACCCAATGCCCGTTCTGATCAAACGCTGGGAAGGCCATTTCCCATTATGCGTCTGACGCATACCTGCATCCGCCAAGATCGAGAGTTTGCCGTTTATTTCTACTTGCGCGTAAACCTGGACCCACTGCTGAGAAGTATGGACAATGCTGCGTTTCTGTGCCTTCAGTACCAGCGTCCCGGTCAGCATGAACACCATCAGATACGGAACGCCCCAACCCTTGGAGAGTCCCCCCACCCTTGGAGGGTTACCCCACGCTTGGAGCGTTGGCAACTCGTGGAGAGCTGGCAACGCTCCAAGCGTTGATGTGACCGCCGGTGCGGGCTTTTGGCTGGTCAAACGGCGCATGGGTAAGCTCAACTTCATCCGAGGGCGACGTCAAGGATCATCATGACCAGGAATCCCCCGATAAAGCCAAGCACCGAGATGTCGGTGTATTGGTCGCGCTGTGTTTCGGGGATGACTTCCTCCACCACAACATAGATCATGGCCCCGGCCGCAAAAGCGAGCGCAAAAGGGAGGACGGGTTGCATATAAATTACGGCGATGGCCCCGATGACACCTGCCACAGGTTCCACGATGGCCGAGAGTTGCCCGTACCAGAAACTTTTGAAACGACTGACCCCGTTTCGGCGCAATGGAACAGCTACGGCCAGGCCCTCGGGAAAATTCTGTATCCCGATGCCGATCGCCAGGGCAATCGCGCCGGGAATGGTCGCCTCTGCCATGCCATTGGCAGCGGCACCAAAGAGTACCCCCACCGCCAGTCCCTCGGGAATGTTATGCAGGGTGATGGCCAGTATCAGCAGGGTCGTCTTCCTGAAATGAGTCTTCATCCCCTCCGTTTCCTGCTCCCCAAAATTGATGTGAAGGTGCGGCATATACTTGTCCAGAAAGAAGATGAACATCGCACCCGCCAGAAAACCGACCGCTGCCGGTAACCATTTCAGGTCAGGCATCATCCGTTCCGACATTTCGATCGCAGGGTTCAGCAGCGACCAAAAGCTTGCCGCCACCATCACCCCACCCGTGAACCCCAGCATGACATCCAGTACGCTTCGCTTGATGTCCTTGAAGAAAAAGACAAGTGAGGCCCCTGCCGCTGTCACGAGCCATGTAAAACAGGTGGCCATCAGGGCCGCATATACCGGACCTATGTCCGTCATAAATCGCTCTATCTGCTGCATCATGGCACTGAAGTTTATATTGTGTTTTCCGTGCAACCTGATAGGGGATCTCCCGCGGGTGCAATCCCCTCCGTCCCTCCGTTGACTACCTCAGCCTCAGTCGATGGCAGTTGGAAATACAATTCTGGGTCGACCAGGTTCAAAAAGTTAGACGAATCTAATTTTTTTTGAACGGTAAACCAAAAAGGCCGCCTGAAAAAATTCATGTCTGATACCCGAAACCGCTTATCTTTCCGTTCTATTACAGAAAATCCCCATGCGATCTCCCGTTTTCGTATGCATATGCCTGACCCTGCTTTTTTCCTGCGGGCAAAAGAAAGCGAACCTCGCAACGGATGAAACTGCCCCGCCTGACGCCTTCATTGCTTCGTTCCCTGAATTGACGCTGCCTTACGCACTGACCCAGACAGGACTCGCGAAATCTCCCGGAGACTCTTTTCTGATCAACCGGAAACTCATGTCCAGATTCGTTCCGGATAGTGTCTTCAAGCGGGATTTCCGCAAGAATGACAAGATCCGATTCCATGCGCTCGGCCGGGTCAGCGTTAAAGAGAGAGAGACCTATCTTTTTGTGCGGGCTTCTGCCGCTGGCAAGGTCAAGGGATACCTGCTCGTTTATGATGCCGACGACCAATTCCGGGTGGCCATGCCTGTGATCAGGGGGAGCGACAGCCGTCGGTCAGATGAATTTGTTATGGACAAACGATATGGCCTCTCGCTCATTCATACCCGGAAGGGGAGGGAAGGTCAGCAATTGTTCACCAAGGAAGTGTTCGTTTATAATAATGCCGGGGTATTTACCCTCGTCATGACAGAAAGCAACGAAGAGGTCGAACCGGAAGATGTTTACGATCCGCTGGATACATTGCCTGCCAAACATCCGCTCAGCGGGAACTATGTTATCTCCCGAAACAACTTCGTGACCGTGAGGGATGGGAAATCTCCCAACCGCTTGCAGTTCTTTATTCACATGGAGAAGGATGACGGAGATTGTACAGGTGAACTCCGTGGAGAAATGGACATCGTGAAGCCGGGCATTGCTCACTACAATAAGGCGGATGATCATTGTGCGCTCGAGTTTTCCTTCCGCGGAAACAACCTTCTACTGCGTGAACTTGAGGCCTGTGGGAACCATCGGGGCGTTCGATGCCTCTTTTCCGGCACCTACCGCAGGAAGAAAACGGCTTCCGGCCGCTGACCTGTCGCAGTGTTCCGGGGTTGACTTCCAATTTTCTTGTCTTACATTTGCCCAGCTATGACCAACTTTCGTCAGTTCTCGGTGCCGTATGCCGCAGAAGCTCCCTACAACAGGCGTGTCGCCTACTTTTCCATGGAATTCGCCGTGCACCAGCCGCTGAAGATCTATAGCGGAGGCCTCGGTTTTCTTTCCGGATCACATCTCCGCAGTGCCTTCGAGCTGCGCCAGCATCTGATAGGCATCGGGATCCTTTGGAAATACGGATACTACGATCAGGCCCGCAACCAGGACCAGACCCTTCAGGTGCAGTGGAATGAAAAGGTGTACAATTTTCTTAAGGATACGGGCATTCGTTACCAGATCATCATCCATGACGCGCCAGTATGGGTGAAAGTGTACTACCTGGCTCCGGAGACCTTCCAGAGTGCGCCGCTGTTCCTGCTCAGTACGGATGTGCCCGAGAACGATTACGTTTCTCAGACCATTACCCACAGGCTCTACGATGCGAATGTCGCGACCAAGGTGGCACAGTTCATTCTCCTCGGCATTGGCGGCGCTAAGCTGCTCGATGAGATCGGCTTCACCCCCGATGTCTATCATCTGAATGAGGCGCATGGCGTTTCCGCCGTGTTCCATCTCTATCAGAAATTCGGCCGCAACATCGAAGAGGTCCGTAAACGGCTCGTTTTTACGACGCATACCCCTGAAGAGGCCGGTAACGAGAAGCACGACATCCACCTCTGCAATAAGATGTCCTATTTTAACGGGATCCAACTGGATGAAGTTCGCCGCATCACAGGCATCCACGACGATCTGTTCAACCACTCGCTGGTAGCTCTCCGATTCGCCAGAAAAGCCAATGGCGTTTCAGAACTGCATGGTCATGTAAGCCGGAAAATGTGGGGCGGTATCGATGGCGTCTGTCCGATCATCCATATCACCAACGCACAGAACTGGCGCTATTGGGCCGATAAGCAGTTGTACTATGCGATGGATGAACAGAATGAAGAGCGTTTCCAGGACAGGAAATGGTATTTGAAGAAACGCGCATTCGACATCGTGGCAGATCAAACCGGTAAGTTGCTGGATCCAAAAGTATTTACCATAGTCTGGGCGAGGCGTTTCGCCGGGTACAAGCGGGCCGACATGCTCACCCGCGATAAGGCCCGTTTCGAGGCCCTGCTGTCCAATAAAAAACATCCTGTGCAGATCATCTGGGCAGGGAAGCCCTACCCGGTAGATTACCCGGCCATCAGCGACTTCAACCACCTCGTACATCTCAGCAAACACCATCGCAATATGGCCGTGTGCGCAGGTTACGAACTCGCACTCAGCAAACGACTTAAGCAGGCGGCCGACGTCTGGCTGAACAATCCCAGGGTGCCTCGTGAAGCCTCTGGCACCAGCGGCATGACCGCGGCCATGAACGGTGCCGTAAACTTCTCCACCAATGACGGATGGATCGTAGAATTCATCGATCACGGGAATAATGGCTTTGTGGTGCCTCCGGCTGATTATGAACACATGAACGTGCATGAACAGGATGAATACGACCTCAACGCCATGTACGATATCCTGGAACAACAGATCCTGCCGGCCTACTACGAAACGCCCGACACCTGGCGTCAGATCGTTCAGAACGGTATGCGGGATGTCCGTTTCCGATTCGAATCCAACAGGATGGCGCACGAATATTATGAGTTGATGTATAACGCAGCCTACTGATACGGTTACGACAGTCTGTATGAAAAAAAGTGGCGACCCCGAAAGAGGTCGCCACTTTTTTATGGATTCAAACGATCATCAATCCTTCAGAAACACCCATTTTTCCCATGCTGCGGCATCCTTAACGCCCTGAAATCGCTTATGCTCCACGCCGTTATGATATAGTATAAAGGTCGGTAGCGCAGATACACCTAGTGATTTCATCAGCGTTGTTTCAACACCGCCGTCCATCTTCACCAGTTTCACCACCGCATCAGATTTGTCTTTCATGAAAGCCGTCAGCACCGGCTCCATCTTTCGACAGGGGGGGCACCAGTCGGCACCAAAATCCACGATCACCGTAGGCGCCGATTTCGTGAGTCTGTCATATTCCGAACGCATAGTCTCAGGTTTCCCGGAGGCACCTTCCAACGGTTTTCCCGCCCGATTCCAGGCCGAAATGCCGCCAGACATATTGGTCACCTGAAATCCTTTCGATCTCAGATAATCGGCTGCGGCCGAACTCCTGCCTCCGCTCAGACAATACACGAATACCTGACGCTTTGGATCGAGATGGGATGTCCTGTCCATGAACTGACTACGATCCGTCCAGTCGGCCTGAAGGGCGCCTGTAAGATGCCCGGAACCGAATTCTCCCGCCGTTCTGACATCCAGCAGCTGGATGTTCTTGTCCGCCAATGCCTTTTCAAAGGCATTTACATCCAATTCTCCACCAGTCTGCGCCACATTGTTGCAGGAGGCCATGATAAAAACCAACAGGGGAAACAACATTCTTCTGCTCATGATCTGATGTTTTCAGCTGCTAAATTAACCATTCCGCGACGTATGCTTCGTCGGATTTTCCGATAAGAAAGTACCACCGGGGATGATGCAAGAAATCACGGTCTCAGCGCAAGCTGGCATTCGCTTGTCTTCGTTTCATCCATTTGTATCCTTCAAACCAGACCACGCCGGCCATTCCTATGGTCATGGAGATTCCGGCCATGAGCCACCCAGACCAGCCGAATCCGAAGAAATCTGAGAAGGCAGGGATGCTGATAAGCATCACCATCATGGCAATGGTCAAGGCCAGAATGCCCCGCATCAGCTTGTTTCTGTAGCGCAATGTTTCGATCATCGACAACAGGAAGGAACGGTTTACCAGGGTGAGGAATATGTTGGATGTTACGAGGCAGAGGAAGACCAGCGTCCTGGTTTGGGCCTCGTCGAAACCCTGTTTTACAGCGATCTGATACGTCACGAGCGTCCCGGCCGTGATGGCCAGTCCCTGCCAGAGGCTGACCGACAGCTCCCGCCATGAGAGGAAACTGTCCGTCATCTTCCGGGGGGGCATCTGCATGCTCAGGCGTTCCAGTGGCTCGTTTTCGTAGATGATGGAGCAGGTTGGTCCCATGATCAGTTCCAGGAAGATGACATGCACGGGACTGAAGATATTCGGGTAGGCCCATCCAAGCACCAACGGCAGGAATACCGTCAGGATGATCGGGATATGGATGGATATGATGTATTGTATCGCTTTTTTCAGATTCGAATAGATGCGTCTTCCCATGGCCACGGCGTCCACCATCCGTCCCAGGTCGTCATCCGTTATGATGAGACTCGCCGTGCTTTTCGCCAGTTCTGAGCCGCGTTGTCCCATCGCGATGCCGATATGCGCAGCCTTCAGCGCCGGAGCATCGTTCACCCCGTCACCTGTCATTGCCACGATCTCACCGCGACTTTTCAAAGCTTCGATGATACGGAGCTTGGCTTCCGGAAACATCCGGGTGAAAAGTCCATGGGTCGATACATGTTCCTCCAGTGTATGGTCGTCCATCTCCAGCAAGCGGTCGCCGTTCACGCCGGCACCATCGCCCGGAAAACCTGCCTGGCGTGCGATCGCACGGGTTGTCTGCGGACTGTCGCCCGTGATCACCTTCAAATGGATGCCGGCCGCTGTAAATGCCTGAAAAACATCTCTTATTCCTTTTTTCGGAGGATCGAAAAATGCCAGTAGCCCGAGAAAATCCATGGGGATCTCCCGCTGATTTTTAGGGTATGCGTTACCGGTAGTTTGTAACAATGCTTCTTTGCCTTTGCCCACGGCTATGATGCGAAACCCTTCCTGTGCCAATGCGTCTGCCATGTTCAATACCGTCGATCTGTAGGTGTCTGACAGTTCGCAGCAACTTAGTAATGCCTCAGGAGCACCTTTTGCAGCGATGATTCGTTCCCCATCATCGGAGGAGAATACATGCGTCATCATCGGCGGCTTGCCCTCCAGCGGATACTCATGGATCATTCTGAAAGACAGCCGTTCGTCCTTCGGTGTATGGCCGGCATACACTTCATGGATCTCCTTTTCCATCGGATCAAAGGGCAGCGACTCGCTGGCGAACATGGCCGTCCTGATCAATTCCTGAAATCCTCCTTTCTTGCCGAAAGCATCCCTGCCGGTGATCTCTTCATCTCCACCGATCAATACCCGATCCAGGGACATGCGGTTTTCTGTGATCGTTCCCGTCTTATCCACACAGATGACCGTCGCCGCCCCCAGGGTTTCCACCGTCCGCGTATTCTTGGCGATGATGCCGATCTTCATCAGCCGAAATGCCCCCAGTGCCATGAAGGTGCTGAAGGCCACTGGGATCTCTTCCGGCAGGATCGACATGGCCAGGGTCAGTCCCTTCAGCAGGCTGTTGGCCAGCCGCTGCGGGTCCCCGGCAGATTGCAGGTAATTTATCAACCACACCAATGCAAATACGATCATTCCGAGTGCGGCCATGCGCTTCACAAACCGGTCGATCTGAACCTGCAGGGGTGTTTTTTCGTCTTCGATCCTTAACAACGAACCGCTAATGCGGCCCAATTTCGTATCGTTGCCAATGGCCACCGCTTCAAGTACGGCCTGTCCACTCACCACCTGGGTACCCTGCCAGGCAAAAGGAGACTCATCACCGGCCGTGCGGAATACACTGAAGGATTCCCCCGTAAGCATCGATTCATTCAATGAAAAATCTGCGGATTGGATAATGCGGCCGTCTGCCGGCACCAGATGTCCTTCTTCCGCTACGATCAGATCCCCGATGACGATGTCCTCCGCGTCGATCTCGCGAACTTCGCCATTACGGATGACTTTTGCCCGGGGGGCGGTCAATTGTTGAAGGGCCTGCATGGCCACTCTGCTGCGATGATCCTGGAAAAAGGAGATGGCCGATACGATCAGGATCGCCACCGTCATGAAAATGGCCTCCGGCGTCTCCCGAAGGATGAAATAGATGGCTGCTGCCGACAAAAGCAGTAAGAACATGGGTTCGGTTACAATTCCGCGGATGCTTTCCCATACCGGATTGCGAACGTGCCAGGTCGTTCGGTTGCTGCCGTGATCCCGGCGGGATCGTAAAACCTGTTCTTCGTTCAGACCGCTCAGTCCAAATGGATTGGATGCCATTCCATAAAGTTAATCTGCCACTGGCGGATGCTGAAATCCCTTTTTCATGAGCTGAGTTATCTCCTTCTTCCGCCGATCCCGATTGATTTCCCGAACTTCGCGCTTCAATTTTACATCAAACATGGGGCTGCGCATCATTTTCATGGGTACTCCGGAATTCGCAGTGGCATCGCTGGAGGCCATCCTCTCGGCAGGCTTCAAGGTCGTGGCCGTTGTCACAGCGCCCGACCGCCCGGGTGGAAGAGGCATGAAACCCATGGAAAGCGCAGTGAAGAAATGCGCCAATAGTCACGGACTGCTAGTGCTACAACCTGAGAAACTCAAAGACACGGCATTTCTGTCGGAACTCAGCTCATTTCAGGCCGATCTTCAGGTGGTCGTTGCCTTCCGAATGCTTCCGGAATTGGTCTGGAACATGCCGCCCAGGGGCACCATCAACCTGCATGGCTCCCTGCTGCCGCAATACCGCGGAGCCGCCCCCATCAACCGCGCCATCATGGACGGTGCTACAGAAACCGGAGTAACGACCTTCCGACTCAAGCATGAAATCGATACCGGAGATATCCTCATGCGCCAGACGATGCATATCGGTCAAGATGAAACAGCCGGAGAATTGCACGACCGGATGAAAATGATCGGTGCTGAACTGCTGGTGGAGACCCTACGAGCCATCGAATCCGAAGGAGAAGTGGAAACGCCACAGGATCAGATCCCCATTGGTGATCTCCGAAAAGCCCCCAAGATCTTTACCGAAGATTGCGCGATCGACTGGACCCATGGCGCAAAACAGATCCATGATCAGATCCGGGGATTGTCTCCGGTACCGGGTGCCTTCACGCGTTTTGAAGGCAAAATGTTCAAGATATTCCGTTCTTCATACGAATTGATTCAACATGGTCAGCCCGCTGGCAGTGTTGAGACCAGCGGTAACGCATACCTTAAATTCGCAACCTCCGACGGATGGGTGTGTGCACACGAAATCCAGCTCGAAGGCAAGAAACGCATGCCTGTTACGGATTTTCTTCGCGGATACAAGCCTTTGGCACGCTAAGCACTCATATTTATCCGACGATCGCCTCCTTATTCAATTATTGAATATCCGAAAAACGCATGGCAACATTCGGTTCGCTCATGTGTAATTTTAGCGCCTGACCTCCAGGGCGGGAATTTGGTCCCCCCTCTCTGCTGATGACAGACCCAGACATATTGTTTCGGGATCTCGTTCATCTGGCGGACACCCTTGACCAGCCTGCCATACCAGTTTGTATCCATAACCAAAACCCCATAGAATGAGAATCATCATTCCGCTTCTACTGGCGTTCTCCTGTCTGATGCCGGGAGCATTCGCCCAAAACAGATCCGTCACGGGAAAAGTGACGGATGCGGCCAATGGCCAGCCTTTATCAGGTGTTTCGATCACCATCAAGGGATCGAAGACCGGAACCACCACTGATGCCGAGGGTTCTTTCCGGCTGCAGCTCCCGTCGGGTGGGCGCTCACTGGTTGCGTCATTCCTCGGGTATGGTACCAAGGATGTAGTCATTGGCTCCGCTTCCGCCCTGGTGATAACCCTAGCCCGTCAGGAAAGTGACCTCGACGAAGTGGTTGTCGTGGCATACGGCACCGTAAAAAAAGGAGAGTACACCGGCTCTTCGGCTCAGGTATCCGCCAAGGACATCCAGAACCGTCCGATCACAAACGTCACCAATGCACTGGTGGGTTCCGCCCCCGGTATCCAGACGACGTCTTCCAGTGGTCAGCCAGGCTCAGGCCCTGCCATCCGGTTGCGAGGATTCGGTTCCATCACAGCTTCCAGCGCTCCACTGATCGTAGTTGATGGCTCTCCATATGCCGGCGGACTTGCTAACATCAACCCCGAAGATGTGGAATCCATCTCCACCCTGAAGGATGCATCTGCCGCTGCGCTGTACGGCAGCCGGGGTGGCAACGGGGTAATCATGGTGACCACCAAGAAGGGCCGGAAGAATCGCAACACGCTGCAGTTCAAGGTGACCCAGGGTTCCACCTCCCGTGCGGTTCCTGAGTACGACCAGGTCAATGCCTACGAATACTACCCGTTGATGTGGGAATCCTTCCGCAATGTGCTTCAATTCACCAATAATATCCCGAAGGCTGACGCCAGCGGATTAGCCTCCGGTACCTATCCCCGTTTCACCAGCGGCGCGAATACCGGACGTCAGATCTATGGAACCGGCGCCTATGATGATATTTTTCGCCTGCTGGGTGGCTACAATCCATACCGTGGCGTGGCTCCCAATCAGATCGTACTGCCGGATGGCACCCTGAATCCCTCGGCTTCTTCGCTGATCTATACGGCGGATGACCTCGATTGGTTCAAGGCATTCTATCGCAATGGCAGTCGAGCAGATTATACCCTTACTTACAGCGGTGGCAACGACAAGTCCGACTATTACGGGTCTTTCGGATACACCAACGAAAAGGGCTTCGTCACCCGTTCCGAGCTCGGACGATTCACAGGCCGCATGAACATCAATACGCAACCCACCAAATGGTTCCGTACCGGTACCAACCTCTCTGCCAGCGTAGTGAAAAGCAAGTTTCCTGCTGAAGGTGGTATCGTAAACCCCTTCTCCTTTGCGCGCGGTATGGGACCCATCTATCCGGTACATGCCATCAACCCGGCCACGGGAGAGCGTGTCAAGGATGCCCTGGGTAATACCTACGATTATGGCAACATCCCGGCCATCGGATTCCGTCCGGTGAACCAGGGACGTCATGCCATCTATGAGAACATGCTCAACCTGGCTCAGTGGAACCGCAACATCCTGAGCACCCGTTCCTATGCAGACATCATCTTCACCAAGGACCTGAAGTTCACCACGAACATCCAGTATGATGTGCAGGACTATCAGGAGGAAGGATTTGAGAACCGTTTCATCGGCGATGGTGCGCCTTCCGGACGTGCCAGCCGCGATATCTCCAAGACACAATCCTACACCTTCAACCAGTTGTTGAGCTATAATAAAAAGTTCAATCGCCATAATGTCGGTGCCCTGGCAGGACATGAGAATTATTGGCTGCAGGTCAATGGTTTCTCCGGTTTTAAGGTGGATCAACTGTTCAATGACGGGAATACCGAATTCCCCAACTTTGCCACCATCTCTTCACTCTCGTCCCAAACAGATTTTCATACCATCGAGAGCTATCTTTCAAAGTTGAACTACGACTACGACGGGAAGTACTTCGTCACCGGAGCTCTCCGCCGTGATGGTAACTCTCGTTTCTATAAGGACGTACGTTGGGCCGACTTTTGGTCTGTCGGTGCCGCATGGCGTCTTGATCGCGAAGCTTTCTTTAAGGTCTCATGGGTAGATGAACTGAAGCTCCGAGGATCATACGGCAGCACAGGTATTGAAGCTGGTATCGGATACTATCCATATCAGGGTCTGTATGCACTTGGTTTCAATAACAATACCGCAGGTGGTGTGCTGCAGTCAGCGCTCCCAAACTATGCGCTGACCTGGGAAGCTTCCAACAGCCTTGACCTGGGTGTCGATTTCTCCTTGTTCAAGAACCGACTATCAGGTACCATCGAAGTATTCGATCGCCAGTCCAAGGATCTGATCTTCAACGTGCCTCAGCCGCTGTCCAACGGCGGTACCACCGGAGGTGGTTTTTCCGTGGCCCAGAACATCGGAAACATGTACAACAGGGGTATCGAATTGCAAATCACCGGAGAAATTGTCAGAAGCAAGGACTTCTCCTGGTCCACTACCCTGAACGCTACACATTTCCAGAACCAGGTCACCAAGATGCCGGCGCTGGTACCTGAGATCATCAGCTTCCCTCATCAATTGAAGGAAGGGCGCTCCCGTTATGATTACTTCATGCGCGATTTCTATGGTGTTGATCCTACGGATGGTGCGGCCCTGTACCGCAACGTGCTGACCTACAACCCAACCAACTCTCGTATTTTCGACAATTATCAGATCGGAGGTTATGCATTTGACAATGGTTATGCGGGCCTGATGAATGCCGGAAGCCAGTATGGGGGTTCCCTGCATAAAGACCAGCTGCTTCGCTGGAGGAATCCGGGCGACATCACCAATGTACCCCGTATGCAAAATGATCAGGGCACAAACTTCGCCGGTTCTTCCAGCCGGTTCCTGATCAGTGCAAACCACAGTTGGCTGAACAACGTGAACCTGTCATACGACCTGCCAAAGTCGGTACTGGATAAGATCGGTTCCTCCGCCGCCCGCGTGTTCGTCAGCGGTGAGGGCCTGTGGCTGTTCGCCCAGCGCACGGGCATGCTGGTCAACCAGAGCTACGACGGCCAGAACTCCAACACCTATCCTCCGGCAAGAGTCGTGACTGCCGGTCTCAGTGTAAACTTCTAATCTACCAGATATGAGAATCAAGATATCACTCCTCTTCGCCCTTTGGCTGGGCCTCGCATCCTGCGAGAAGGAATTCCTGGAGACGAAACCAACCAGTTCCGTATCAGACCAAGTTGTATTTACCACCACTACCGACGGCTGGAAGGCCATTGAGGGTATGCACCGTCTGCTGTATCGCCAGATGTACGGAAGTCAGGCACTCGGCGGCATCAGCGGCAACATGATCTTCATGGATGCCCTGGGTGAAGACCTTGTCATGACCGGTCAGTCCAATGGCTGGTTCATCAACGAGTACCGCTGGATCAATCACCGGCTGGTCACCAGCAACATCTGCTATTACAACTACCTGTACTTCTTTACCTTCATCTCCAACGCGAACCAGATCCTGGCGCAGATCGACGCTGCCACCGGTTCCGATGCCGATAAGAAAGCCATCAAGGGCCAGGCGCTGGCGTACAGATCATGGGCATACTTCATGATGATCCAGTTGTTTGGAGAGCGTTTCGACAAGACAAAGTCCAACAATGGACTGGGATTGCCGATGAAGATCGCACCTACCCTCGAGGCAACGCCCCGGGTATCCGTAGCGGAGATCTATACCCAGATCAACAAGGACATTGACGATGCCATCGCACTGCTCGGGGCGACCCGCCGTGACCGTTCCCATATCAACGTCAATGTGGCCAAGGGCTTCAAGGCACGCATTGCACTCGCCCAACAGAATTGGGCTGTGGCGGCGCAACAGGCATCCGAAGCACGTCAGGGTTTCACGCTGATGAGCACCACCCAGTACATGGAAGGGTTCAACAACTACACCAATCCGGAATGGATCTGGGGTTACCGCCAGCAGGAGGATCAGACCACTTACTTCTACTCCTTCTTCGCATATATGTCCTGCAACTTCAACTCCACCAATATTCGGACGAATCCCAAGGCCATCAACAGCAAACTTTTTAACCTGATATCCAATACGGATATCCGCAAGCAGCTGTGGGACCCTACGGGAACCAACACCCAGTTCCCCATTCCGCTGAATCCGAATGGATCTAGGTTCCCCTTCATGAACCGGAAATTCCGGGTAGCCAACGTGGCACTCAGCATCGGCGACGTGCCCCTGATGCGTGCGGCTGAGATGCTGCTCATCGAGGCGGAGGCCAATGCCCGCAACGCCCAGGAGGCCAACGCCCGTCAGGCACTGTTCACACTTGTTCGTCAGCGTGATCCGAACTATGTACTTTCGACCCGCAGTGGCCAGGCCCTGATCGATGAGATCATGATGCACCGCCGTGTGGAACTCTGGGGTGAAGGCTTCCGTTTCTATGACCTGAAGCGCCTGAACGAACCCCTGGATCGTACCGGAGCCAATCACAACGCTTCACTGGTCGGTGTTTCAACCGTACCGGCAGGAGATATCCGCTGGCAGTTCCTGATCCCACAGTCGGAACTGAATAATACCAACGGCGTGGTTGTCCAGAATCCGCTCTGATCAAGACGTCCACAGGAATAAAAAAGGGAGGCTTCGGCCTCCCTTTTTTATTGCGATAAATGATTTTCTGTCACTGTTATGATGATGCTGATCTGTTGATCGGTCATCAGGGGTAGAGCAGATATTTTTTCCGAACGGCCCTGAAGGCCATCAGTCCGGGCTCCCAGCTCTTTCTGATCTCTGTTTCTGACATCCCCTGCTGCATCTGACGCATCAATGTTTCATTGCCGGCCAGTTTATTGAAGAACGATGCTTTGGCATCTCCAGATTTCGGAAGGATGAAGAATTTCTCTTTCTCGGGGAACAATCGATAGGCTTCGAACAAATAGGAGAGTTGCAGTCGCCCGTCCACCTTCTTTCTGATCGATTCAGGTGCATCCGCCAGATTCCATCCATAACACAGCTGGTCTTTCAATTTCGGATTGGCGGCCCCTGGCATGGCAACAGGCGTGAACGCATACAAAATCGATGGAAGGGAAGGATGTCCGAACACCTGGAATGGAGTCTTCGTGCCCCGACCTTCACTCAA
This sequence comes from Chitinophagaceae bacterium, assembly GCA_021299955.1. GTDB lineage: Bacteria > Bacteroidota > Bacteroidia > Chitinophagales > Chitinophagaceae > Pollutibacter. Next base: position 27,237 of record JAJTFQ010000023.1, read on the forward strand.
CACCGTACCCTCAAAGAAACAGGTGGAAGGATACCAATAGATCGAAGACATATCCGGCAGGTTCGGTGAAGGTGCCACCGGCAGCTTATAAATACTTTTATGCGTATAGCGGTCGCAAGGAATCACTTTCATGGGTTCGGAACCACCTGAGGAGCGCTCCCTGAGGGACTTCATCGCTGGCTCCGACAACCAGGCTTCGCCCACCAGCATGCGGGCATACTCTCCAATGGTCATCCCATAGACCACCGGAACAGGCTGCATGCCAATGAAGGATGCGAATGCGCGCTCCAGCACCGGGCCGTCCACATAGTGCCCATTCGGATTGGGGCGATCAAGGATCAGCAAAGGCCGCCCATGTATAAAGGCGGATTCCATGAACTCCTGGAGCGATGATATATACGTATAAAAGCGGGTGCCTACATCCTGTATGTCGAAGATGAGTACATCGATATCCTTCAGATCCTCGGCAGAAGGTCTGCGCTTGCTGCCATACAATGAAATGACCGGGATGCCCGTCTGCTCGTCCACATAGTTGCCCACCTTGGCACCGGCATCTGCCGTGCCCCGAAACCCATGCTCCGGACCAAAAATTGCCCGGATCTCGATCCCCAGACCCCTCAGCGTATCCACTACATGTGTGCCGTTGCTCAGCCTGGAAGTGTGATTGGCGAAAATGCCTACACGCCTGCCCTTCAGCACAGGAAGATATAGATCTAAGCGGTCAGCTCCCGGCCCGGGTGACTGGCACCATGAAACATCTCCCAAAAACAAGATGGAGAGTAAGATCAAAATGACAGATTTCATTTTCATGATTAAATTTTTTATGGTACAATCCCGTAGATTCAGGGTACCTTTGAAATGTAAACAAACGCTATTTCTTTCGCACCTGCATCCGGTCAGTCGATTCCGTACCCCGGCAACGGCATACAGCGCCAAGGAATCGCATCAGCAAAGTAAAACAAAATCAACCATGGAAGTAAAAACCGGAGACAAGGTACGCGTGCACTATTCCGGACGGCTGCTTGACGGAACACTGTTCGACTCCTCCGAAGGGCGCGAACCCCTGGAGTTCACCGTTGGTGCAGGACAGATGATCAAGGGATTTGATGCAGGCGTGCAGGGGATGCGCGTCGGAGACCGCAAGACCATACAGATCCCACCGGAGGAAGCCTACGGCCACCGCGACGAGGAGGCCATCATCGAGTTTCCCGCCGAAAACGTGCCTTCAGACATGACCCTGGAGCCGGGTCTGCAACTCACCCTTCGCAACCAATACGGACAGCCCGTACCGGTCGTGGTCCTCGAAGTGAAATCCGATGTCATCATCATGGATGCGAACCATATGCTCGCCGGCCAGGAACTGGTCTTCGAGGTAGAACTCGTCGAGATCGTCGGAGGCAAGCCACTCATCATCACACCCTGATCCCATACTGGATATTCAGCGTTCGGCCGGTACCGGTTTCCTGTTGGGAACCGGCTACCGGCCGAAACACTTTCAGGGAGCTTGATGGCGTCTAAGCCACCACCCCAGCCAGATCCCCAGCCCCAGCCACATGACCAGCGCATCGATCAGGTCGGCCCGAATATTGCCGGCAGGATACCAGATATGGGAAGTGTACGGGAAGTTCATGAACCCGGATAGTCCGATCACAAGACTCCCCAGTAATATGTCTGACCAACTCGCGCGGGACATTCTCCCCAGCAACCAGATCACCAGCGCCACCATCAGGATATTGGTCAGCAGCCCCCGGATCATGGGGGTAGTCATATCCCCCGAACGGGAGGCGTAATAGGAGAGCCTCGCCCAGGGTTTACCCTCGTTCGCCTCCGTAAAACTGGCGTAGTCACCCATCGTAGACCCTTCCGGTAACATGGGCAGCAGGTAGTGACCGGGGGCCAGGTCCTTCGACTGCAGATAGGCCAGGATGGAATCCTGTTTCGGGGTGTATTGCTCCGCCCCCTTATGCAGGTTGAGCACCGTGTGCGACAGGAATTGCCAGAGAAAAATGATGATCCCACCTACAATGGAACCGATGATCGTTTTTTTCATGGTCGGGTTGTTTTATTGAATATAAGAAAAATAGCACATATCTGCAATGATAATCCCCAGCCTGACAAACCTGCAATTTGTCGCATCTTTGTGCCATGAATGATTTCCACTCACCAGTTGCCGGGCGGTTCATGAAATATGTGACCATCGATACCCAGAGCGATCCGCACAGCCCGGCCCAGCCATCCACCGAAAAACAGAAAGATCTTTCACGCATACTTGTCGCGGAACTGCTGGACATGGGCGTCACAGACGCTGAATTGGACGAAGCAGGTTACGTATATGCAACCATCCCATCGACGGTTGCACATCCCGTTCCGGTCGTTTGTTTCTGCGCCCACGTTGATACCGCGCCCGACTGCAGCGGTACCGGCGTCAAGCCCCAACTGCATCGGAAATGGGACGGAAGCCCCATCGTACTTCCGGATGATCCAACCCAGGTACTCACCACCGAGCGTCACCCCTATCTGGCGGAACGCATCGGAGATGACATCATCACCGCATCCGGCACCACCTTGCTGGGGGCAGATGACAAGGCCGGTGTCGCCATCATCATGGAAGCCGCCGCCCGCTGGATGGCAGATCCTTCGATCCCGCATGGGAACATCAGACTGCTTTTTACCCCGGACGAAGAGATCGGCCGCGGAGTGGATAAGGTGGACATGCAACGCCTCGGCGCCGTGGCCGGCTATACCCTCGATGGCAGCGAACGCGGATCGCTGGAAGACGAGACCTTCTCCGCCGATGGGCTGGACGTTGTCATCCAGGGGATCAGCGCCCATCCGGGCTTTGCGAAAGGCCGGTTGGTGAACGCACTGAAAGTGGCGGCCGCATTCATCGAGGCCTTGCCCAAGACCGGACTGAGTCCGGAAACGACTACCGGCCGCGAAGGGTTCGTTCATCCTGTACACATGCAGGGAACCGCCGAATCTGCCACCGTCAGTTTCATCCTGCGGGATTTCCGCACCGCCCGGCTTGATGAATACGAAGCCCTGATCAGGCATCTGCTCGATGAAGTAATGACCCGTTACCCGGGGGCGGTCTACCAGATCCGTCGGACGGAACAGTACAGGAATATGAAAGAAGTCCTCGACCAGCATCCCGAGGTGGTGACAAAGGCCGAAGATGCCATCCGCCGGGCCGGCATGACGGTGCTCAAGCACCCGGTGCGCGGCGGAACCGACGGTTCCAGACTCTCGTTCATGGGATTGCCCTGCCCCAACATCTTCACCGGCGAAATGGCCTTCCACTCGCTCCAGGAATACGTGAGCGTGCAGGATATGGAGAAAGCAGTCGAGACGATCCTGCATCTGGCCACCATCTGGACAGAATCCGACAAATAGGATACAACCCCGGAGGCTTTCTGAACGTCTATCAGTAATATTACAAAGTCTAAACAATCATCAACATGGATTTCCTCTTTTCCGCCACCTTTGTGTGGATCGTTATCATCCTCCTGCTGATTTTCTCGAGCCTCGTCACCGTAAAACAAGGCTTCATTGATGTCATCACGATGTTCGGCAAGTATCGACGCGTGCTGCGTCCGGGCCTGAACTTCAAGATCCCCATCCTTGAAAAGGTATTCCGTTCCGTCAGCGTGCAGAACCGTTCCGTAGAACTGGAATTCCAGGCTGTCACCGCCGATCAGGCCAATGTCTATTTCAAGAGTATGCTGCTCTATTCCGTTCAGAATGATACGGAAGACACCGTAAAAAAAGTCGCCTTCAAGTTTTTCAGCGACCGCGACCTCATGCAGGCGCTTACCCGCACCATCGAGGGCACGATCCGGGCCTTCGTTGCCACCAAGCGGCAGTCGGAGATCCTGGGACTTCGCAGAGAGATCGTGGCCTTCGTGAAAGAAGAGATCGACCAGGCCCTGGAAGAGTGGGGATATCACCTGATCGACCTGCAGATCAATGACATTACATTCGATCAACTGATCCTGGAGAGCATGAGCCGTGTGGTGGCCTCCAACAACCTGAAAGCCGCCGCGGAGAATGAAGGGCAGGCCCTCCTGATCACCAAGACCAAGGGCGCTGAAGCGGAAGGTAACGCCATTAAGATATCGGCCGAAGCGGAGCGGGAAGCTGCTCAACTGCGTGGTCAGGGCGTGGCACTCTTCCGTCAGGAAGTCGCCAAGGGTATGACAGAAGCCGCCGAACAATTAAAACAGGCGAACCTGGATACGAACGTGATCCTGTTCAGCATGTGGACCGAAGCCATCAAGAACTTCGCCGAAGTTGGTAAGGGGAACGTGATCTTCCTTGACGGCAGCAGCGATAACATGCAGAAGACCATGCGACAGATCATGGCGCTGATGCAGATGGACGAAAAGAAAAAAGATTAATACCCGGCGGCCCTTCCCCTTTGGAAGGGCCGCTTTTTTTAATTCTGCGGCTGACTGCGCACAAAATTTTGTTAAGCCGGCAGGCGGGTGCGATTTTTGAGGCATCTTTGGGGAAGTCAAACATCATCGCCTATGTTCGGTTGGTTGTTACAGGTGACAGACACGGTTTCCCGTGCAGCAGACATCGTCGCCGCACCTAAGAAGGTGCATCTCTGGGATATCCTCGCCTCCGGTGGTCCGCTGATGATCCCGCTGGCCCTGCTCTTCGTTCTGGCCCTCTTCTTCTTCATCGAACGAAATATTGCCATCAGAAGAGCTTTATCGCTGGATGACAGCTTCATGCCCATGGTGCGCGACCATATCACATCGGGTAACATTTCCGCCGCCCGTTCCGTGGCCCGGAACACACCGAATCCCGTTGCCAGGGTGATCGACAAAGGAATCCAGCGCATCGGAAAACCCATCGATGCCATCGAACGGAGCATGGAAAGCGTCGCCCAGCTCGAGATGTATAACCTGGAAAGAAACATTAGTGTGCTGAGCGTCATCTCCCGCGCCGCGCCCATCTTCGGATTCATTGGCACGCTGGCTGGACTCATGCAGTTGTTCTTCGATATCAATACCACCGGAGAGTTCGTGCTCAACACCATCGCCGGCGGTTTGTATGTGAAACTCGTGACCTCCATTTCCGGCCTGTTGATCGGTCTGATCTCGTTCCTGGGGCATAGTTATCTCCACGTACAGATCGACAAGACCGCCAATAAGATGGAAGTCGCCGCCGCTGATTTTCTTGACATCCTTCAGGAGCCCACCAAGTAAGGAAACCCATGAGACTCAGAAAGAAAGCCCAGGGCGAAGCAGAAGTGTTTACGGATGCATTGAATGACATCCTGTTCATCCTGCTCATGTTCTTCCTGATCGTGTCCACCCTGGCCAACCCCAATGTCATCAAGCTCTCCCAGCCCAAGTCTAAGAGTGATACCAAGGCCAAGCAGAACGTCGTGGTATCTATTGATGCCGAGAAGCAATACTATGTCGGGCAGACAAAAGTGTCGGTCGACCAGTTGAAGGAAGCCCTGCAACCCGCCATTGACAAGGAAAAGACCGAGATCCCGACCATTGTGATCAATGCAGACCGCACTGTTCCGATCGATGATGTCGTCGCCGTCATGCGCATTGCCCGAGAACTGGGCGCCCGTACCGTCCTCTCCGTGGACAAGAACTGACCCATGTCTTCCCCCATCACGCTTCGTGCCGCCCGACAGCGGCTTCGTCAGTTGTTGACCCCTCTTTATGGCGAACGCGAATCCACCTTCATCGCCGACTGGGTGCTGGAGCAGGTCACCGGCTGGTCTAAGGAATACGCTCGTATGCAGCCCGATGCCGAACTTTCTCCCACGATGGCCGAATACATCGATCTTCATCTGAAGGATCTGCTTCGTTGGCGCCCCGTGCAATATGTCCTCGGAGAGGCCTGGTTCATGAACATGCGATTCAAGGTCGATGAGCGCGTGCTGATCCCCCGGCCGGAAACCGAAGAACTGGTGGAATGGGTGACTTCTTCAGTAAAGGATGAAAAGCTGGGAAAGATAGGTCAACGCCGGATCCTTGACATCGGTACAGGAAGCGGATGCATTCCCATCGCGCTGAAAGCGAATTTACCTGAAGCATCGATTTGGAGCCTGGATGCCAGTGAGGGCGCCCTCGCATTGGCCCGGGAAAATGCCCGGATATTGAGTGCAGACGTCCATTTTCTGCATCTCGATGTGCTGAAGGACGACTCCCTGCCCGCTATCCCGGAGGCAGATATCATCGTTAGCAATCCGCCTTATGTGCTCGAGGAAGATCGTGCAGACATGCGTCGCAACGTCATTGACTGGGAGCCGCACATGGCCCTGTTTGTTGAAGGATCGGACCCTTTGCTGTTTTATCACCGAATCGCAGATCTGGGCCTGCTGAAACTATCCGAAGGGGGACAGGTGTTTGTGGAGATCCAGGAAACCATGTCGGATGCGGTTGTCTCGCTGTTCCGCGCCCGGGGTTATCGGGAGATCGAAGCCAGGCGTGACCTTTCCGGCCGCGACCGGATGGTCAAAGCCAGAAAGGCCTGAGCCTTTTGCTATCTTTACAGTCCCCATGCAGTTATCCATTGATGAACGATACATGTTCCGCTGTCTGGAACTCGCCCGCCTCGGGCTGGGTCATACCGCGCCCAATCCGATGGTGGGGGCGGTGCTGGTGCATGAAGACCGGATCATAGGCGAAGGATATCATCAAAGATGCGGAGGTCCGCATGCCGAAGTGAACTGCCTGGACAATGTCCGGCCCGAGGATCGACATTTGATCCCGGCCTCCACCCTGTATGTATCCCTTGAGCCTTGCGCACATCATGGTCGCACCCCGCCCTGTGCGGCACGAATCATACGCGAAGGGATCCGGGAAGTGGTCGTGGCCATCCGGGACCCCTTTCCCTTAGTGGACGGAAAAGGCATTGAATTGATGGAAGCGGCCGGCATCCGGGTGCGCCTTGGATTGATGGGGAAGGAAGCGGAATGGCTAAATCAAAGGTTCCTCACTTTTCATACCAAAGGGCGCCCCTACATCATCCTGAAATGGGCCCGTTCGGCAGACGGGATGATTGCCGGTCCCGGACCGAGCCGGACATCGATCTCCGGACAAGCCACCCGTGCACTTGTCCATCAGTGGCGGTATCAGGAGGCGGCCATCATGGTGGGGGCTGGTACTGTTGAAGTTGATGATCCCCGGCTCACGGTCAGACCATCACCGTCACCCCGCCAGCCGGTTCGCATCATCCTGGATCCACGCCTGCGATTGTACGCCGGACATCGGGTTTTCGACCCGGAAGGATCTGTCGTCATCTGCAATGTGTTGAAAGAGGGAACAGAAGGTCACCTTCGTTATCTTCGCCTGCCGCCGACTGAAGACCTGCTGCCAGGGATGCTGCAACGACTCCATGACCTTGGCATCCAGAGCGTGTTCGTAGAAGGTGGCCAAAAGCTGCTGGAAGCTTTTCTTAAGGCGGATGCCTGGGATGAGATCCGCAGGATCACCGCCAGGGATAAGCGAATTCCGGGTGGCTATCCGGAACCCGCCTGGGCAGGTATGCAGCCCCTCCGGCGGGACATCATCGAACAGGATATGATCGAAACATTCATACATGGATAACCCTTATGGAAAAGATGCGCTCAGCTTTCTGACCCTCGGTCAGGAATCCTCTGCTGAGTACAGCGACCGGGGTAGTCGATTCATCGGATATGCCTTTCCGGTGTTGGATGAAGAGGCGTTCAAGGAGCGGTTGAAAGAACTGAAGAAGGAGCATCCCAAGGCCGTTCATCATTGTTTCGCTTACCGCATCGGGCTTGATGGCAACCGCTTCAGGGCCTCGGATGACGGAGAACCCTCAGGATCCGCCGGCCGCCCCATCCTGGGTCAGATCGATAGCCGAAAACTCATCAATACCGCCGTGGTAGTGGTCAGATATTTTGGCGGCACCCTGTTAGGCGTGCCCGGACTCATCAACGCTTACAAAACAGCGGCCACCTTTGCACTTCAGGTAGGCCCCAGCGTGGAGCGCCCCATCGAAGATGAATATGAAGTTGAATTCGATTACACCCTGATGAACGAGGTGATGACCGTGGTGAAGCGTCATAGCTGCAGCGTCATCCGGCAGGAGATGCAATTGTTTTGTCTAGAACATCCGCGGCGTCGAATGCCGGCCCGCTCGTGTGGGATCCTGATTTTTCTATCTTACCATCTTCCTGTCCTCACCTCAGGATCGGGCTATCCGGTCAAGGTTCTGCCAGCACCCATGTGACCACAAAATCCGTCGTGAGCAGATGGCCGGTGCGATGCCCCGGGGTCGCTTCCGGTAATGCTTTCAACCTGTTGATGATCAATCCTGCCGGTCCTTCTTCTACCCTGACGTCGAGGAAATCCAGGAACCTGCGGGTGAGGGGGTGCTGCATCTTGTAATAGGATTCCTTCAACGAAAAGTACAGGGTTGCCATATCCACCGGTGAGGCCGCTGCTGATATTCGCTCCTGTTCCTGCCGGTCGAAAATGATGTCCCAGAGGGTGGCGTCCACCGCCCGCCGGTGTTCAATATCCATTCCGATCGATGGATGATGTGTTGTAGCGCAGACCAATGCTCCCGCCAGTCCTGCGCTGTGGCTGATCGAGCCTGCCACGCCGGCCGGCCATACCGGTGCACGGTCCGCCCCGGTGGGGATGGCCAGGTCCTGAAGACCCATCCCCGAAAGGGCCTGACGTGCACAATATCTCCCCGCCGAGAACGTCGCGAGACGTGCGGCGCTAAATCCCTCCGTGCAGGCCCTTTCCGCCGGCCGGAGCACGTCGGAGGATACGGCTTCGTCCGTGAAAAATGAAAAGATATTTGGGATTCGGAGTGGATCATCGCCATTTCGTTGACAAGATGTGTATAACAAAAAAGATTCCAAGGTACATCGTATTTCTACGATTTTCGGATTCAGGTGAAGCTTAATTTTATCATCCATCCCTGAAATCATAAAAAAGAGAGGTCGCATTCCACTCCCCGGAATGGCACCTTATCCGTCCGATCCGTACCCCCCAGAGAACGCTCGTTCCTTCGAGTCATCACCATTGCATACAAGCCCGCTCATGCTGCGTGCACCCTCGTACAGGTGCATGCCTGCCAGCGGCTTGCCATGACATCGGAGGATGCCCGACGGTCAAAACCAATGAGTTTCACCCATCAAGCCAGCGGATGAATCAGGGAAGTCAGGATCACGGATCCGACATGGGATCGACGCAGCACCCGGTCGCATTGATCGCCGGAGTGCCTCATCGTGGGCGTGGCGAACTATTCCCCGCCACCGACGGGCAGCGGCAGCTTTGGTATTTGTACCGGCTGGATCCTGCAGATGACAGATATCACAAGCCCATATCCCTGATCCTGCGTGGGCAGCTGGATACATCATCGCTTGAGACCGCGCTGAACGAAATCATTGATAAACATGCTCCGCTCCATTCCGTGTTCATGGAACTGGATGGGGAACTATACCAGCAGGAGGACGATCCAAAGGGCTTTATCCTTGAAAAACGGGATCTGAGTGGTTTACCCACCGATCTCGGGGATATGGCGGCCGGCGAAGCAACCCGCGCATTCCTGAAGCGACCATTCGACCTCGAACGGGAGCTACCCATCAGGGGAATGCTGATCAAGCTGTCAGCCGAAAGTCATATCCTCCTGCTGGTATTACATCACATACAGACCGACGGGGGATCCTATCGACTATTGGTCCGGGAATTGTCGGACCGGTATTCAATGAAGCTGAACCGGAAGCCCGCCGGGGATGCACCCCTTACGACCAGCGCGCTTCATTGGGGGGCGGCCGAGCGATTCTACCTGAAAACGCCGGATGCACAGGCCGACATTGTGTACTGGAAGGAGCATCTCCGGGATGCTGTGCCCGGCCTCAGGTGGCCGCATATGGCCCGTCCGGCAGGCGTGGAAAACCATCCATCGCTCGGTGTTCTGCAACAGGCCATTCCGGCTAAATTCAGAGAAGCGATCCGCGCATATGCAGATGCAGGTTCCGGCGCCCTGCTCAGGCTGTTTCTATCTACCTATGCCATCCTCCTGCATCGGCTCACCGGACAGGAAGAGGTCCTGATCGGTCTGCCCGTGCATGACCGACGCAGCGCCAGGGATCGTACGCTCATCGGTTTCCGGATGAAGACCCTGCCTGTTTGTCTGCGGATATCCGGGCGGATGTCCTATCGCGACATTGTCCGACAACTGAACGCAACCCTCCGGATGGCTTACCGGCATTCGAGGCTTCCTTCGGGTGCGCTGAATGCCCTCATCCCGACCGGCGATCAGCGTTCGCCGGGCAGACTCTTTCATTCCCTGTTCAACCAGCGGGAGGATATGCTCGAGGATGTGGACTTTTCGGGGTTGACCACCGATGTGTTTCCCCTGCATGTCAGCACCCCGAAGGCCGACCTTTCGGTGATCCTTACTTCCAGGCCCGGTGTCGAG
>JAJTFQ010000139.1 GCA_021299955.1 Chitinophagaceae bacterium
AGTGGGGTGAGCAGCCGCAGATGGTGGCCAGCTTCGCTGATGGCACCAAGATCTCTTTCGAACAGGCCATCGTGGCCAATGCCACCGGCATGACCATTGCAAAGCGGGGCATGAATGGTTTTGATTTCACCAGGGAGAAGGATGCGTTGATCGAACGCTTCGGACTGGACTACACCGGGCATGTGGACGATCTCCGGCAGGTGTATGATGTTGACGAACTCAGGTCCAGGGGAGGCATCGTCGACTATGTCGTGGGCCTCAAGCCTCCGCCCGGGATCTATGTGATCGCCGCCAATGAAGACAAGGTACAACAACAATACCTTGGATATTACAAGATGGGTAAAGGTCCGCTGTATAGTTTCTACACACCGATGCACATCTGTCATTTCGACTTCCCCATCTCCATCGCGAGGATCGCGCTGGGAAGGGACCCGGTCATTGCCCCTGATTTCGGGCCGATGGTAGATGTCATCTCCCTCGCCAAGCGTGATCTCCGGGCGGGTGAAGTCATTGACGGACTCGGCGGCTTCCATACCTATGGAGAGTGTGAAACCTACGACCGCACCGTCACCGACAGACTGCTTCCGATCGGACTGGCTGAGGGTTGTACGCTCGTTCGTGATGTCCCGAAGGATGCGGCCCTGACCTACGCAGATGTCAGACTTCCGGAAGGCAGGCTGTGCGACGAGCTCCGCAGGGAACAGGAACAGAGATTCCCCGCCGGCCACCGGACGGGCAGATAGATCTTCGTTTATACATGACCGTTAGTACGAAAAATAAATATCAACAGACCGAAGATGAACATCAGGGATATATACAAAGGCAAGCGGGTATTCCTCACCGGACACACCGGATTCAAGGGGTCCTGGCTGCTGACCTGGCTGCACGATATGGGTGCGGAGGTAAAAGGATATGCACTGGCACCGCAGGCAGGTAATGAGTTATATCATGACATCGGGGGCGACGAACTCTGTACGTCGGTGATCGCTGATATCCGGGATGCTGACAGGCTCGCACGGGAGATGAAAGCATTTGCACCCGACTTCGTCTTTCATCTGGCCGCACAGCCATTGGTGCGTCTTTCTTATGCCATTCCGGTGGAAACCTTCGCCGTGAATGCGATCGGCACGGCCCATGTCCTGGAAGCCATGCGCCAACTCGGACATCCCTGCACAGGCGTGATGATCACGACCGACAAGGTGTATGAAAATCCTGAAACCGGTGTGCCTTTCCGGGAGGATGATAAATTAGGAGGTCATGATCCGTACAGCGCTTCCAAGGCGGCTGCGGAGATCGTCATTGCCTCTTACCGGAGTTCATATTTTCAGTCCGGCAGGATCGCGGAACACGGGATTTCGATCTCGTCTGCCAGGGCGGGAAATGTGATCGGCGGCGGAGATATGGCAGGAGACCGGATCGTACCGGACATCATCCGTGCCCTGATCAATGACCGTAAGATCTCCATCAGAAATCCGCTGGCCACGAGGCCCTGGGAACATGTCATGGAACCGCTGCAGGGGTACCTTTTGCTGGGCGCGCTACAACATGCCCAACCCGGTCAATACGACACCTGTTACAATTTCGGTCCATATCCCGATCATACGAAATCAGTGGAAGTCCTGGCCAAGGGACTGCTGGACAGATGGGGAGATGACACGAACCGCATTGAGTTTGACAGGAGTCCTCAACCGAAGGAGGCCAGCCTGTTGAACCTGGATATCACCAAGGCGGGCGCGGAGCTTGGTTGGACGCCGCGGCTTGATTTCGCGGAAACGGTAAACTTTACGGCGGACTGGTATCGCGATCGTCACCTCAACGGGATGGATGCGCGCGCGCTCATTCTCCGGGATATCCAGAAGTTCGAATCCATTGCCTGACCGCAGCGGTCGCCGCCCCTTTGCATTGACGATCAACCACCCAGGTCGTTGATGAAGGGTTGTTTGTACAACCGCTTCCCCGTTGCCCGGAAGAAGGCGTTGGCCACCGCACCACCTGTAGGCGGTAGCGCGGGTTCTCCCAGTCCGGTGGGATCATAGTCGGTGCTCATGAAATACACATCGACCTCGGGAATCTCCTTCATCCTGATCAGACGGTACTGATGGTAATTGGTCTGCTGAGGCCTGCCTTCCCGGAAAGACAGACGGCTGTACATCGCGTGTCCCATCCCATCCACGATCGCACCCATGACCTGCTGTCGGGCGCCACTTTCATTGATGATCGGACCACAGTCGGATACGGCGTAAACTTTCTTCACCGCTGGCTTTCCGTCCTTCATGGCTACTTCACAGACCTGTGCCACATAGCTGGCGTGTGAAAAATAGACACTGAATCCCTGGAACACGCCTTTCTTCTTCCCCCAACCCGAACGTTCTGCCGCGGTTTTAATGACCCCTTCCATCCGGTCGATGTTATATTTAATGGCGCCGACCGGTTTTTTCCGGGCCCTGTCAAGCAATTCCAGCCGGAATTGAACGGGATCCTTGCCGGCCGCCAGGGCCACTTCATCGAGGAAGGCCTGTTCTGCATAAGCCAGGAAGTTGGTGGTCGGGGCTCGCCAGGCACCCGTGGTGATGGGCGATTTGTGATCCGCCGATTCGATCAGGAGGTTGTCCACCGCACCGGATGGAAAATTATCCTCCCGGGTACTATTATCCGCATTGACGCCGGCTCCGCGCAGTTTGTATCCGATCATGTTGCCCTTTGCATCCAATGCAGCCTCGAACCGATATCTGACGGAGGGGCGATAAATGCCACCGGTCATGTCGTCTTCGCGTGTCCAGATCAGTTTTACGGGTTTTTTAATGATGGATGAAAGCTCAGCAGCTTCGAGGGCATAATCATTCCGGAGTCTGCGGCCAAAACCTCCACCCAGGCGGGTGAGTTGAACGGTGATCTTATCTTCCGGCACCCCCAGTAATTTAGATACCTGGCTCCGGGCGGAACCGGGCGTCTGGGTCGGGCCGACGAGTTCGACGCCATCGGTTCGCACATCGGCGAAGAAGTTCATGGGTTCCATCGGGCTGTGCACCACAAAGGGGCTTTGGTATTCAGCCTTCACGATCTTCGCGGCCGCCGCAAATGCAGCAGCCACGTCTCCGTTCTTCCGGCGGACGGTCAACTTATCGCTGTCAAGCATTTCCTTTTGGAGACGTTCGTGATCGGCGGTGCTTTCCAGGGCCGGTCCTTCGGATTCGTATTCCACCACCAGTTCCTTCCGGGCCTTCAACACCTCCCAGGTGGATCTGCCGACGACGGCCACGTAGTTCTTGAAGCGCACCACATCGATGATGCCGGGCATGGACCTTGCCTTGGCATCATTGACGGACTTGATGCGGGTGCCGAAGGCGGTCGGTCGCTGGATCATGGCATAGACCATGCCTTCCCGGACGAAATCGATCCCATAGATGCCCTTACCTGTGACGATGTCCTTATTGGCGACATTTCGCAGCGGCCGGCCGATGAGTTTGAAATCCTTCTTATCCTTCAGTTTCACTTCCTCGGGCAGGGTCATACCGGCAGCCTCTTCGGCGAGCGCTCCATATTCCAGGCTCCGCTTGGAGGGCTTATGGTGGACGGTATTCAATTCGGTCGTACACTCAGACGCTGGCACTCCCCAGCGTTTAGCGGCCGCGGCAACCAGCAGGTGACGGGCGGAAGCCCCGGCCTTGCGCAACCGCATCCAGGAATGCGGGATGGCTCCGCTCCCACCGGTGAGCTGACGATCGAAGCGCTTGGTATCGAGCGGTGCCTGCAGGACCCTGACCTTCTTCCAGTCTGCATCGAGTTCCTCCGCCACGATCTGCGCGAAGGAGGTCATGATGTTCTGTCCCAGTTCAGGATTGGGTGACCAGATGGTAACGATCCCATCGGTACCGACGGTGAGGTAACTATTGAAAGTGGCAGCGGCGGTATCGGCCGCGTGTATGACCGAGGGCATTTTTGCCTTGACGGTATCCCAGCGGAAACCGATCATGAGGCCGCCGCCCGCCAGCGCGACATTCCGGATGAATGACCTGCGCGAATCTTTTACTGACGCCATATGCTTGAGCTTGTGGATTGTTTGGAATCGAATCGAATGAACGAAAATGCGTTACGGGTAAACATCATTTCTTCTTCTTCCGGGCCGCGGCAAGTACGCCCTGCCGGATCCGGTGATAGGCTCCGCAGCGACAGATATTCCCATGCATCGCATCCATCACCTGTTGTTCGGTGGGGTTGGGATTGCGGGCCAGGAATGCGGCGGCGGTCATGATCTGCCCGGCCTGGCAATATCCGCACTGGGGGACATCCTCTTCATCCCAGGCGAGTTGCAGCGGGTGGTCTCCCTTTGCACTCAGGCCTTCGATGGTCGTCACTTTTGAGGTACCGACCGCCGAAACGGGCAGCAGACAGGATTTCACCGCACTACCATTGAGATGGATCGTGCAGGCACCGCACTGCCCCATCCCGCATCCAAACTTGGTTCCGGGCAATCCAAGGTGATCACGCAGGACCCAAAGCAACGGGGTGTCATCTGCGACATCCACCTTCCTTTCCTTACCATTCACCATTAACTTGTAAACGGGCATAACCTGGATTTAAGGATTGATAGCCAATACCGGTCGTCAGACCGGCTAATCTGTAGAACTCTAATTTAAGAAAGGATATTCATTCTGCGTATTTCTTTACCTTGTAATTCTAAATGTTCATATACCATGCCCAATTGTTTGACTGTTTTTGTCGGCCGACGAATCCTGGCACCACTGGTGGCCGGATTTCTAGTCCTCGGCGCGCAAGCCCAGGATGGATCATCCCTTATCCCGCGTCCGCAGCGCATGACCACCGGCGAGGGTAGCTTCTCCCTCAATGCGTCCACCCGGATCGTACACGCTGCCGGACAACCTGCGGTCCAGGCCGTGGCGGATCATCTTGCCGGACTGCTCAGGCCTTCGACCGGCTTTGCACTGCCGACGGGATCGGCCGCTCAGCAGTCCGGAAATCTCATCCGGCTGGAGATCGTGTCAAAGGACAGCTCCCTGGGCCGTGAAGGCTATCATCTCTCCGTGACCCCGAAGGGTGTGACGCTGAAGGCATCCCGGCCGGCGGGATTATTCTACGGGGTGCAGACCCTTCGGCAACTGCTGCCCGCTGCCATCGAGGCATCCACGACGCAGTCGGCGGCCTGGGTGATCCCGGCGGTGGAGATCCGCGACCGGCCCGAATATGGCTATCGCGGCGCCATGCTCGACGTCGCCCGGCATTTCTTCGGCGTGGCGGATGTCAAGCGCTTTATCGATCTGATCGCGGCCTACAAAATGAATATCCTCCACCTGCACCTGAGCGACGACCAGGGATGGAGGATCGAGATCAAATCCTGGCCGAAACTCACCGAGATCGGAGGTTCCACCCAGGTCGGCGGAGGCAAGGGCGGATTTTACACCCAGGAGCAATATAAAGAGATCGTGGCCTATGCGGCCGCCCGGCATATTACCATCGTACCTGAGATCGACATGCCCGGTCATACGAATGCAGCGATCGTTTCGTATCCCGAACTCAACTGCCGCGACACCACCCATGCGCTCTACACTGGAACTGCAGTGGGTTTCAGCACTTTCTGCACCAGCCGTCCCGGCACCTACAAATTCATTGATGATGTACTCCGCGAACTGGCGGCCATCACGCCGGGTCCCTGGCTGCACATCGGCGGGGATGAAAGCCATGTAACCCCGAAGGCTGACTACATCCAGTTCATGAACAAGGTACAGCCCATGGTATCGAAATACGGTAAGCAGGTCATCGGATGGGACGAGATCGCGCACGCCAACCTTCAGAAAAACACCGTCGTCCAATACTGGGCCGATGCGGGCAATTCAAAGATGGCGGTGAAGAAAGGGGCAAAGGTGATCATGTCTCCGGCCAGAAAAGCATATCTCGATATGCAATACGACAGCACGACCCGATTGGGCTTGCACTGGGCCGGCTTCATTGAAGTGGACAACGCCTACCAGTGGGACCCTGCGACCATGGAACAGGGCATCGGCCGGCAGAACATCCTTGGTGTGGAAGCCCCGCTCTGGACGGAAACGATCATCACGATGGATGACATCGAATACATGGTATTCCCACGTCTGCCGGGCATTGCAGAGATCGGCTGGACCGATCCCGCGCAGCGCGACTGGAAAGAATACCGCGTAAGGCTTGCGGCACAGGCCGCGCGCTTCCGGGCCATGGGCATCGATTTCTATGCCTCCCCCAAGGTTGACTGGAAGCAATAGTCCTGACAGATAAATATAAATACGAACGGGCGCCGATGGATCGGCGCCCGTTCGTAT
>JAJTFQ010000140.1 GCA_021299955.1 Chitinophagaceae bacterium
CTCCAATCCCGGCCATAATCCGTTGGATGCATGGCGGGCAAAAACAGATTACACGCACAAAAAAGGTGAAACGCAATGGCAGGCCGGATATCAGTTCAGATACGACCGGCAGGACGGCACTTTCTCCTATCTATATCGGAACCCCGGAGATGCTGCGTTCAGGACCGACCCTGCGTTCTCCGGCAACATTTTTGTTCAGAACCGGATCCACGCGGGATACCTGCAACATGCATCCGCAAGGGGCGCCTGGTCATGGCAAGCAGGCCTGAGGATCGAACAAACACTTCGCGATCTGAAGACCAGCACCGATCCGATCATCCGTAAACTGAACCTGCTCAATGCCTTCCCATCCGCACAGATCCGCTGGCGTGCCAATGAATGGAATACGCTGCGAGCAGGCTACAGCAGGCGCATCAAGCGCACCAATAACTTCGAACTCAATCCTATTCCTGAACGCGAACACTCAGAGACCCTTGAACAGGGCGACCCCAACCTGCTGCCAGAATTGACCGGACAATGGGAATGGGTCTGGGAAAGACGCATGCAGGCGGGGACTTTTTCCGCGAGCCTGTACCACCAAAGGATCCTGAATCCGATACAGCGGGTCAACAGCGTATTCAACGACACGATCCTCAACAGACTCTACACCAATGCGGCGCGTGCCCGGCAGACCGGTCTGGAGGCCAATCTCACCCTGAAGGCAGGAAAACACTGGTCGGGTATCTTCGGAGGAAATGTGTACCGTTATGATATCACCGGCACCCTGTTCGGGCAAGCCAAAGTGACGGAAAATAACGGATGGATCTATAGTATCAATACCACCCAAACCCTGAGTTTCGACAAAGGATGGATGACACAGTTCAGTCTTAGCTACCTGTCAGTCAGGGCGACGGTACAGGGACGGGACGGATCTTTCGTTGTACCAAACCTCGTCGTGAAGAAAAATTTGCCGGACAACCGATGGTCATTCATGGCTCAATGGCTATACATGGATGCGGGACTGGGCATTTCAAACCGGCAGCGGATCAGCACTTCGGGGGCTGATTTCCGCACCACCACACTATATATATACGAACCGGATCAGATCCAGTTGTCTGCGACCTACCAGCTGAGCCGGAAAAACAGAAAGATCAATCTGCCACAAAGCGAAATGGCGGAAAAGGAATTCTGATCCAACATGTAATATTTGTTTTTTCTGACCGACCCATCGGAAAAAATGCAGTCAGGTATCAACAGGTTTCTTTACGCGGGTTTCATACTCATGGGTGCATATTATGCTTTTCGGGGAGACCTCATGCAATTGGTGGTGATGTGGGGGATTGCCTTCGCATTCGATCCATTTGACCCAAAGCAGCCCTGGAAAGAAAGGAAAGGCTGGCAACGCGCCGTACTGATCTTTCAGTTGAGTGTGGTCATCCTCGCTTTCCTCGGATCGAACTGGACAGATATCAAATCCGGCATCCTGGACGGATGGTCTGGGAAATGACCACGTTCACTCCGGGTCATCTACCGATTTCAGTTCCGCTTCCAGATCGCGGATGAACCGGCCATATAACCAATGGATCCACCACCTGGAGAGATACCAGGTGGTCATCATGAGGATCCCGAGCAGACCGATGAATATCAGCCAGATCTGCCAGGTTGCCAGCCGCAGGGTGTCCGCCTGATCATTCCCCATGTCTGTACCGGGAAAAGCGATCACCAGGGCGACCGCATAGATCATGCATACAGGCACCATGAGCAGATTGAACTGCAGGTACCTGCGCTGGTAGGTTTTCAGGATGTCCAGCAATTCGTTCAACCCTTCCTGCACCGAATGATCAGCATGGATATGCCGGGTGATCCTGCCTGCAAGTCTCGCGAATACCGGAACCAGAAGGAACATAACCACAGAAAAGGTCGCGTTATAAATGGTCATGGAAAAGTTCTCCGATCGCCAGGCTTCGAACAGCATGAACGGCGTGCACAGCAGATAGAGCGCCGTCTCGATCCATAGGTTCCGGCGCAGCCGGATGAGTAATCCCCTGGAACGGGGCACTTTACAGACCACCGTTCGGCTCATGACCGTCACGGGTTGTTCGAGCCTGTTGTTGATTCCGGATTTCAATGCATCAAGATCCATCCCGCGCTGATTTTTGATGTTCACAATCCTCCTTGAGCCGCTTTCGTATGCGGTTGAGTCTTACACCGATATTTGATACCGACATACCCATGATCTCCGACATGTCTTCGTAGGAACAATCCTCCAGATATAACAGGATGATGGCCTTATCGATCCTGGACAACCGGTTGATGGCCGCATACATGAGCTGTACTTCCTCCTCATATGGGTCTGCCTGTGTTTCATTGCGAACCCAGTCCTGACCAACTGCATTATCGCCGAACCTGCGCTTCTTCCTGAGGTGTGTGATCGCCGTATTCAGCGCAACGCGGTACAGCCAGGTCGAAAAGCGCGATTCCTCCCGAAAGCCTGCATAGGAACGCCATGCCTGACAGAGGATCTCCTGAAAGAGGTCCTCCCGGTCCGCAGGATCGTCGGCATATAGCCGGCATACCTTGTGGATCAGCCGCTCGTGCTCAGCGATCCGTCCAAGAAAAGCCTGTTCACTGGCGCTCATCCGGAGATATCAATATGTTTCGGTAACGGTGCATGCATACAAACCGATATTCATATGTCGCATTCGCCGGCAAATAATTACACCCGAGTCAAATGGTGACCGTTCAATACGTCCTCCGGCAGCTTCGGTCGCCGAACGTATACCTTCCAAAAAATGTTCAGTTACCCGTTGCCGTGAGTGCGCCAATTGCCATTCCCGGGTTACCCCATTTAGTCACAAGCCGTCGGAATTCAGCCTCCGTCACCGGGATCACCGTGCCATGGCGGGGATGAAAGTCCATGGAAACCTCTTCGTCCGCAACCCGAAAATGCTCAAGATCCCGGGTTCTGCAGAACTGATAGCGCCCCGAAGTATACACATCATACATCAGTACATATTCATCCGACCCGTTGAGTTTATAGACACCGGCCCCCTCAACAGGATCCCTGGTCTGCTGAACATATGGGTCGCGCTGTACATAGCCTTCCGTGAGCCGGTTTGACACAGCCACCTTGATGCCTGCGCCTCGGCCCTCGGTCTTGAAGAACAGGTGGAAGCGACCATCCTTCTCCACGATATCACCATCGATACAAGCGCCGCCGTCGGGCGGAAAGAATAACTGGCGGGGCTCGGTGGCCAGGTCTGTGAAATCTTCATTGGCATATGCATAATAGATCTTATCAGGATCATTCATGCCGTGCTTCATGGACCAGTAGATCATATAACGGCCGGCCCGCGCATCGTAGATCGACTGGGGCGCCCACACCCGCAACAGCGAATCCTGACCCGAGAACCTACGCTGGATGTTCACCACCTTCGAGGTCCAATGCAGGAGGTCTACAGACTTCAGCAGGACCATGGCCCGGTTCGAATTCCATCCCAGGGCAGACACCATATCTGTCGCCACCATCAGGAACCCTTTCCCGTCGTGTCGGCGTAAGATATGCGGGTCGCGCACACCGCCCGTCGAACTGATCTCGGCAGATGCCAGTACGGGCTGGTTTCGGTTCAACGCCTGAAAGCGGAATCCATCAGTGCTGACGGCAAAGCGAATGCTTTCGCCCTCGCGTTCGTTGCTCGTGAAATAGGTGAACAGGTAGGCAGTGGTGCCCGGCCGGTCCTGCGCCAATAAGGCCGCATGCAGAGATAACAAGCTGAACAGCAGGTAATATCGGGTCATGTCTTCGGTCTTGGTCCCAACAATATAAACGCAATCTTTTATTCATCCGTCATGAACGGTACCGATATTGACCTTCTGAGATCCGTAGATTACCTTTGGAATGAATGAAAACGATCATCGCCACACTCCTGTTCATCGCGTTGTCTGCCACCCGGTCCGGTGAGCCGGAACACGCCGTCTCCTTTGCGAACCTCGACAGGAGAGCAATCCCCGGCTGGTACGAAGATGCCAAATTCGGGATCTTCATCCACTGGGGCGCTTACTCCGTACCTGCCTGGTCGCCCAAAGGCAGCTATGCCGAATGGTACCAGTTTTGGCTTGACAAGAAGAAAACCTACGGAAATGTAGCCCCCGGCGCCAAGGAAGTACATCAATACCATCAGGAGACCTATGTACAGCTATTATCAGTTCGGGCAGGACTTCAAGGCTGAACGGTTCGATCCGAAGGTATGGGCAGATCTGTTCCAGACGGCTGGTGCAAAGTATATTGTGCTGACCACAAAGCACCATGACGGCTTTGCACTCTGGCCCTCAAAACAGACGGAGCGCGCCTGGTCTATGCCCTGGAACAGCATGACCGCAGGCCCGAAAAAGGACCTGGTGGGCGAACTGAAGCGGGAGGTGAACAAAACCGATGTGAAATTCGGCCTTTACTATTCCCTCTACGAATGGTTCAATCCGTTGTATCTGAAGAAGGATAAATCCGAATATGTCAGGGATTATATGATCCCGCAGATGAAAGATCTGGTCAACACCTACAAACCATCGATCCTTTGGACAGACGGGCAGTGGGACCTGAGCACTTCGGAATGGGAATCCAAGGATTTCGTATCCTGGCTTTATACCTCAAGTCCGATCAGAGACAGCGTGGTGATCAACGGCAGGTGGGGCAAGGACATGAAGCCCAAAGAGGGTCCATTTCTGGGTAATTTCATTTCCACGGAAAACGACGGGGTAGAAGCCCTGGATGGTCCCTGGGAGGAATGCCGGGGCATCGGCTATTCGTTCGGCTATAACCAGAACGAGGATATCCGAGACTATAACACATCACAGACCCTCATCCTGATGCTGATCGACATTGTAAGTCATGGTGGTAACCTGCTGCTGGACATAGGTCCGGATGCACACGGAGAGATCCCGCAAGTCATGAAGGATCGGCTCACCGATATCGGCGCCTGGCTAAAGATCAACGGCGAGGCCATCTATGGGTCTCGCAGATGGAAGGAGCCTGTGCAATGGTCGGCCGGCCGGCGCACCAGCGGCGTGGCTTACAAGAAAGAGAAGAAGCTTGCCTACCTGGGCGGCGACTTCATCCTCAAGCAGACCGTCAACCCGGACCCGGGCGATGCTGTGAAAGAGGTCTTCTTCACAACCAAGGGCGATGTTGTCTATGCCATCCTGCCTACCTGGGGACGAGACGGCAAGCTGCACCTGAAGGATTTTTCACTGAATGGCCGAAAAGTGTCCCTCCTGGAAACCGGTGAAGGCATCGACGCACGCCAGCAGGGCAGAGACGTGGAGATCAGCCTGCCCGCCTTCGATCCAACCCGCATCCGCAGCAGGAACGCATGGGTATTGAAGATCTCCTGACCCTGACACATCAAATAAATATAAGCCCCGCCGAACCAATGTCCGGCGGGGCTTATATTTATTTAAGTACCACCACTGCATCGAACTTTAACCGGCAGCGGGGATCGGCGTCTCCGGCTCATCCTCCTGACCCATGGCCGCCTTTTTCATCCTGCGGGCCGTATCGTGCCCAAGATAAGTGTCGATGCGATGCTCCGCCAGATAGATGACCGGTGTGAGGATAATGGCCATGCTGAACTTGTAGATATAATTCATCATGCAGATGGCGAGTACCTTTTGCCAACTCCAACCGTTGCCGATCTTGAAAGCGATGAAAAGCACGATGAAGCTGTCCACGAACTGAGATACCAGCGTGGAACCAGTGGCCCGAAGCCATACATACTTATCCCCTGTTCTGCGCTTGATCTTGTGGAAGACGAACACATCCACGACCTGGCTGACCAGGAAGGCGGCGAGACTGCCGAAGATGATCCACATCCCCTGCCCGAATATGGCGGAGAATGCGTTCTGCATATTCGGCACACCCTGTTCTGTCTTGGATACCACCCACCATTCCGGCGGAGTGGTCCCCATCGCAAAATAAAACATCACGAAGGCGTAGCCGATCAGGGCCACGGCAGTATAGGAGATCCTGCGAACTGCCCGGGGCCCATAGTATTCGTTGACTATGTCAGTCACGACAAACTCCAGTGGCCACAGCAGAACGCCGCAAGTCAGGGCGAAAGACAGGCCCGTCTCCCCAAAAAGTGTAAAGTTGACAGGATCAAATCCCAGCAAGGCTTCCAGTGAAAAGATCTTCCCACCGATGCACTCCGCGATGAGGGCATTGGCGACGAAGAATGCAGAAATGACGGTGAAAAGCCTGGCCGGCTTATTGTCCAGCAATTGTTTGACCAT
>JAJTFQ010000141.1 GCA_021299955.1 Chitinophagaceae bacterium
GGCATGGCCCGGGTGGTCTTACAAAAACTGGGCATCGCCGACTGATATTTGATTTCCACGGAATTGTCTTATCTTTGTATTTCCGCAACGCCCCGGTCATCCGGAGCGTTGCGCTTTTTTTTCACCTGCCGTGCCGGCAAAAAACCGATGTGACATGAGTGATATCATCTATGTGTCGCGTGAGACGCTGGAACAGATGAAGGCTGAACTTCAGCGCATGAAGACGGTCGACCGTCCTGCCGCCTCCAAGGCGATCGCCGAGGCCCGGGAGAAAGGTGACCTGAAAGAGAATGCAGAATACGACGCCGCCAAGGAGGCTCAAGGGCTATTGGAAGCCCGCATACGCAAATTTGAATCAGAATTGGCCACCGCCAGGATCCTGGATGCCACCAATATCGATACCAGCAAGGTGACGATCCTGACCCGGGTCACCATTACGAATCTGGCCAACCAGAAATCCATGACCTATCAGATCGTATCTGAAAAGGAGGCTGATCTGAAGGCCGGCAAGATATCGATCACTTCACCCATTGGCAAGGGATTGGTGGGCAAAAAGGAAGGAGACATCGCGGAGGTGAAGGCGCCGACGGGCGTCATCAATTTTCGGATCGAAAAGATTACGCTCTGATCGCGGCGAATTCATCCTCATTCTTTTCAGCGAAAATCAACGGTCATGGCCACTTTGTTCACCAGGATCATCAGGGGTGAGATTCCCGCCTACCGGATCGCGGAGGATGACATGTTCTTTGCCTTTCTGGACATATTCCCGTTACGGGAGGGACACACCCTGGTCGTGCCCAAACTGGAAACGGACCGGCTTTTTGATCTGCCGGAGGCTCATCTTTCCGCCATGTTGAATTTTGCAAGGCCCATTGCCCTGGCCATCGAGAAAGCCTTTCCCTGTCAGCGGGCCGGATTATCGGTCATCGGATTGGAAGTTCCGCATGCACAGTCCACGCTGGATCACGATGACCGCCGGTCTGCTTTTTGCGGCGGGTATCTTCAATATCCTCGTCGCATTTACCGGGGCCACGGCGCGTTATGGCATGTTCTATCCCGCTGCACAGGTGTTGCTGACGATCGGATATCTGACCGCACTTTCCGGCATCTGGGAAATGGAACGCTGGGGTTTGTTATTGCTGCCTGTCGTGCTGGCTGTGGCATTGGCCACCGATCTGTATCTCGGCGCTTTTCGATATCTCAATCTGCTGGCCTGGGTCGCGGTGATCGCTTTCTGGACGCAGCGGAAGCGGTTCAAATAATCGGGTCATCCGATCCGGTCGGGATGCTGTCGGATGAAATCGCCCCATCCTTCCTTTCCTCCTTTTTTCTTCGGGACCTGTTCTCTGCCGATGGGCGTGTTGCTTTCGAAGTGATGGCAGAGGGCAACGGCCAGCGCATCCGAGGCATCGAGTCGGGGCGTCTCCAGTTCCTTTAGGTCCAGGGTATGTTGCAGCATCTCCCAGACCTTTTCCTTGGGGGCATTGCCATTGCCGGTCACCACCTGCTTGATCCGCCGGGGCGAATATTCCGTGACGGGGATGTCATGCATCATGGCGGCGGCGATGACCACTCCCTGTGCGCGTCCGAGTTTCAGCATACTTTGGACGTTCTTTCCGAAGAAGGGTGCCTCGATCGCCAGTTCAGCGGGCCGATGCCGCGTCAGGATGCCAGACATCAGCCGGTAGATGGCGCCGAGCCGGTCGTACATATCAGACTTACCATTCAGGGAGATGGTATCCATCTCTACCATGATGGGTTTCTGGGCGGTCACCTGCAGGATCGCATATCCCATGACCACGCTTCCGGGATCGACGCCCAGGATAATTTTGGAGGGTTCAGCCAACGGGGACTTACTTTTGGGGGGAATTGACACGTTCTGGGCAAATTTATCGAAATATTCGTCAGGCGCTGGGTGGGACCGATGCTGTTTTGCATCCTGGCCTGGTCGGTATACATTCAGCTGAGGAACCAACCTGACCTGAAGGGGCAGTTGGCGCGCATGTTTGCGGGGCTGGAGGGTGGTCACATGCTCTATTTCATGGCCGCGTTGTTGCTGGCGATCCCTAACTGGGGGCTGGAGGCCATGAAATGGCGGATCCTCATGAGCGGGTTGACCGGCATCCGTTTCACGGAGGCGTTTCGGGCTGTGCTGGCAGGGGCGGCTTTCTCCCTCAATACCCCGAACCGGATCGGCGAGATGGGGGGGAGGATGCTCTTCGTGCCGGACGGCATGAGGCTGCGATCCATAC
Organism: Chitinophagaceae bacterium; assembly: GCA_021299955.1. GTDB lineage: Bacteria > Bacteroidota > Bacteroidia > Chitinophagales > Chitinophagaceae > Pollutibacter. The sequence continues at coordinate 2,253 of JAJTFQ010000141.1, forward strand.
CATTGACCCTGACCGGCGGATTTGCTCAGCTTCTGGTAACGCTGCTCGCGGGACTTTCGGGATGGATCTTCATTGGCGATGAACTATTGCGGGTACTGCCTCCGCCCCTGATGCCATTGTTCCGGTTACTTCCCTGGATTGTGTTGCTTTTTTCCATCCCTTCGCTCTATCTCTATCTCCGTCAGGATCGTGCCTGGGCGCTGATGGGACGTTCCGCTGTTTTCCGGAGGTGGCAACCTTATGCTGAGGGCCTGAGGGCTATCGATGGCCGTCGGGGACTCATCGTACTGGGCCTGTCGCTGATCAGGTTTATCGTATTTGCCCTGCAGTATGTGTTCATGCTATGGAGCATGAATGCAGGAGCGGATATCATGACCGCCCTCTTTGCTGTATCCGTATTTTACCTGCTGATGACGGTGGTGCCAAGCATCGCCCTGCTGGAGCTCGGGTTGCGCTGGCAGTATGGCATCATCGTCTTTGGGGCGTTCAATGATAACCTTCTCGGTATTTATGCGGCATCTACTGCCATCTGGCTGGTGAATCTCCTGTTACCCGCGGTCATCGGCACCTTTGTGGCATCCGCCTTTGGCCATGCCAATGCTTCATTAAAAAAACATGAAGGCTGACACCGGTCAGTCCCCACCCGCGAATATTGGATTACCTTTACATCAGATCAACCTTCGATGCATGAAGAGGATCCTTTTGTTCGCATTATTGTTCATTGGCGCCCGTCCCGGTCAACCGAATGATGATTTCTGCGGGATCTCCAACAAGAGTTTCACGCACGGGGAGCGTATTCTTTACAAAGTACACTACAGTGTGATCGGGATCTATGTGGATGCCGGTGATGCGAGTTTCACGGTCGATCGCACCCTTTTCGGCAACAAGCCGGTGTATCATCTAGCGGGGCTGGGTACCTCCAATCCACGATACGACTGGATCTTCAAAGTGCGAGACCGGTATGAGTCCTATATAGATACCGGAAGCCTGCGGCCATATCATTTCAAGCGGGATGTGTACGAAGGCGGATATGCCTTCAAGGAGAACGTGACATTCGATCAGGCGAGAAATCAGGCCGAGACGAAAAAAGGGCGGTACAATGTGCCCGCCTGCGTGCAGGATGTGCTAAGTGCGATCTATTATGCGCGGAACATCGATTTTGATAAATACAAGCCGGGCGATAAGATCCCGTTCAGCATGTTCATCGATGAAGAGGTGCATCCGCTGTTCATCAGATATCTGGGCAGGGAGGTGATCAAGACGCGTTATGGCAGATATCATGCCATCAAATTCAGTCCCCTGCTCATCAATGGCACCATCTTTTCGGGAGGAGAAAAGATGCTTGTCTGGGTATCGGATGACAAGAACCATGTGCCGCTGCGCATTGAGAGTCCGATCACGGTCGGTAGTGTCAAGGTGGACATGAAAGGGTACTCCAATCTACGCTATCCGCTCTCCTGCCGGTTGAGCGGCATCTGACAGCGTTCTATTTAACATAATCACCTAACCCTTGGAGAGCTGCCAACTCTTGGAGAGTTGCCGGGTCTTGGAGAGCTTCTAAGTCTTGGAGAGCTGCCAACTCTTGGAGAGTTGCCGGGTCTTGGAGAGTTGCTAAGTCTTGGAGAGTTGTTAAGTCTTGGAGAGCTGCTAAGTCTTGGAGAGTTGCCAACTCCTGGAGAGCTGGCAAGTCTTGGAGCGTTGGCAAGTCTTGGAGCGTTGCCAGGTCTTGGAGGGTTGTTGGAGGCGGGTGGCAGATGGGATGCGTGTTTCCATTAACTTGCGAGCATGGATCGGGGACGGTTTATTTCTATGGCAATGACCATCGGTGCAGGATGGTTGGCAGCGGGTACCAGGCCGCTGGATGTGTCCGGATGGAACACCGGGGTGGTCGTTATCCCTCCTTATCTGCGGCCGGGGGCTCGGATCGGTATCACCTCACCGGCCGGGTTCATTCGAGAGGAAGAGATCCTGCCGGCGGTCGAGCGACTGGTGGAATGGGGTTTCGAGGTGAGGGTAGGTGATTCGATCGGCAGGCGGGATGCGACGTTCGGCGGGACGGATGAAGAGCGCGCATCGGATATGCAGTCCATGTTGGATGACCCTGATATCAAGGCCATTTTATGCGCACGCGGAGGCTACGGGGTTGGCAGGATCCTTTACCGTTTGGACTATTCACGCTTCAGGAAACAGCCGAAATGGGTCATTGGATTCAGCGATATTACGGCGCTGCATCTCGATCTGCTCGCGAAATGTGGAATGGCTTCACTGCATTCCAAGATGTGTAACAGCTTTCCAGATGATTGGCAGGCCACAGATCCACTTGTGCAGTCCACGATCCTGTCCATCCGCGAAGCGTTGACGGGGGGTGCCATGGAATATGATGTACCGCCCCATCCGATGAACCGGTCTGGAAAGGCATCGGGCTTACTGCTTGGCGGAAATCTCTCCGTCATACAGCATTGCATGGGAACGCCATCTGAGCCCGATACCCGCGGAAGGATCCTTTTTCTGGAGGATGTAGGAGAATACAGATACAGTATAGACCGAATGTTGACAAACCTTCAACGAGCGGGGAAATTTCGTCATCTGTCTGGATTGATTGTCGGAGGATTCACCCGGTTGAAAACGGAAACGCCAGGAGATGAATTCGGTCGGGAAGTGGTGGACATGATCATGGAAAAGATAGCAGGAACGTCCTATCCGGTATGCTTCGACTTTCCGGTGGGACATCAGCGAAACAACTTCGCCCTCAAATGCGGCGTGCGTCATACCTTGAGTGTTGATCCAAAGCGGGTTCGTTTGCAAGAAAGAATGTGAAATAACTGATCATGAAATCATCCATCACAGGAATTGACATCGTCCGGGATCAGATCATCATTCCGCCCTCGCTCAGAAAGGGAGATGTCATCGGGGTGGTCTGTCCGGCCGGCCATATGCCCAAAAGCAGGATGAGGACCTGTTTCAAGGTTTTGCGCGATGAATGGGGATTCAGGGTGGTTGAAGGAAATACACTGGGAACGGGGGATGGTTATTTTTCCGGAACGGATGAAGAACGTGCCGGGGATCTGCAACGCATGCTGGATGATGATGAGATTAATGCCATTCTCTGCGCGCGCGGGGGCTATGGCGTGGGCAGGATCATCGATCGATTGGATTTCACGGCCTTTCGGAAAAGGCCCAAATGGATCATCGGCTTCAGCGATATCACTGTCTTACATGCGCATATCCTCTCTCAATGCGGGGTCGCCACCATCCATGGCCCAATGGCGGCTGCATTTGCCGCAGGAGGATGGCGCAAACCATCCGTGCAATCACTGCTCAGGGCATTGCGTGGTTCGAAAACTAATCTTAGTGTTGATGCCCATCCCTCGAATCGCCCTGGAATTGCAACGGGGGTGCTGTTTGGCGGGAATCTTTCGCTGCTGGCGCATCTGGTGGGTACTCCTTCCGAGGTAGACCTGCGGGGAAAGATCCTGTTCATAGAAGATGTCGGTGAATTGCTCTACAACATTGACCGGATGATGTATCAGCTGCATCGTTCAGGCAGACTGGCCGGCCTGGCAGGACTGATTGTCGGAGGATTCACCGAGAGCCGCGACACGGAAAGGCCCTTCGGAAAAGATGTGTTGAGTATCATCTCGGATGTTGTATCTTCTTATGCATTCCCGGTCTGCTTTGGATTTCCGGTGAGTCATGGTCCGGAAAACTTTGCCCTGAAATCAGGGATCCGACATCAGTTGAGCGTGGGTGTCAAAGGTGTCCGGCTGAAGGAACACTGAAATGCTGGCGTATCCTCACATTCGTTTCGGGTGTCATCATTCCCCGTCCATCGGCAGCCGGTTGGCTTGGTGTCGGAGCTTGTGGAGCCTTCTTTACCCCCTTTTCCCTGAGTTTCAACATCGGAAGCTCGAAGAATTTGTACAGGAGTGCAGACAAGCCAAATACCAGGATGAAATAAGCCAGATAGTAGATGATCGCTTTGGCATCCGAAAAAGGTCTGCCTCCATAGATCCTGAATCCATCCATGATCAGCGTGCGGTGGATGAGATACATGGAGTAGGAGATCATGCTAACGTAAGTGATTGGAGCCGCCCAGCGAACAGGGCCAGACTTTACGGTGGAGGCCAATGGTAGGAACATGAAGATCGCGAAGGAACAGATGGTGAATCTGAAGGTTGACTGAAACAACGGGCCTAAATCGTAGAGCCTGAAGAACAGATACATAACCGCTCCAAAGCCAAAGACCTTCCAGGTATGCTGTTTCCAGAAACTTTCGTAATAAAATGCGATCCATGCTCCCAGAACACCGAAGGCGATGGAGTCCAGCCGCAGGATCATTCGGCTTCTGAAATACTTCTCAAAATTCACCCGTTCAAACATCAGGTCGAAACGACCGTCCGGTGAGGCAAGGTATGCGAAGAAAAACCTGGCTGCGAGTGGGAGGGCAACAAATACGACTATGGTGGACATGACCACCTGTTTCACCTTCCATTTCGGAAACAAGCGGGCGATGCCAATAGAAGTAAGGGGAAACGAGATGTAAAACCATTCTTCCACCGTCAGACTCCAGGCTACAGAGAAGAAGTCAGGGGTGGCAGAAGCGAAATTCTGCAGAAAGAAGAAGTATTTCCAGCTGAAACCCCGCATGTCATCCCTGGACAGATACACGAATGCGATCATGACCAGGAGGATCAGATAATAATTCGGAATGGTTCGATACCACCTGAATTTCCAGAAATGAAAGAGCGTGGGTTTGTTAAAGCCCTCTTTCTCGAAGGTTTTGATGAGGATCGTTCCGATCAGGAATCCGCTGAGTACGAAGAAGATGTCCACTCCATCGATGTGCCAGAACCTGGGGAACCAGGGGTAGAGTATTTCCAGATCAGGTATCTGGACAAAAATCATAACGTATGATTGATCAAAATAATATCAGGGAGGCTTAAAATCCCTTACAACTTGATCGGTTTCGGGGACAATTGTGGATGTTGCAAGGGTCTGACCAATCCCAGACACCTGCCATACTCAACTTACGCATACCATATTCTCCAGTGGCGTATATTCATGCAGTATGTTTGCCCTGATTTTTTTATCGTGGTTTCAATTTGGCTGGTGGTGGCTCCTGATCGGTTACGTCCTGGTCATGCTGGTCATGTACCTGATCCAGGAACGGTTCATCTTCAAGCCTGAAAAACTGGCTCAGGATTTCACATTCAAGTATGACATTCCTTTCAGGGAGTTGTTCTTTGATGTGGAACCCGGCGTGCGTATCAACGGGTTGCATTTCCACAGACCCGATCCATCCGGACTCATCCTGTATTTTCATGGAAACAGTCGGTCCATCAAGGGTTGGGCGCGCTATGCCCGTGATTTTTACCGCTATAACTACGATGTTGTGCTGGTGGATTACCGGGGATTCGGAAAGAGTACCGGTCCTCGCAGCGAATCTGCGATGTTAAAGGACATGCAGTTCGTATACGACCGGTTGAAGGAGGACTGTCCGGAGGATCATCTCATTGTCTACGGACGAAGCCTGGGGAGCGGGTTTGCGGCCAAGCTGGCCGCTGACAACCGGCCTCGCTATCTTATCCTCGATGCACCTTACTACAATTTCTCGAGGGTCATCGAACGGCTGGTCCCGATCATGCCTGTTAAGTTCGTGCTTCGCTATAAACTCAGAACCGATCGATGGATACGTCAGGTCCGTTGTCCGGTTTATATCATTCATGGTACCAGGGACCGCCTGATCCCCATCAGTCACAGCACCCGCCCCCAGGCCTTGAACCCCTCA
>JAJTFQ010000142.1 GCA_021299955.1 Chitinophagaceae bacterium
CTGGATCATCTCCCAGAGGACGCTCTCCGCAAAACCTGTCGCACGCAGGCCCTCGACGGGGATGCGGATGTTTCCTGAGGCGTCGGTATCAACCAGTCGACGGATGACCGGGCCCATGGACAGACCGCTCAGTGCTTCGGTCTCCCGGAATCGATGGAGGTTGGAGGCGAGGTTATTGCGGACGGCCGGAAAGCGCTCTTCCAGTAGCGGAAGCACCCGCAGTCGAAGAAAATTCCGGTCATATTTATCCTCTGTGTTTGAGCGGTCTTCTCTCCAGATCAGACCGCAGGCTAGTGCGTATGATTCCAGCTCCCGGCGGCGGGCAAAAAGCAGTGGACGCGCTACAGCGGGCGTCGAAGGCAGCATGCCGCGCATCCCCGAGATACCGGTACCCCTGAAAAAATGAAGGAGCATGGTTTCGATGTTATCGTCCAGATGATGGGCCGTCACCAGCCTGAACCTTCGGGATGGATCGGGCAGGGAAAGCGTTTGCCGCATTTTCTCCAGCCATTCATATCGAAGTTCCCGGGCGGCTGTCTGCATTGATAGACGATGTGTCTTCTGATATACCTCTGTGTCGAAACGTACCGTATGCACCGGGCAATTGAGCTGAAGGGCCCATTCCTTGACAAAGGCTTCATCGGCATCACTTTCCGCTCCCCTCAGGCCAAAATTGCAATGTGCGAAAACGAGTTCATGCCCCAGTGTGTGTAGCAGATGGCTAAGCACGATGGAATCCAATCCGCCGCTGATGGCCAGCAAAAGCGGCTGGGTAGGATGGAAAAGTTTTTCCTGCCCTACAAATCGCCGCAGCCTGGATCGAAAGTGCTCCGGATTGAAATCTTCAGGCGGGTTCATCTGTACTATATGATTTTGGTGTTCGTTGGGAAGGTCAATCTTCACAATTCAATAGAGCCGCTCTCAACTCTCCGGCTGCATGCCGGTCACCAGACTGCTCCGCAACCAGGATGCCCCGGCGGTATGTTTCAGCGGCCGTCGCCATATCTCCGGACCTTTCCAATAATTTTCCAAGGTGATAGTAAGATCCCACATAAACCGGATCTCCGGTCAGCAAGGTCTGCAGTTCCACGCTGGCGGCCTCATCATCACCGAGCTTGATATACTCCATCGCCAGGGCGTGACGACTGAAACTATCCAATGGATTGCGCTCGATGAACGCTTTCAGGCGTTCGATGCGCGTCATATCGTTCCCTTGCATCCGTAGAAATTTATCGTGATCAAACATTGCAGGCTTCGTGTGTGTTCTTAAATTTGTCTTGCATTTGGTTGCATAAACAACTTTTATTCACACCATCAATAAAGCCATGAAAATCCTGGTATGCATCAGCAGAACACCGGACACGACGGCAAAAATAGCCTTCGGTGACAATAACACGAAATTCGTCACGGACGGGGTGCAGTGGATCATCAATCCTTATGACGAGTGGTATGCGCTGGTTCGGGCGATCATGTTAAAGGAGCGCGATGCTTCGACGACGATCCATCTGATCACGGTTGGTGGGGCGGATGTCGAACCCATCATCCGTAAAGCACTGGCGCTGGGCGGTGACGAAGCGTTCCGGGTGGACATGGAACCGATGGATTCGTACCAGGTGGCGGTGCAGATTGCGCAGATCGCCCGGGAAGGTCAGTATGATCTGATCCTGACCGGGAAAGAGACCATCGACAGTAATGGTTCGGCCGTGGGTGCGATGGTGGCGGAGCTCCTGGACATGGACATGGTCAGCCTCGCCACGGCCCTTGAATTCGAGGGATCTTCTGCGATCGTGACCCGCGAGATAGAAGGTGGTGAGGAAGTGGCAGAGATACCATTGCCGCTGGTCATTTCCTGTCAGAAAGGCATGGCGGAGGCCAGGATCCCGAATATGCGAGGCATCATGGCTGCGCGGACTAAGCCCTTGAAGGTTGTGCCGCCGGTGGAGGTCGCTCCGCTGACCGGACTGGTATCCTACACGCTGCCTCCCGCGCGCAGCGGTGTAAGGCTCGTACCGGCAGACCAACCAGAAGAGCTCGTAAGGCTCCTGCATGAAGAAGCCCGCATCATCTGAACATTTCATCACGCAATAATCAAAGGATCATGTCAGTAATCATATTTACGGAGCATTCCAACGGAGAGATCAGAAAATCATCCCGTGAAGCCCTGTCATACGGTTCGGCGCTGGCCGGCCGGATGGGTGTTTCCGCCGAGGCGGTATTGCTTGGAACGGTCAGCCAGGATCCATCATCATTAGGGATACACGGCGTTTCGGTGGTGCATCATTGTGCCGATGAAACATTGAATACCGCCGATACACGACGATACACCTCGATCATGGCAGAAATCGCCACAGCCTGCGGATCGACCGTTGTCATCTTTCCGCATAGCATGAACGGCAAGGCAGTCGCGCCCAGGCTCTCAGCACGGCTGAAGGCGGGTTACGTTTCCGGGGCAACGCGACTTCCGGATGTCGAAAAGGGCTTTGTGGTGCGCAGAAATGTCTTTTCCGGCAAGGCCTTCATGGATGTGTTGGTGCAAACCCCGGTCAGTATCATTTCAGTGAATCCGAATAGTTTCGGCATACTTGAGGGTGAGGGAATCGCCGAAGTCAGGCCCTACCATACATCTGTTGGTGCGGGTCGGGTCGTTGTAAGGGAGACCAAAAAGGTGACCGGCCAGGTGCCGCTCGGTGAGGCAGAACTTGTCGTGAGTGGCGGCCGCGGACTGAAGGGACCTGAGCACTGGGGACTGGTCGAAGATCTGGCCGGCCTGATCGGTGCAGCTACAGCCTGCAGTCGGGCGGTGGCGGATGCACACTGGCGACCTCATCATGAACATGTAGGGCAGACGGGACTGGCCATCGCACCGAACCTGTATTTCGCCATCGGGATCTCTGGAGCGATCCAGCATCTGGCGGGGGTAAACCGCAGCAAGGTGATCGTTGTGGTCAATAAGGATCCTGAGGCACCATTCTTCAAGGCCGCGGACTATGGCATTGTAGGCGACGCTTTTGAGGTCATGCCCAGGGTCATCGATGCGGTGCGAAAGCTCAGGAAAGGTTAAGGCGGATGCTGCGACGATTCGACGTGGCTGCCCGGGGATTGTTTGGGGGATACAGGATTTGCATGGCAGCCGGTCGACCTGAATACGCTTCCTAAAAAAATCTGTACCTTTGCCGAATCTTATGAAGAAGATAGAGTTGGAGATCGTTGCACTCTCGCATTCCATCGCCCAGACCCACTCCTACGCTGTGGTATTGGGAGAGGTAAATGGTTTGCGTCGTCTTCCGATCGTGATCGGAGGCTTCGAGGCGCAAGCCATCGCCGTTGCGCTGGAAAGAATGCAACCCAGTCGACCCCTCACGCACGACCTCATGCGCAATTTCATGGTCGCCTTCAATGTGGAACTGCACGAAGTGATCATCAACGATCTGAACGAGGGGATCTTCTATTCAAGGCTGTTATGCAGCAACGATAATGACACGGTGGAGATCGACTCCCGCACATCGGATGCCCTGGCCCTCGCCGTCAGATTCGGCTGTCCTATCTACACTTACGAAAACATCCTCGATAGTGCAGGCCATCTGCTGGACAACTCCGGTCAAAAGAAGTCAAAGGCAAGGGAATCAGAGCCTTCAGCGCCCACAGCAGAACGTCGTCCGGACGACCTCCGCAACATGTCGCTCGAGGATCTCAACACGCTCCTCGACGAAGTGCTTGAACAGGAGGACTACATGCGCGCCATTGCCATTCGGGATGAAATCAAGAGCCGCAACGGCCAATAGTTCCCATGATATCTTTCCCCAACGCCAAGATCAACCTGGGGCTGAACATCGTCCGTAAGCGGGATGACGGCTACCACGACCTTGAAACGCTGTTTTACCCTGTCGCTCTCAGAGATGCCCTGGAGATCATCCCTCAATCAGAGGATCTGGCAGGAAGAGGTGAGGTGTACCTGCACCTGTCGGGCAAGACCGTAGAAGGCCCCGTAGAATCTAACATTTGTGTGAAGGCCTGGCGAATGCTGAAGGCTGATTTCCCTTCCATGCCGGGCATCGACCTGCATTTGTACAAAGCGATCCCGATGGGTGCCGGACTCGGCGGGGGATCTGCAGACGGCTCATTTACCCTCAGGATGCTGAATGATATGTTTCGGCTTGGACTCACCGGTGAGGCGCTGGAATCCTACGCCCTACGGCTGGGCAGTGACTGTCCCTTTTTCATCCGGAACAGTCCCTGCTTCGCGACTGGACGAGGAGAGCACATGACACCCATCACTCTTGACCTTTCCGGTTTCTCCTTCCTGTTGGTGCACCCCGGGATACATGTGAGCACGGCTGTGGCCTTTGCTGGTGTCAAACCGACCATTCCTGACCTTTCCATCCGGGAGATCGTGACGATGAAGGTCTCCGAATGGCGCGGCCGGCTGGTGAATGACTTCGAACGCACGGTCTTTAAGGCCTTTCCGGCCATCGAATCCTTACGTGACAAACTTTACGATTCGGGGGCCATTTATGCTGCCATGACCGGCAGCGGCTCCTCCGTGTTTGGTGTTTTTCCGCAAAATGGTTTACCGGAGATCAGATTTCCGGAAGACCATACCATTTATCGTCAGGAAAGTCTGTCTCCGGTCATCTGATTTTTCCTATATTCGTATTAGATGTGCGTGACGGGCTTATATGATGCCTCCTTCCTGAACGGGAATCTCGATCTGCTGAATCATTAGTGGAGCGCCTCTCCCCCCCCTTGCCGTTCCCCGATTCCCTTTCAAGCCATTTCACCCTGTCAACCACCACGTATGTCCACAGAAACCGTTCATGTGTCCGAGCGGACACAACATTTCATAGATCTTGAATCCAGATATGGAGCCCATAATTACCATCCGTTGCCTGTTGTCTTGTCCAGGGGCGAGGGTGCCTTTGTATGGGATGTCGATGGGCGAAAGTATTACGACTTCCTGAGCGGCTACTCGGCCGTCAACCAGGGCCATTGTCATCCCCGGATCGTGGGCGCCTTGATCGATCAGGCGCAGCGGCTCACCCTTACATCCAGGGCCTTCCACAGCGATAAGCTGGGACTTTATGAGTCGTTCATCACCCGTTTGTTCGGGTACGACAAGGTTTTACCCATGAATACGGGCGTGGAAGCAGTCGAGACGGCATTGAAACTCTGTCGCCGTTGGGGTTATGAGGTCAAAGGTATCCCGGATGGTCTGGCGAAGATCATCGTTTGTGGCGGAAACTTTCACGGCCGGACCAGCTCGGTGATCTCCTTCAGTACGGATCCTTCTTAGTATGGCGGTTTCGGTCCCTACATGCCGGGTTTCATCATCATTCCTTACAACGATCTGAGCGCCCTTTCCGAAGCACTGGCAGACCCGCATGTGGCGGGCTTCCTGGTGGAGCCGATTCAAGGTGAGGCAGGCGTCGTGGTGCCGGATGACGGATACCTGAGCCGGGCAGCGGACATGTGCCGTGAGGCGAGGGCATTGTTCATGGCAGATGAGATCCAGACAGGTTTGTGCCGGACGGGCCGCATGCTGTGTTGCGATCACGAGGATGTACGTCCGGACATCGTGATCCTTGGCAAGGCGCTCAGCGGCGGACTTCTGCCGGTCAGTGCAGTACTGGCAGACGACGAGATCATGCTGACCATTGGTCCGGGTGAACACGGATCGACCTATGGCGGTAACCCGTTGGCCTGTGCGATCGCGATTACGGCGCTCGAGGTGTTGCAAGATGAACACATGGCCGAACGCGCAGAGGAACTCGGGCAGCGGTTTCGCGAAGGGATAGCTGGACTTCGATCCCCTCATATACGAATGGTGCGGGGCAAGGGATTGCTGAATGCGGTGGTGATGGATCACCCGGATCCGGAAGCGGCCTGGAGACTATGCATTCGGCTGATGGAAGAAGGCATTCTGGCCAAACCCACGCATGGTGATAAAATCAGGTTCGCCCCTCCGCTATGCATCACATCACCTCAGATCGACGAATGTGTTGAAACAATCGGAAGATGTCTGGATTGTCTTGATTGAAACCCTTGGAGGGTTACCCAACCCTTGGAGGGTTACCCCACTCTTGGAGGGTTACCCAACCCTTGAAGGGTTACCCAACCCTTGGAGGTTTACCCAACCCTTGGAGGGTTACCCGACCCTTGGAGGGTTACCCGACCCTTGGAGGGTTACCCGACCCTTGGAGGGTTACCCGACCCTTGGAGGGTTACCCGACCCTTGGAGGCCCTTGGAGGGTTACCCGACCCTTGGAGGGTTACCCGACCCTTGGAGGGTTACCCAACCCTTGGAGGGTTCGAGACATATGCTGCCTTGTTTTTCCGTACCTTTGCAGCTGAATTTTTTTTGAGATGAGTGAAGAAAAATCCCTGAATTTCCTGGAGGAGATCGTGGCAGATGACCTGCAAACAGGCAGATCCACCAACGTACACACACGGTTTCCACCGGAACCCAACGGGTACCTGCATATCGGCCATGCGAAAAGCATCTGCCTGAATTTCGGCCTCGCGGATGACCATGGCGGAAAGACCAATCTGAGGTTTGATGATACCAATCCGGTAACGGAGGATACGGAATATGTGGAGTCCATCAAGGCAGACGTTCGTTGGCTGGGATTTGACTGGGAGCATGAATGCTATGCCTCCGATTATTTTCCCAAGCTGTACGAATTTGCCTGCGCCCTCATCAGGAAGGGACTGGCTTATGTGGATGATTCCAGCTCAGAAGAAATTGCCGCTGCAAAGGGTACGCCCACTGTACCGGGGCGGGAAAGTCCCTGCCGCAATCGTTCGGTGACAGAAAATCTCGAACTTTTCGAAGCCATGAAGACCGGCGCTTTCAGGGATGGCGAAAAGGTTTTGCGGGCCAAAATAGACATGTCCTCCCCCAACATGCACATGCGGGATCCGATCATGTATCGCATCCGTCATGTACATCATCACCGCACGGGAGATACCTGGTGCATCTATCCGATGTATGATTTCGCGCATGGTCAGTCGGACTCACTGGAAGGCATCACCCATTCGGTATGCACCCTCGAATTCGAAGTGCATCGTCCCTTATATAACTGGTACATAGCGAAACTGGGCATCTTTCCTACCAGGCAGTTCGAGTTCGCGCGTCTGAACATGACCTATACCGTGATGAGCAAGCGTAAACTGTTGCAGCTCGTACAGGAAGGTTTCGTGGACGGATGGGATGATCCGCGCATGCCTACCATTTCTGGGATGCGTCGTCGGGGCTATACACCACTATCGATCAGGAACTTTTGCGACCGCATCGGAGTGCAGCGCCGGGAAAATATCATTGATGTGGGATTGCTGGAGTTCTGTGTCCGAGAGGATCTGAACAGGATCGCGCTTCGCCGCATGGTCGTGCTGGACCCGCTGAAAATGGTGATCACCAATTATCCCGCTGGTCAAACGGAGGAGATGGATGCGGAAAACAATCCGGAAGCCCCTGACCAGGGCGGCACACGGAAGCTCCCGTTCTCCGGCGAACTGTGGATCGAACGGGAGGATTTCATGGAAGTGCCTGCCAAAAAGTGGTTCAGGCTTGCACCCGGTGCCGTGGTAAGATTGAAGAACGCTTACATCGTTCGTTGCGATGATTTCGTGAAGAATGAACAGGGAGAAGTGATCGAGATCAGATGTTCCTATATTCCGGAAAGCCGCAGCGGACAGGATACTTCCGGCATCAATGTGAAAGGTACCATTCACTGGGTATCGGCAGCGACGGCCATCAGGGCTGAAGTTCGGCTCTACGATCGTCTGTTCAATGTTGAGGACCCTTCTGCGGAGGGAGATTTCAAAAATTTCCTGAACCCCTCATCCCTGGACATCATCAGCCAGGCGGTGATGGAACCTTCGATGGCGGAGGCTGCTCCTGGCGACAGGTTCCAGTTCATTCGCAAGGGTTATTTCTCCCTGGATGAGAAACTATCTCACTCGGGTCATCCGGTGTTCAACCGGACGGTCACCCTGAAAGACGGCTGGGCGAAGGAAGCCAAAAAGGGATAGAAAATATAAAGGGGTCAGATCGACCCCTCTTTTTTTGTCTTTCCTACACTTTTGCCATAGGGCATAAATGTTGCCATGAAGATCAATGCTACGGAAAACAGCATCAGATAGAGCCCTGACTCCTTTTCCGGCACATAACCCAGGTAGGCAGACCCAAATTTGAGGAACCGGCTAAAGGCATATGCCATGTTCAGAGAGGCCACGAGCATGCCCGCAAATTTCAGCCACATCATCGGTGCGAACGATGCGAGTACAGAAAATACGGCCATGGGCAGCAGAAATCTGGCTGGTCGTCCGTATATGTTATGCTCGGTGAAATATCCATTGAAATGCTTGCCGATATCCGCATGATAGGTCCAGGGCAGGGAGCAAGACCATACCAGCAGGAGAAATCCCAGCAATCCCAGCCATTTTGAGTAACGAGCCATGATGGTCGAAATAAAAAGAGCGAAGGTTCATTCCTTCGCTCCTGAGGTACCGAGCAGATTCGAACTGCTGTACGAGGTTTTGCAGACCTCTGCCTAGCCACTCGGCCACGGTACCTTTTTGACGGCTGTAAGCGGCGAATTGGTATCGATACCCGCTGAAAGCCTATGCAAAAGTAGTAAATTTGTCCTTAATTCCCGCTAAATCCCCAAAGGATATTCGCTCATCCGGAAACCTTTTTTCATGGCGCACCCTCAGATGTCTTCCCCTATCGCCTCATCAGAATTGATCATCAATGAACGGGGAGCCGTCTATCATTTGGACCTTCGACCCGAGGAGCTTGCAGATACCGTCATTACGGTAGGTGATCCGGACCGGGTGGAGCGCGTCAGCCGGCATTTCGATGAGGTCGAATTCCGGGGTCGACACCGCGAATTCGTCACCCACACGGGTTTTTTCCGTGGAAAGCGGATCACGGTGCTCTCCTCCGGCATCGGTCCCGACAACATCGATATCGTGATGAATGAGCTTGATGCCCTGGTAAACATCGACCTTCCCACCCGAACAATCAAACCTATGCTCAGGTCGCTGGACATCATCAGGGTTGGCACCTGCGGTTCCCTGCAAGCGGACATTCCGGTGGACAGCTTTGTCGCTTCCACGCATGGGCTTGGCATCGACAACCTGCTGCATTTCTATCGACCGGAGCATAATGAGGAGGAGCGGCAGATCCTACATGCTTTTGTCACCCAGACACAACTGCACAATCACCTATCCAGACCTTACATCAGCATGGGGAGTCCGGGTTTGCTGAAACGGTTCACGGACGGATTCTTTCATGGTGTTACGGTCACCTGTCCGGGTTTCTACGGGCCGCAGGGGCGCGTACTGAGGCTGGGACTGGCGCATCCCACCCTGAACCAGATGCTGACGGATTTTTCATTCGGACACCATCGCATCACCAATTTCGAGATGGAGACCTCGGCGATATATGGGCTTGGGAAGCTGCTTGGGCATCACACGCTCTCCCTCAACGCCGTGGTTGCCAACCGCGTGTCGCGGAGCTTTTCGTCAGACGGACAGGCTGCCGTAGATCAACTGATCCTGCGAGCACTGGAGCGCCTGTCGGCCGCGGACTAAACCTAATGACCGATCTTAGGGCGGATCGGTCGGAACCAAAACATACAGAAGCTGATGTCTCTCATATTTTACAAATACCAGGGAACAGGAAACGATTTCATCCTCCTGGACAACCGGGCCGGACAGGTCGGCCAACTGACCCGCGAAACGATCGCCGGCTGGTGTCACCGGCGCTTCGGGATCGGTGCGGATGGCTTGATGCTGCTGGGGAGTCGCGAGGGATACGACTTCACCATGGCCTATTTCAACGCTGATGGTGCGCCCGGCAGCATGTGTGGCAATGGAGCCCGGTGCATCGTGCGGTTTGCGGCAGACCTTGGCCTCGCATCTCCGAAGTATCATTTCCTCGCTCCGGATGGAGATCATGAAGCGGAGCTGCTCCCGGACGGCGGTGTCAGGTTATGGATGACTGATGTGGAGGGCATCCGTCCAGTCGGACAGGATAGTGTGCTCGATACCGGATCGCCTCATTATGTGCGTTTTGTAGAGGATATCGAACAAATGGATGTAGATAAAGAAGGCCGTTCGATCCGTCATAGTGAGCCATTCAGGACCAACGGCATCAATGTGAACTTTGTAGCGCGAAGGGCAGCAGAGGGTATTTTCGTCAGAACCTTTGAGCGAGGTGTGGAAGCCGAAACTTATAGTTGCGGGACGGGGGTGACAGCCTGCGCTATTGTCGCTTCCGGAGGCGTGCCCGGACCACATGCGATCGATGTCGAAACCCTGGGCGGCAAGCTCCGTGTGGAGTTTGATCGTGACGGACCCGGTCGATATCACAACATCCGGCTCAGCGGACCGGCGACCTTCGTGTTCAGGGGCGAGATTGAACAACCTGCGGGTTGATATCAACTTTTCATCCAAATCAATGACATGATCAATGTAAGAGTATATGGCATCCTGATGCGGGAAGACCGCCGGGTGCTGGTCAGCGACGAATTCATCAGAGGTAGTTATATTACCAAATTTCCGGGGGGTGGACTTGAATTCGGCGAAGGGACACGCGACTGTCTCGAACGGGAGTTCATGGAGGAGATGGGATTGAGGGTGAAGATAGGCCGACATCTATACACAACGGACTTCTATCAGCGGTCTGCCTTCAATCCCGACCATCAGATCCTTTCGATCTATTACGAGGCTGTGGCACTTGAGGACATCACCGCACCGATACGCGTCAAGCCTTTCGATTTTGATGAGCGGCAAATGGAAGTGTATCATGCCACGGGCGAAACAGAAACATTCCGGTTGATCGACTGGCATGAATTTTCTCCGGACTGCGTCACCCTCCCCATCGACAAGATCGTCGCGGGCCTGGTGAAGGATCTCTTGACCTGAAAGTCCAACCATATTTCGGAGACCTGAGAATCATACAGATCTCATCGAAACCTCTTAATATTGCCAACTACCAATCCCAACGACATGAAGCGATTCGACTTCCGCAAACTCCTGCCCCACCTCGCCGCCATCACGGTGTTTGTCCTGGTGGCTGTGATCTATTGTAAACCCGCCCTGGAAGGCCAGGTCTTGCAACAGAGCGACATCATCCATTGGAAAGGCATGAGTAAGGACATCCAGGATTATCGCGATACACACGATGGCGTGGCGCCGCTCTGGACGACCAACATGTTCGGAGGGATGCCTGGCTATCAGATCGCCACGAACAACAACAATTATTTGAGTTATTACGCCAACGAGGCGTTCTCGTTGTTCATCCCCAAGCCGTTCCGATTCTTTATCCTGGCCTGCCTGGGTTTCTATTTCCTGGCGCTGACACTGGGTGCCGGCTCATGGCTGGCCATGCTTGGCGCGTTGGGATATGCCTATGCCTCGTATAACGGCATCATCATTTCCGTGGGACATGACACCAAGATGTTGTCCATCGCCTATCTCCCCGCCCTGCTGGGTGCGGTATGGATGATCTTTGAGCGGAGGTTCTGGGCTGGTGCAGCCCTGACGGCACTTTTCAGTTCGATCCTCATCTTTCACAACCACTATCAGATCGTCTATTACTTCCTGCTGACAGTCGGGTTCATGACCATTGGCCGATTGATCCAGGCTGCACGCAGCCATGAGTTAACTGCCTTCCTGAAGGCTTCCGGGATCGCGTTGGGTGCCGGCCTGATCGGCATCCTGGCAAATGCAGTGATGCTGTT
>JAJTFQ010000143.1 GCA_021299955.1 Chitinophagaceae bacterium
ACACCACGCTGCGTCTGGTGCGGCGTGTCATCGGATGGTATAAGAAATACCGCCAGATTCTGAATGCGGACATCATCCATCTGCGCCGGGCCGACGGGCGTGACTGGGATGGATTTTTGCACGTGGATCCACAGGGATCGGTGAAGGGCATGCTGATGCTGTTCAATCCCCTCAAGGAGGCCATTGAGCGGACGATCGAGGTTCCTCTACATTATGCCGGGATCAGTGGATCCGCCATGGTGTCAGAAGGGGAGGGGACATCAAAACCTGTTAAAGTATCTGCCGGAGGAAATATGCGGCTTAGGATCCGTCTGCAGCCGGAATCCTATGGATGGTACGTTATCCGGTGAGTTCACCCCGAAAAAATGAGGAGACGTCCACGGAACGTCCCCCCTAGGTGTGTCCGCTGCTGAAGGATCCATGGTCCGGCTAGCAACAGCTCGATCGGAATATGATGTAGTGAAGTGTTTTATCGTGCAGATTCCCCCAGTTCAGGAACATCATTCACCTGGCGTATGGATATCTTCCAGGCCCGCAGCCCGGAATTGGAGCGGGCATTCTGAACATGTACCATCCCCGGCTCGTTGAGATTGAGGTGCTCACTCACCCATTGGAGATAGGAGGGAGGGGGCACACAATCGCTCAGCATGAATCCCCGGACATAGGTATGTGACACGATCTGCCAGGTCACGGACTCCCAATTTTTGGGTTCAAAGTCATCCATGCACAACATTCCACAAAACTAGGACTGCCCGGGAGGGACAAAAGGGGAAAAAACGTTGAAATCGGAGAAAAAAACGACGTAGAATCGATCCGGGGACACAACAACTTCAAATGACCCTTGTTTTATCTCCACTTGAATAACAGATCCAAGTAGTTTACGTTTGCATACGGGGCGAGAGGTCAGGTGCGTCAAGCCATTCAAAATGCCTGAAATGATGTTCTATTTTCATGCCCTGACACTTGTGCTGATCTGCCTGACGGGGGGGCTGCCTGCATCTTCTCAGACGCTGACCGACACCTTGCCTCTCCCGGGCGACACCATCCCGGTGGTCGATACTCCCGCAGCCATCATTCGGATGGTGGACACGCCCAAGGTGGGGATTGCGAGTTATTATGCCAACAAGTTCGAGGGAAGGCGCACATCCAGCGGGGAGATTTTCAGACAATCAAAGATGACGGCCGCACATAATACCTTGCCGCTTGGGACCTGGATCCGGGTGACGAGGCTCGACAATGGCAATCAGGTGGTGGTTAGGGTGAACGACCGGATGCATCCGAAGAATCCACGCCTGGTGGATCTTTCAAGGGCAGCGGCCGGGAAACTGGGATACATCGGTATAGGTGTCGTGATGGTCAGGGTCGAAGACCTGGGCATGCATCCGCCTCCTGACCCATAAAAAGGGATGTCGCCCATATGCGGCGGCTCCGCTAACAAATATTTCGATGTTTAAAAGACTGTTCGCTTTGTCCCTGGCCATCCTTTGCCTGGGGAGCGGTTATGCACAGTTGAAGAAAGAGCAGCGGACCGGTAAGATCGTCGGTGCATCCTATACGCTTCATGATTTTAACACCGCCGCGGACCTCAGCAATATGTCCCTGTCGGCGGTGGTGGAAAAGGGCGATTGGAACAAGGCCCGTCGCATGAGCCCGGGTTTCGCCCTGACCTACACGCAGGGACTGCTTGATCACCTGGATGTGATGGTGCGCGCCGGTATCGCCGGTGTGGAATATCCCCGGCCCGGTGTCAACTCCATGTTCAACTACGCCACCAAGGCCCTCATTGAAACCGACGTCAACCTGAACGTCAAGTTGCTCACCGACCAGTATGCGGTATCCCCGTATATTACCATCGGTGCGGGGGCGTCCAAGTGGGGTGTTTATTACTCCGCTTATGCACCCTTCGGATTGGGTATGCGCATCAATGTCTTCGACGAAGCCTATGTCACCCTGCAGAGCCAGTATCGGTTCGCCATCAGCGGAAATGCCACCAAGCATGTCTTCTATGGCATCGGCATCGGCTCCAGCATTGGGAAAAAGAAGTAACTGAAGATCCCAAACCGCGCCCCGTGGTACCGGTCCCCATCGAGGCACCGAAAGATACCGACGGAGACGGAATGCCAGGCAATGGGGATGCATGTCCTTCCCAGGCTGGTATCTCCGGGTTCAAGGGCTGTCCGGATAAGAATAATGACGGGATCCCGGATCCGCAGGACAAATGTCCCGCCGTTCCGGGATCCCCTCTTTTTTGGGGATGTCCTGACAGCAATAACGACGAAGGAATCATCAAACAGCAGGTGGATGCCGCGCGCGTAAAAGCCATGGATTTCGGCAAATCACATCCGCCGGGTAACAACAAGACGGCCGAAGGACAGGCCTGGAACCGACGCGTAGCATTCAAAGTGTCTCAGTAACGATCTCATGAATAAGAGAAAAAGCCGGGTGTCTGAACATTCGGCTTTTTCATGTCCGGTTGTGAACGAACCATGCTAACAATTGTTAGTTTTATGGTGTTCGGGTTTATATTTACATGAGAAAAATCATGCATATGGATTTCATGCTGAGTGAAGAACATCGGATGATCAGGGAGGCCGCCAGGGATTTTGCCAAGCGGGAATGCCTGCCGGGCGTGATAGACCGGGATGAGCATCAGCGTTTCGCACATGAGCAGGTCATGAAACTGGGGGAGTTGGGTTTCATGGGCATGATGACCGATCCGGCCTATGGCGGAGCCGGGCTCGACACGGTGAGTTATGTGCTGGCGATGGAGGAGATCAGTAAGGTTGATGCGAGTGTGAGTGTATGCATGAGTGTCAATAACAGCCTGGTCAACTGGGGCCTGGAGGCTCATGGTACCGAGGAGCAGAAGCGTCGATTCCTGGAGCCGCTGTCGCGCGGACAGAAGAATGGGGCCCTTTACATCGGCGCATTCCTGCTCAGCGAACCCGAGGCGGGAAGCGACGGCACTGCCCAACGAACCAATGCAGTGGATATGGGCGATCACTACATCCTGAACGGCATAAAGAACTGGATCACCAACGGATCATCCGCCTCTGTCTACCTCGTTATGGCTCAGACAGATCCCGCTAAGGGTAGCCATGGAATCAACGCCTTTATTGTGGAAAAAGACAGTCCTGGTATCACCGTGGGTACCAAGGAAAACAAGATGGGCATCCGGGGGAGCGATACCCATAGTATCTCCTTCCAGGATGTCTGCGTTCCAAAGTCCCAGCGCATCGGGGCAGATGGCTTTGGCTTTAGTTTTGCCATGCAGGCACTCGCCGGCGGACGCATCGGCATCGCTGCGCAGGCACTTGGCATCGCGAGCGGAGCCTACGAGCTAAGTCTGGCCTATGCGCGGGAACGAAAAGCCTTCGGCCGGCCGATCTCCGAGCATCAGGCGATCCAGTTCAAATTGGTGGACATGGCCACCCGGATCGAAGCAGCCCGGATGCTATGCCTAAAGTCAGCCTGGGAAAAGGATCAGCAGCTGGACTATGCCACCAGCTCTTCCATGGCCAAGGTATTTGCTTCGGAAACTGCCATGTGGGTGACGACGGAAGCGGTACAGATCCACGGCGGATATGGATATGTGAAGGAGTACCATGTGGAACGACTGATGCGGGATGCCAAGATCACACAGATCTATGAGGGCACCAGCGAGATCCAACGCCTCGTGATCGGGCGCTCCATACTCAAATGACCTCCATTCTACGTATCATTGCCCTCTAATATAATGTCCGGACATGGTTGATACAGTGGCTTATGAACGTATTTCTGCCCGGCTGGAGTCTCAGCATGTTACACTGGTGGCTGTTTCCAAGACCAAGCCTGCTTCGGACATCGAAGCACTTTATGCGATGGGGCAGCGGGATTTCGGAGAAAATTATGTCCAGGAACTTTCTGGCAAGCAACCCCAGCTGCCGGCAGATATCCGATGGCATTTCATCGGTCACCTGCAGCGCAACAAGGTCAGATTCATTGCCCCTTTCGTCCATCTGATCCACGGCGTCGACAGTCTCAGGCTGCTGGAAACCGTGGATAAGGAGGCGGCCCGTGCAGGTCGACGGATCGATTGTCTACTGCAGGTCCACATCGCATCGGAAGAAACAAAGTTCGGAATGGATGCGGGTGAGATCCGGGAGCTGTTGATGGCGACGGATACAGGCAGGAAGTTGCCGAACGTTCGGATTTGCGGTCTCATGGGAATGGCGTCATTTAGCCATGATCATTTGTTGGTTCGGCGAGAATTCCAGGGTTTGAAATCATTGTTTGATGATCTCCGGTCGGGATTGATGTCATCCTGTGATTATTTCTCCATCCTTTCCATGGGCATGAGTGCCGATCACGAGACCGCGATCGAAGAGGGCAGCAACATGGTGCGCATCGGAAGCCTGCTCTTCGGTGTCCGCTGATCCTGCCAGGGCGTTCCGGAAGTTCAGACATTCCACCAGCTGCTTTTTCTTGTGCGGAGCATCCGGACAGGTCTGGTTGTTTCACACCCCACAGCCCTTCTTTGCAGCTTCGGAAGGCCGGAATTTGCTACCTTTGCGGTCTCCAAGACCATCATACATCCCCAAAACCCCTTCCGAATATGTTAGCAGCCCGGAACATCACCCTCGCCTACGGCAAACGCGTACTCTTTGATGAAGTGAATATCAATTTCATCAAGGGCAATTGTTATGGCGTCATCGGTGCCAATGGAGCCGGCAAGAGTACCTTCCTGAAGATCCTCAGCGGAGAGATCGAGCCCAACAAAGGGACGGTCGAGATCTCGCCTGGTGAAAGGATGGCCGTGCTGAAGCAGAACCAGTTCGAATTCGATGAGATGACCGTGCTGAACACGGTGCTCAAGGGGCATCGCAAGATGTGGGATGTGATGCTGGAGCGTGAAAAGATCTACGCCCTCGAGGATTTTACGGAAGAGGACGGCATTCGTGCCGGCGAGCTGGAGGCTGAATTCGGTGAAATGGGCGGTTACACGGCGGAGAGCGATGCGGCCAGCCTGTTGAGCGACCTTGGTGTTCAGGAGCAATATCATGCCAGTCTGATGAAGGACATTCCCGGCACCCTGAAAGTACGGGTGTTGCTTGCCCAGGCGCTCTTTGGGAATCCCGACATCCTCCTGCTTGACGAACCGACCAACGGCCTTGATATCGAAACCATCGGTTGGCTGGAGAACTTCCTGGCGGAATATGAGAACATCGTACTGGTGGTGAGCCACGACCGTCACTTCCTTGATGCCGTTTGCACCCATGTGGCGGATGTCGATCGTCAGAAGATCAAGGTGTTCACAGGAAACTACACCTTCTGGTACGAGTCCTCGCAACTTATGGCCAGGCAGCTGAACGACAAGAACAAGAAGGTGGAGGACAAGCGGCAGGCGCTGCTCGACTTCATCGCCCGATTCAGCGCGAACGCTTCCAAGTCACGTCAGGCCACGGCCCGGAAGAAAGCCCTGGAGAAGCTTACCATCGAACAGATCGAGCCCTCGAACCGGAAGTATCCAGGCATCATATTCCAGCCGTTGCGTGAAGTGGGGAATCAGATCCTCAACGTGGAGGGGCTGCGCAAGTCCGTGGACGGACGTGTGCTCTTCGATAAGGTATCCTTCAGCATCAACAAGGGAGAAAAGATCGCCCTGGTAAGCAGAGATCCGCTGGCCGTGACCTCATTCTTCGACATCATTAACGGCGAGCAGACTGCCGAAGCCGGAAAATTCGAATGGGGAACCACCATCACCAAGGCATACCTGCCGCTTGAGAATAATGAATTCTTCAAAGAAGGATTGAGTCTGCTGGAATGGCTGAGGCAGTTCGTACCTGCTCACGTCACCGATGCCGATGAGCCCTTCCTGCGCGGCTTCCTGGGCAAGATGCTCTTTAGCGGAGACGATATCCAGAAGAAGACCAATGTCCTCAGCGGAGGAGAGAAGGTTCGCTGCATGCTTAGCCGCATGATGCTGCAGAACCCCAACATCATCGTACTTGATCAACCCACCAATCACCTCGATCTGGAAAGCATCCAGAGTTTCAACGAGGGCTGCATCAACTTCCCCGGTATCGTGCTGCTGACTTCGCATGACCATACCTTTATGCAGACCGTCGCCAATCGCATCATCGAACTGACACCTTCGGGTATCATCGATCGACTGATGACCTTCGACGAATATCTCGAAGACGCCCGTGTGCGCGAACTTCGTGCGGAGATGTACCGCTGATGATGGATACATCTATACATGCAGGCCACTTATATGATCTCAATCATGTGTGTGGGCGGCATTTTCGTGCTGTTTGGTGAATATCTTGCCGGCTGAAAGGGATCGGGCATCCTTCGGGATGCATTATCCTGGCCATTGAACAGGTAAATTCATCGGACATATGGACATGTATCGTCTCTCTCCGCAGGCTGTCCTGGCGGAATTTGACACGGAAAGTCAGTGTGGCCTGTCATCTTCACGCATCCCTGTGCTCAGGGAGCGGTATGGACTCAACCGCCTGGAAGGAAAGCCGCCGCGTCCGGCCTGGATCATCCTGCTCGCGCAGTTCAGGGATGTGATGATCCTGATCCTGATGGCCGCTGCCGTGATCTCAGGATTGCTGGGCGATCTGACCGATACGGTGATCATTTTCGTCATCGTGGTGCTCAATGCCCTCCTGGGTTTCTATCAGGAATACAGGGCGGAGCGGGCATTGGATGCGTTGCAGCGGATGACCAGCCTGCAGGCGCAGGTCATCCGCGACGGACTTACGATCCGCATTGATTCGGCAGAACTTGTACCCGGGGATATCGTGTTGCTGGAGGCCGGGAATTCGGTGCCGGCCGACCTCCGGCTGCTGGAGGTGCATGCGCTGCGTATTGACGAATCGGCGCTGACGGGCGAATCCGTGCCGGTGGACAAACGGCATGAGGCGCTGGATGCGGAAGACGTGCCGCTGGGCGACCGGAGCAACATGGCCTACAAGGGTACGCTGGTCACAAATGGGCGGGCCGTCGGGCTGGTGGTCGCCACGGCCATGTCAACGGAGATCGGTCGCATCGCACGAATGTTGGAATCCCCGGAAGTGGAGACGCCCCTTCAGAAACGCATGGCGGATTTCGGTCGCAAACTTTCGTACATCATCCTGGTCATCTGTTTGATCTTGCTGGGGGTGGGCCTGTTGCGCGGTGAAGAGCCCATGAAGATGCTCCTGCTTTCGATCTCCCTGGCGGTGGCCGCCATACCGGAGGCCCTGCCTGCACTCATCACCATCGCTTTGTCCATGGGAGCGCACAGGCTCGTGAAGAAGCATGCGCTGATCCGGAAATTACCCGCCGTAGAAACACTGGGCTCTGTCACTTACATCTGTACCGACAAGACCGGAACCCTCACGCAGAACAAGATGCAGGTAGTGCAGTTGCGTGATGCAGGTCAACCCTCACTATTGGGATTTGACGATATGACGGATCTGTCGGGGTTGATGGTCCTGAACCATGATGTTTCTGAAGCTCCAAACGGCGGTTGGCAGGGGGATCCGACG
>JAJTFQ010000144.1 GCA_021299955.1 Chitinophagaceae bacterium
GGATGCGACACGATAGTTGACACCTCCCTGAAAAACCAGCGCCTGCGGTTTGATGGTAACAGATCCCAGGGTGACATCGGTCATAGCCGCACGATATACATTATACCGCACACCTCCTTCTAGCCGGAATGCACCGAACTCAAGATGGTGCATGCTGTAGAGCGCCGCATTCAGATATGTCGCATCATTCGGATACAATCCCCGCAGAGAGGTGACCGTTCCAATATCCAGTCGCTGATCCTCCCGCATACTGCTGACCCGATCCGCATATACTTCGGCTCCGGAGTTGGACGACCAATATGGATTAAATCTAAGTGAAAGATCAACGGCACCAGAACGCGTCTGTACCTTATCCTCTTCGACCCGTAGCACCGAGCTGCCATTCTTGCGCAACTGCCGTCCTTCCTTCATGCCCTGTAGCGCGCCGGTGATGGTGAGTTTGCCATCCAAAGATGGAAACATCGGCTTGTCAAATCGAATATAACCGAAGCTTCTTCCAATGGGATCTGAATCATTTACCGCGAAATTTTCGAGCTTGTACTTATGATATACCGGCACATCCATCTGCTGAAGATGTTGAACCGACAGGGTCATTTTCCAGCCCATTCCGAGATCCGCCAGTGTTTTTACATCAAAGGAACGCTCCCGATATCCGCTGGGATGCTGGAATCCAGTGGTATCACCACCCAACAGATCACCAAACTGCCGGACGGAGGCACCAGCTACCATGGAGAATCTGCGTCCTTCGTATCGGATCTCCGGACGACCGGAATATTCAATACCCGCAGAGGTGAGGCGGCCCGTAACACGACCACTCCATCGTGGCTGCTTGGAGAAATCAATTGAAGTAGTAAGTATGTTGATCACGCCGGTCAGCGCATCACTGCCGTAACTGACAGAACCACTGCCCTTCACCACTTCGATGCGATCCACGATATCCGGCGATACCAGCGTCATGTATTGATTCGGACCATAGCGAAAGACGGAATTGTTCATCCGAATCCCGTCAACCATGATAAGCGTCTGATTGCCTGTCAAACCACGTACGAATGGGGAACCGCCGCCATGATTGGTCTTCTGAATATGAATGCCTGCCATGCCCGAGAGGGCCTCGGGGATGGTGCGTGAGACCTGACGCTGTATGTCGCGACGCGTGTAAACACCGACGGAATAAGGCAAGACGGATCCTGCGACCCGATCGCGGGTGGCACTGACAACTACCTCATCCATCAAACGCACGGTATCAGAACTGGATGCCGGGATCGAATCCACATTAGCCAGATTGAGGGTGGCCAATGACATGGCAACTATGGTCGAATACATGCGCCGAAAATAAGAATGATTGAGGAGATATTGATGAGATCAACCCTTCATCCCAATGACTGCCAGACATCCCGGGCGGGCGGTATCATGAGCTCTACCGCTTCCATTGCCCCACCCGGTATGGCCTGCATTCGCTGCGATAAATCGACTGCTGGCCCGATCTCTTCCGACAATAAATGGGCTATGATCCTGGAGATCATAGATGGACACGAAGCTACCCATGCTTTGAAAGCCTGATTCACTCCAGATGTTTCATCCATTAAACTCCTGGCCTTATCAAGATCAAACCAGGCTGCAGATGCAACTCCTATCGCTTCCGCATCCCGGGCATTGCAGTATTGCTCAAAATGTCCCTCCACCGGAACAACAAGGCATGTTTTCCCCAGGTAAACTGCTTCACAAACTGTCTCAAATCCTGCCGTCGATACAAGAAGCCGACATCCTTTCAGATATTCCAGAAAAAGACGACCATCAAGCCCGTGTACAGTCAGCCCTGTCTTTGCAGAGCCCGGCGAGGGCATGTTGGTTGTCAGCCCTGAAGTATCCGTAAAACAATGAATCTCTACCTCCGGATGTGCCTTACTCCAGGCTTGTATATCTTTCAAATACCCGGCATTCACCAGATATACAAGCATATAAGATTGCTGTTCGGAATGCATCTCAAGCAGTTCCGGACGAATGATCGGAGGTATGATCTGTAACTGTTTGATCCTGGATGAATCCATGGGATAGAGTGAAATGGCGAGCATGCAATCAGCCCCGAATGAGGTGAATTTTGTGTACTTTTTCAACAACCATCGGGAAAGAAGATACCCCTTCGGAAATCGAAAGGATTCATGCAAGAAAGCATATTGATGAGCGACAGAGAGCAGCTTGCCGGGATAGGCATGAGTGATTCTATACAATGCCACGAGCGGCTCGTAACACTGGATGATCAGCGCAGGACGATGGAACTGCACCAGCTTGTGCAGAATCCTGAGACTTCGGAAAAGATCCGGTATCCTCCAAAACAACTGAATCATGGTTGCAGGCAGGCTGATTCCGCGATCACCCCGTCGCACAAAGAAGGGACTGTACACCTGCACAACCGGGACAGGTAGTTGTTTTCTCAAGAAGTCAGCCTGTGATCGCGAAGGATTCCCGCCCACAAGCATACAACAGATTTCTTTTCCTTCAGACTTCAATAAATGGTAAAGGGTAAGCGCTTGGGTCATGTGACCACGACCCTCTCCCTGGACGGCAATTAGAATGGTTTTTCCGGACATCGTGTGAGTAAGGGTTATTGGATCATACGGCATGCTGGACGGGCATATTGACCAGGAAATCAAGAGGATCGGATTGTTGCACCTCGGAATGAAACAGCGTTGATCTGGATCTCTCCCAATCTGCGTAATATAAAATCTTCCACTCTCCATCCGTTGTTTCCACCAGGGCACTCAGCGTTTCCACCCAGTCGCCGCTGTTGAGATAATGTATCCCGTCGATGTATTTATTTGCCGGCTGATGTATATGACCACATATCACCCCGTCGCAACGCTCTGCACTGGCTACGGCACAGAGCTCCGATTCGTAATCCGACATGAAAGAAACTGCTTTCTTGACCTTGTGTTTGACAATCTGAGAAAGGGAATAATAGGGAAGGCCCCTTCTTCTTCTGAAACGATTGTAATGCCTATTCATCCAGAGGAGAAAAGTATAACCGGAGTCACCCAGCTTGGCGATCCATTTAAGTTTCGTGGTGACTGTATCAAAGATATCACCATGTACCACGAAATATCTCTTACCGAACGACTCGTGTACATATGTACGATCCAACGTAAAATTGCCAAGCTGCAGGGGTAATACCTCATCCAGGAAGTCATCATGATTACCCCTGAGATAGATCACTTTCGTATTCGTGGAGGAAAGCCATTTCATCAGTAATCTGAAGAACGAAGTATGTCGCTTCTTCCACTTGCCTGATTTTCGCAACTGCCAGCCATCAATGATATCTCCATTAAGGATGAGTGTATCGCAACTATTCTCCTTGAGGAACCTTACAACTTCCCGTACATGGGAGTTTCGAATACCCAGATGAATATCCGACAATACTATGGTTCGATAATGCTGCTTCACGTCAGAAGTTTACCGAAGTTCACCCTCCCGTGTATCCGCTACATTAAGGAAATATGAAAGAATGTTAAATTAAATATGAAGAAATCGTTAAGGGTCACATTTTCAACGAGAGAAAGTTATTTCCGCCACCACCGGAAAATGATCCGATGGAAACTTCCCAAAGTATGTATCTGTCAAAATGGCCCAGGCACCGATCTTGAAATGACGGGTAACAAAGATATGATCGATCACATCCTTACCCACCGCATCGGGGCGAAAAGCATTGAAAGAACCATTGGGCGCATACACGGAAGTGGCCATCAAACGGGCATCCGTCAGCCATCCGGAACCGGAGAGGATCTGATACCATTCAGACTCCGGGCTTCCGTTCAGATCCCCCATGAACACCACCGGACCGGCACCGGAAATATCCCGGATCTTTTGTAAGATGAGTTTACTGCTGCCGATACGCGCCTGCACGCCCCGATGATCGTAATGCGCATTAAAGACATGAAAGATCTGCTGCGTACTCCGGTCTTTCAGCTTCACCCAGGTGCAGATGCGATGTAAGGTCGCATCCCATCCGGGACCCGGCTGATCAGGTGTTTCCGACAGCCAGAAATCACCTTTGTCCAGTAATTCAAAACGATCCGTCCGGTAATAGATGGAAGAATGTTCTCCGGCGGTTTTTCCGTCATCGCGACCGCGTCCGTAAAAAGCAAACCCGGGCAATGATGCCGCCAGATCCTTCAACTGATGATGCAGGGCTTCCTGTACCCCGAATATCTCGAAGCCATGATGACGGACCAGGGCCGCCACGTGCACTCTCCGGTCCTTCCAGAGATTTCCACTGTCTCCGGGATTATCGTAGCGAATATTATAAGTTGCCATCCGGAATGTTTGCGCAGAGGACGATCCGATCGACATGATCGTGGAGGCAATGAAAGATAATATAAATACAATTTTATTTCGTGTATACATCTCTGTTCTGAATAATTCGATTTTTTAATTACTGCGTTTCAATAGTACAACATGTGTCGGAAAGTGATCACTATAACCTCCCCGATAGATGTTTCCATCCCAGGTCCGCATGGGGTAGCCCTTGTATTTACCGATGTGCTCGATCATGTAATCACGGGAAAAGATTTGGGCACGATGAAAGAAATAGCCGGACTGATTTTTATCGAGCCATGGCTTTGAGATCAGGATCTGGTCGAACAGCCCCCAGGCATCCTGATAAGCAAGCGTGCCAAATCCCTTGCGGTGCAGGTCGAACCATGGATTGAACAGATCACTTTTCCCAACCTCCGTTTGTTTCCCCGTGGCGCGCATGATGTCCACAATGCTCTCGTTGAACGGATCATCATTCAGATCACCCATCACCAGGATCTTGGCTTTGGGATCCTGCTTGAATACGACCTGATCGATATGCCGCCGGCACACGGCAGCTGCTGCATTGCGGGCCGGAGCAGATCTTTCTTCGCCACCACTGCGACTGGGCCAGTGGTTCACATAAATATGAACGACATCCCCATCCAAACGTCCCTTCACATAAAGAATATCACGGGTGTAACGTGCGTCCTTGGTACCCCCGGGAAGTTCCACGTAAAGGGACGCAGTGGTATCGACCATGAAATACTTCGGATTGTAGAACATGGCCACATCCACCCCACGGGCATCCTTCGAATCATAGTGTACGATCTGATAGTTCCGCTTTCGAAGTAACGGATGTGCCGCCAGATCAACGAGCACGGAACGGTTTTCGATCTCCGATACACCCAAAAGTGCCGGGCCATCCGGACTCATATCCGTCCCCTGTTGCGAAATGACCATGGCCAGCTTTCCCAACTTATCATTATACAATTTTCCGTTGTAGTTCTTCGGACCGGAAGGCGAGAACTCCTCATCCAGCACGCCTTCTGTATCGATGGTATCAAAGAGATTCTCCAGGTTGTAAAAGCCTGCGATCACCACACGATACGTCGGAGCACCAGAGGCTGACTGAGCCCTGAGGGTTGCTGCAGACCAAAGAAAGCAACACAATAGGCATAATGAACGTGATATCATTTCATCCTTTTGATCAATGCTAAGTTCCGAACTTATTGACAGTTTATGAACTTAATTCAAGTCCTCGACAGAACGTATGCTTTGAGCGTGATGGGTTGATTACCTTCGTGACGAATCAGTAGACAAGCTATGATGAATCAACACAGAAAACTCCTCCTGACGATCTTCCTCACGGGGATCGGCATCTGGACCAC
The DNA here is from genome assembly GCA_021299955.1 of Chitinophagaceae bacterium. GTDB lineage: Bacteria > Bacteroidota > Bacteroidia > Chitinophagales > Chitinophagaceae > Pollutibacter. Next base: position 5,679 of record JAJTFQ010000144.1, read on the forward strand.
GGCGCAGACCAGCCGGACAGATACCCTGCCCGCGGTCGACAGCACGCTGGATGAGCTTCGGGACGGCATCCTGGACAATATCCCCGTGATCTCGATCGATGACAACGACATGGGTGATGGCGCCGCACCCAATGTTTCCTCCGTTCTGACGGCAGGACGGGATCCGTTCTTCTCCGCCGCAGCCTTTAACTTCAGCGCCGTCCGTTTCCGGGTGAGGGGCTACGACCAGGACCTCTTCGGCACCTGGCTGAACGGCATTCCGATGGAGAACCTCGACAACGGCTTCACCCCCTTCGGGCTCTGGGGCGGGCTCAACGATGTGCTCCGCAACCGCGACCTGTCGATCGGACTCCGGCCCAACACCTTCGCCTTCGGAGACATCGGCACCAATACGTATATCGATGCACGCGCCAGCAAACAACG
>JAJTFQ010000145.1 GCA_021299955.1 Chitinophagaceae bacterium
CACCTTCTACCTCTCACGCCGACCCGACATGCTATTGCGCACCCACACCAGCAATGTGCAGATCCGGGAAATGCAGCGCAGCCAGCCGCCGATCCGCATCGTATGTCCGGGCAGGGTCTACCGGAACGAAACAGTGAGTGCACGCTCCCACTGCTTCTTTCACCAGGTAGAGGGATTGTACATAGACGAAGGCGTCTCCTTCGCCGACCTCAAACAAACGCTCTACTCTTTTGTCCGTGAGATGTTCGGCGAAGACGTACGCGTACGGTTCCGCCCCAGCTACTTCCCGTTCACGGAGCCCAGCGCTGAGATGGACATCAGCTGCATGCTGTGCAAGGGCGAAGGCTGCGCCGTCTGCAAACGTACCGGCTGGCTGGAGATCCTGGGCTGTGGCATGGTGCATCCACAGGTACTCTCGAACTGCGGCATCGATCCTGAAAAATACAACGGCTACGCCTTCGGCATGGGGATAGAACGCCCGGCCATGTTGAAATACGGCATCACGGACATCCGACTCTTCAGTGAGAACGACGTCAGGTTCCTCCGGCAGTTCACGGCCGCGACCTGAGTACCGGTGACTGAAAAAAGAAGCGCGTTAAGATGCAAATAACCGGATCCATCGTAATTTGCGGTTCATACGCCCGGTGCATACAAATTGCCATTGCCTGCTCAGCCGCAGGCATCCACCCCACCCTGCTGGTGCCTGCAGGGTCGGGAGTAATTCATCCAGAAGGCATCTCACTGCATACAACTTCAGACCCCTTCTCTTGTGTGGCCGACATGGTGGTCGACTGCTCTGATGACGATGCTGAAACCGTGATCGCCCGCTGCAATCAACTCTCAGAGATCAATCATGGCGACGTGGTATTCGCGCTCAATGCCGATATGCCGGAACTTGAAAAAGTAGCCGTGCATATCATGCATCCGGGGCGGGTGATCGGCATCCGATGGGAAAAACCGGAAGCAGCAACACCCCGCATCATCAGCACTCCGCTTACCACGGAAACCAGCCTTGCAACAGCATTCCTTTTCCTGGAATCGCTGAGGGAGCATATTGTATCCTGAAGTGCGATTCCTGTAACATTTAACTGGTTAACAACCATGTCTACACCCAGCGTCCTTGTCACCGGCGGAAGTGGCCTGCTTGGCGGTTATCTGATCGAAGCGTTGAATGCCCGGGGACTGTCGGTGCGCGCCCTTCATCGTTCCATCCCTCCCAGACTGCGGATCGCAGATCCCTCACTGGTTGAATGGGTGTACGGAGATGTACTCGATGTCATATCCCTGGATGACGCGATGGAAGGTATTACGGAAGTGTACCACTGTGCGGCCATCGTGTCCTTTCACCCGAAACGGCTCATGGAAATGCACCGCATCAATGTCGACGGTACAGCCAATGTTGTAAACGCATGCCTGCGACATGAGATACGCAAACTGGTGCATGTGAGTTCGGTGTCGGCACTCGGCCGCAAGCGCGACGGGCAGACGATCACCGAGGCTGCAAAATGGGATGAAGCCTCCAACGGCTCGGCCTATGGACGCACGAAATACATGGCCGAACTGGAGGTCTGGCGGGGCATTGGGGAAGGACTCAACGCTGTGATGGTCAACCCGAGCATCATCCTCGGTGTGGGCGACTGGCATAAGGGCTCCAGCGCCATGTTCCGCAACGCCTTCAATGAATTTCCCTGGTACACCGACGGGGGCACCGGCCTCGTTGATGCGCGCGATGTAGCGGAGTCGATGATGGCACTGATGACAAGTGACATCAGCGCATCCCGCTTCATCGTATCAGCGGAGAACTGGCCATACCGGCGGGTATTCACGGAGATGGCCAACGGCTTCGGGAAACGACCGCCCTCCCTCCACGCCCGCCCCTGGATGGGTGCCCTCGTATGGAGATGGGAGGCCCTGAAGAGCCGTTTCACCGGAGAAGAACCCCTGCTGACGCGAGAAACGGCAGATACGGCGCGTGTGCATGTTTCGTATGACCACAGCAAACTGCTGAAGGCGTTGCCGGGGTTCCGTTTCCGGCCGCTCTCTGAATCCATCGCCGACCACTGTCGTGAATATCTGGTTAAATATGGCAACACCCGTCGCTGATGCGTGAGGATATTCATAACCTTGCATGCAAAGCACGACATATGCACTCCATCCGCCTGATCCTCCTGCTCTGCCTGTCCGCCCTCTCCGGGATGCCGATGGCGCAGGGCTTCTCCGTTAGCGGCATCGTGACCGATGCGCAGGGCGGGCAAGCGCTCACCGGCGCTTCCGTATTCTGCCAGAATACCACACTCGGCACCGTTACCAACGCAGACGGCCGCTTCCGTCTGCAACTGCCGGACGGAGGTTACGACCTGGTGATCTCCTTCAATGGATATGAGACCCAAAGCCTCCGCATCAACGCCTCCACCGAGGGCCTGCAGTCGATGAATGTGAAACTCAGGATGAAGGACAGAAGTCTGGAAGCCGTTTCGGTCGTAGCTACTACAGAACTGCGCGACGGATGGAAGCGCTACGGTGATCTGTTCAGCGGACTATTCCTCGGGATGACCGTCAACAGCGACAGTTGCCGGATCGATAACCGCGACTCGCTCCGATTCTTCTATAGTAAAAAACGCGACCGTCTCAAGGTCATCGCGCGCGAACCGCTGAGGATCGTCAATAACGCGCTGGGCTATGTCATCCGTTACGAACTCGATTCATTCGTACACGAATTCGCATCCGGCCATACCGAATACACAGGATACGCACTCTTCGAAGAGATGGAAGGCGATGAGGCGCAAAGAACAAAATGGGCGGCAGAGCGTGAGCGCGCCTATTTCGGTTCGATGCTGCATTTCGTGAGATGCTATTACGACAGCACGCTTCGCCTGAACGGTTACAGGCTGGAGCGGATCGACCGCGGCACCGATGAAAGCGCGATGATCTACAATCCTTACGACTCTGTACGCTACGGCATCACAGATGATGGCGATGTGATGCTGCTGAACGACGGAAAACTGCGTGTAGCCTACACCCTGGAACGTCCCGAGCCGAAATATCTTCAGATGCGAAAGCTTTCGGCAAATACACCGGTGCAGATCTCTATCCTCGACTTTCCGGAATACATCCTGATCGAACAGAATGGTTATTACTATGATCAGAAAGAGATACTCGTGAACGGCTACTGGGGCTGGGAGAAACTCGCAGATCTGTTGCCGTACGACTATGATCCGGAATGACCACCATCGTTCGATCTGCGTTCCAGTGCGATGAGTCGGTCCCACATCTCCGAGATGCGCTTCACCCAGACGAGCTCCCGTTTTTTCTGCAAGGCATCCATGGCCGGCGTTCCGAAATAAGTGCGGCCACCTTCCAGACTACCCGCCACACCGCTCTGTGACAGCACCACCGCATGCGCACCGATGGTGAGTGTCTTGCTCACACCTACCTGCCCCCAAAGGATCACACCCTCACCGATCTCCACGGCTCCGGCCACGGCAACCTGCGCGGCGAAAAGACAGTTGCGACCGATGATCGTATCATGACCGATGTGTACCATGTTGTCCATCTTTGTTCCCGCACCAATGCGCGTGTCATGTGTCACACCGCGATCGATCGTACACGAAGCACCGATCTCCACATCATCCTCAATGATAACGCGACCGCAACTTTCCATCCGCTTGTACCATACATCGCGCTGACGTTTTGCATTGTAATAAAAAGGCTCCGATCCGATGACCGATCCGGACTGTATGACCACGCGATCTCCGATGATGCAATGATCGCGGATCGTGACATTGGGATGTATCACACAATCCCTGCCGATCGACACCTGCGCTCCGATGCATACACCGGGATGAAGGATTGTACCCTCACTGATCACTGCATCTCCGCTGATCATGTCGGTCTGTACCGGTGCACTTCTGTATCTGCGTACGATCGTGAGATATGCTTCGAAAGGCTGATCGACCACAAGCAACACCTTGCCTTCCGGAAAATCAGTTTCGCGGTCGATGATGATGAACGACGCTGCAGACTCGATGCAGGTGCGGTAATACTTGGGGTGATCCACAAATGCGAGATCACCCGTTTCAACCCGATGGATCTCGTTGATACCGGTGGCGTACATGCCGGCGTCTCCAATGATTCGTGCACCTATCCATGAGGCGACGTCTGAAAGCTGCACCGGTGCCGGGAATTTCATGTGCTTGCGTTTATATGCAAAGGTAAGGACTGATCACCGCAGGAATATGACATCGATGTACCATTCATACGAATAGGCAAATACAATCATGCAACCTGCGGTGACCTATGATTATCACTTGCATCAATTCACAGTCGACACGCATCCATGTTGATAAAAAATCCAATGAAAAATTTTACCGCGGTAAAAATTAACTTTAATATTGTGTAGGGATTCGTTCCCGCACTCACTAACCCATTATTATAAGCCCGGTTCCTCCGGGCTTTTTTTTTACACTCGAATTTTAGCGCGATACGCAAATCGTACATCACCCTGCACACTTCGAATTGGTGTACCTTGCAGATAAAAGTCAACATATGCTTAAATCCATGACAGGCTACGGTCGTTGCGAAGACACCATCGGTGACCGCACCTTTCTGGTCGAGATACGTTCGCTGAATGGTAAGCAATTCGAAGCATTGCTCAAGATCCCACAACTGCTGAAGCCATATGAATTTGACATCCGCGGACTGCTCTCCGAACGGCTGCTGCGTGGCAGCATCGAATGCACGGTGACCATGCGCGTGAACGGCGCGGCGAAGCCCGTCACCATCAACACTGACCTTGCGAAAAGCTACTATGCGCAACTCAGGTCGCTCACCGATTCGCTGGGGCTTGACACATCAAACATCCTGGATGCATTGCTCAAGCTGCCGGAGGTGATCGTTCCAACTACCGATGCGTTTTCCGCCGATGACTGGGCTTCATTCAGCCGGATCCTGTTGCGTGCCATCGATGAGCTTGATGCACACAGGACTCATGAGGGCAGATCGCTCGAAATTGATCTCATTGAGCGCATTGAGCATATCGGCAGACTGCAGGAGGATGTGATGCGGGTGGAACCGCTCAGACGTGAAAAGATCCGTGATCATATCCGCAAAACGCTCGAGGAGCAGGTGGGACCTGACAGATATGATACCAACCGCCTCGAGCAGGAGTTGATCTATCACATCGAGAAGATCGATATCAGTGAAGAGCAAGTGCGATTGACAAACCACTGTGCATATTTCCGCACACTGATCGACGAGCCGGGCGAAGGCAAGGGGAAGAAGTTATCCTTTGTACTGCAGGAAATCGGGCGGGAGATCAACACCACCGGTTCGAAGGCCTATGACGCAGAGATCCAGCGGAGTGTGGTGCTCATGAAAGATGAGCTCGAGAAGGCGAAGGAACAGGTGCTGAATGTGCTCTGACCCTCAAGGGCGCGCAGGCGGGGTGCATCGATGGCATTTCGTACTTTTGCGCAAAGCATATTCCGTGGAAAGAAGCGTACGCTGCATTGTCATCGCCCTCTGCTCAGTGTTCCTAGTGTCTTGTGCAGGAAACGACGTCATGGAGCAGACGAATGCCATCCCCGGTCATGCCTGGTCTTCCGACCGTGTACCCGAGTTCTCCTTCGATATCACCGATACCACTTCCTTCCACCGGCTGTTCTTCGTCATCAGGCATACAGATGCCTATGAATTCAACAACATCTGGATCGGTGCGGAGAGTATGTCGCCCGGAGACACGGCCTTCACTTCCCAGCGTTTCGAACTCCCACTCACGCGTGGCGACCGGTGGTCGGGGCGCGCGATGGACGACATACGTGAACATCGCATCCTGATGTACCGCGAGCCGGTGAGATTCAGGCGCCCCGGGAGGTACCGGGTGAGGCTGCACCAACTGATGCGGCAGGATCCGCTCAAGCATGTGATGAATGTGGGATTGCGCATTGAAAGATCCGGACGATGAACAGGCATGAGGGCAGGAAGCGGAGATTCGCGCTCATCACCGTCGTCTACTGGTGACCTGCTCCGCAAGGATATGGCCGACCATGACGCGCTCATGAACCGAATCACCGACGAGCGCGACCGCAACGCTGCCCAGTATGCGGGGGAAGGACTGATGTTCCTGGTGCTGACCCTCCTGGGCGCTGTCTTTGTCTACCGGGCCGCACGCCGGCAGATCAGGTACGACATGATGCAGGAGAATTTCCTGATGGCCGTTACCCATGAACTCAAGACACCGATCTCCATCCTGCGGCTGAATCTCGAAACCATGCTCAAGTTTCCGCTGGAGGAACCAGACCGCCGCCGCATGATGCAGCAGGGTGTGGCGGAAACGGAGAGATTGAACGAACTCTGCGAGAACATCCTTCTCAGTTCAAGACTGGAATCGGCCAGCCAGGTGATCGAACCCAGGCCGGTCGACCTGAATGCACTGCTGCAGGAAACGGCAGACACCTACGCGCAGCGCATGCCCGCGCGGCGGATCCATATCCAAACTTCCGGAGCCGGAACGGCCATGGTGGCCGCCGACCCCCTCCTCCTCAGGCTCTGCCTTCACAACCTGATCGACAATGCGATCAAGTACTCTCCGGCGGACGCAATGGTGACCCTCAGGACGGACCCTGCCACAACAGGCTTCCGCATCACCGTGGCCGACGAGGGACCCGGAGTGGCCGATGCAGAGAAGGAAAAGATCTTCGGCAGGTTCTATCGCTCGGGATCTGAAACCACCCGAAAAACCAAAGGCACGGGTCTGGGCCTGTATCTCAGCCGAAAGATCGCCGAAGCTCATGGCGGCAGCCTGCGGGTCAGGGACAATCGCCCCCAGGGCAGTATTTTTGTGATGGATATCCCCAACACCCAGGCATGAACAAAACATCGAAAGGAACCATCCTCGTGGTGGAAGATGAGGAAGCCCTGCAGGCAACCCTTCGGCTCAGCCTCTCCCTCGAAGGTTATGAGGTGTCCGTGGCCTCCGATGGGGTTTCTGCCCTGCGCAGGGTCCGCGAAGAATATTTCGACCTGATCATCCTGGACATCATGCTCCCTGAACTCGATGGGATCAGCGTCTGTGAAACCATCCGGCTGACAGATACATCCCTGCCCATCCTGATGCTGAGCGCCCGCTCGGGTGGGAGCGACAGGGTATTGGGACTGAAAAAGGGAGCGGATGACTACCTGACGAAACCCTTTCATCTCGAAGAACTCCTGCTCAGGGTCGATAAACTCATCAGAAAAAACCGCAAACTGCAGGAGCACCCACCGATGGATGATGTATGCGCCTTCGGCGGAAACCGGATCGACTTCAACGCCCAGGAGGCCGTAAACGCCCGGGGCGAACGGATTGAACTGAGCCAGCGGGAAACCATGCTGCTGCGCCTGCTGGTCGCACACCGGAACGAAGTGGTATCAAGGGAAAAGATCCTGCAGAGTGTCTGGGGATATCAGGTATATCCCACCACCCGAACCATCGACAATTTCATCCTCAACTTCAGAAAATACTTCGAAGCCGATAGTCGCGATCCAAAATACTTCCACTCCGTTCGAGGGGTTGGCTACCGCTTCACCGACGAACAGGCAGCCTGACAGGTTCGGAAACCATGCGAAAATCCCCTCCGATGCCCTCCTGAGGGCTTCAGATGCCTCAGAACGGCCGGACAGCCCCGATCACCAATCTTTAGATGGAATATGCCGTCTTTACGCAGAAAATGCCTTGTAGTGCGTCCTGGAGGGCATGCCCTACACCCATAGTCCCCGGTGCACCATCAGAGGTCGCCGAGTAGAGGGCGAAGGAGGATATCTTCGACACAGGCCTGCGGCGAAAGACCGGCTGCCGCCACGATCATGTCGGCAACGTCGTCAGACTCCATGATGCGGGAGGGCTCGATGTCGAAACCATCCCATGAAGCCGTCAGCGTGGCACCGGGATGAACGGCCGTTACCTTTATTCCGTGGGGCATCATTTCTTCGCGCAGGTTACGGCTGAAGCCCAGCAGGGCCCATTTACTGATGCTGTAGGCGCCCCCGTTGGGATAAGCCTTCAGGGCTGCCACAGAGCAGATATTGAAAACATGTCCGGAACGGTGCGCGATCATGGCCGGCAGAAGCCGTCGGGTCAGATGATAGGCCGAAAAGAGGTTGATGTCGAGCATACGCGCCAGCGTCCCCTCCGGTTCATCATGCACGGATCCCGGCTCGAAGAACCCTGCGTTGTTCACCAGCACATCAACGGCATCACAGGCCTGCAGGACATGATCTGCAAAGGCTTCTACCCCCTCGCGTTTCGAGAGGTCGGCATCGAATGCGGAGATCCGGCATCCGTGACGTTCGGAAAGTGCGCCCTGCCATGCCATCGTTTCATGCATACGACGGGCAGAGAGGATGAGATGACAACCCGGAAATTTTCGGGCAAAGCCTTCGGCAACAGCCCTGCCGATGCCCTTACTTGCTCCTGTGACGACGATGTTCATGATCCTTAATATTGCCCGCCGGCAACCTGCCGGACGGAAGCGGTAAAGGTACCGTAACTTCGCATGAAATCTGTTTCCTTGGGCACCAGACGCTACGACCATATCTTCTTCGACCTCGACCACACCCTCTGGGACTTCGACGCCAATTCGCGCGAAACCCTGCAGGACCTGTACCTCGAACTCGGCCTCGCTGCGCGGGGTATCGAAACTTTCGAGCAGTTTCATGATACCTACTATCACTACAACCAGTTGTTCTGGGACCGGTTCCGGAAAGGATACATCAATCGGGAGGAACTGAGATGGAAGCGCATGTGGCGGACGCTCACGGATTTCCGGATCATGGACGAGGGACTGGCCAAGGCAATGAGCGAGCGATATCTGGAGATCCTGCCAACCAAAAAAAGACTCTTCGACGACACCATCGAAGTCCTGGACTACCTTACCGGCAAGGGATATCCGATGCACCTCATCACCAACGGTTTCGAGCAGACCCAGCATGCCAAGCTGCGCCACAGCGGCATCGGGCACTACTTCATACATGTCATCACCTCCGAGGCGGCCGGCATCATGAAACCCCACCGCGAGATCTTCACTTATGCGATGGAAAAAGCAGGTACCACGCCGGATCGTTGCATCATGATCGGAGACACCCTGGATGCGGATATCGTCGGCGCGCGCGATGCGGGCATTGACACGGTCTATTACAACCCTGCCGTACCCCCGCGTGACGGTATCGTCCCGACCTACGTGATCGAGCGGCTCAGTGGGCTCCGCAAGCTGTTATGAGGCGGTGATCCGATCTTTTAAAGTTACAAGCTGCGACACAATGCGCTCCGCAGCCCGGCCATCCCACAAAGGAGGAATACCGCCTTTTTTCCATCGACCGGACAGCAGCTGATCGATGGCTTCACGAAGTTTCGAAGGATCGTTTCCGATCAATTCGTTGGTGCCGATCGTACAGGTCTCCGGACGCTCGGTCGAATCCCGGAGAGTGATACACGGAATGCCCATCACGGTTGTCTCTTCGGTGATGCCACCAGAATCAGTGATCACACCCTTTGCATGCTTTACAAGGTAGTTGAACTCGAGATACGACAGCGGTTCAGATAAGATGATGTTGCGCGTAGACAGGCCGAATCGCTCGAAATTGGCACGGGTGCGCGGGTGGACCGGAAACACCACAGGAATGCCTTCAAGCTTCTCCTCCAGGATGTCGATGATGCTGCGCAGGGTTTGGGGATCATCAACATTCGATGGCCGGTGCAGTGTCATGACCAGATATCGCCCGGAGATGAGTCCTGACTCCTGCCACAAAGCCGGAGGCATGAACGCGTCCATCTGCTGGTGGAGCGTATCGATCATCGTGTTTCCCACGAAGAAGATGGCATCCGGCGAAACACCGCTTCGGATAAGATTTTGTCCCGCTGATTCAGACGTGGTGAAGAACCAATCGCTGATGCTGTCGGTCACAATGCGGTTGACCTCTTCGGGCATGCGCCAGTCGCCACTGCGGATCCCGGCCTCGACATGGGCCACCTTGATGCAAAGTTTTCTGGCCGTGATCGCACAGGCCATCGTGCTGGTGACA
>JAJTFQ010000146.1 GCA_021299955.1 Chitinophagaceae bacterium
CCATTTCTTCGCCTTTACTGATATCGGCCATGCTGCCGACCGCACCCTCCCGACGGATCGCGGCCATACTTATTACGGTGCAGGTCTGGGCCTGCGGCTCGAAACGAGGGCGGGGATCCTCGACCTGGCGTGGGCGGCGGGCAAGCGCGACGATCAGCCGCTGGATATGCGTCAGTCCAAGATCCATTTCGGCATCCTGAGTGTTTTTTGATCCATCGGTTGAGGCCGACAAGCGGTATCTTTGCACCTTACGGAGCGTCCGCTGATGCACATGTCCCAACGTTTCCTCCTGCTGATTGTCCTGCTGACCGCCACAACCTGCGTTCGTGGACAGTCGCGTATGCCTGCCCGGAATAACATCGTCGCTGCCGTCGATTCCCTCCGGAACCGGCCGGACAGTCTGTCCGCCCCGATGTATCAGGCGGCGAAGACGGACAGGTTCATGCCCCGCTTCTCTGAGAACAGGTACTACGGACGAGATATCGGCGGTTATCTTGAGGGACATCCCTGGTTTCGGCTCGACCTACCCTTACGCACCTGGCTGATCTCACCCCGGGATCGACCATCGACCGACTGGATCTTCTATCTCTTCTTTTGCTGTCTGTTATATATAGGTCTGATGCGTCTTGCCTTTCCGAGGTACATGGGCGACCTGTTCCTGGTATTCAGGAACGTGGTACACCGACAGAAGCAGATGCGTGATCAGGTGGCCCAGTATGCGCTGCCGTCGCTCATGCTCAACCTCTTCTTCTGCATCAGCGGTGGGATATTCTTATTTTTTCTGTGGCGTCCGGAACTCCGCAGCCTGAACTGGTCACCCCATCTGGCCATCCTCCTGCTGATCTTGCTGCTGATCGCCATCGGCCTGGGGAAATTTTTGTTGCTGCAGCTGGCCGGTTGGCTGGCGGGCCGTCAGAAGGAAGCATCCTCTTACGCTTTCATCGTGTTCATGGTGAACAAAGTGGGCGGTATCCTGCTCCTGCCCGTATCCTTAATGCTGGCCTACCGGGATGATGCCGATCGGTCACTTTGGCTAGGAATGGCCTGGTTCCTGGTGGCTGCACTCTTTCTGACACGATTGGTGAGGGCTTATGATTACGCAAGCAAAGAATTGAAAATCAATATATTGCATTTTGTTTTCATGGTTTTTTCCTTTGAAGTGCTGCCGTTGATGTTGATCGGAAAAGCCCTGGGAGACCTTTTTTTATAAAATGCGTACCTTTGCACCAGGAATCATACATGGCAAAGAAAGGGTTAAACACACCAGCACAGCCGGGTACATCGATCAGAAAGATCCTTATCACCCAGCCCCGTCCGGACTCTGACAAATCCCCCTACTTCGAGCTGGCCCGAAGGTATCAGGTGGAGATGGACTTCCATCCTTTCATCAGGCTGGAGGCCATACCTGCCAAAGACTTTAGAAAGCAGAAGATCGACATCGCCCAGTACAGCGCGGTCATCTTCACGAGTCGGAACGCCATCGACCATTTTTTCCGGATATGTGAAGAGATGAAGGTGGTGGTCTCCCAGGATACCAAATATTTCTGTATTTCCGAGGCCGTGGCCCTCTACCTGCAGAAGTTCATCCTATACCGCAAGCGAAAGGTATTCTTCGGTTCTGACGGTACGAACAAATCTCTGTTCGATGTCATCAACAAGCATAAGGAGAACGAAAGATTCCTGTATCCCTGTTCTGAAAATCAGCAGGACAACGAGATCATGAACTGGCTGAAGTCGCATCGCTGTGAGTTTGCCACGCCCTTCATGTACCGTACCATCAGCAACGATGTACGTGAACTGCTCGTCTCCCAACGCTTCGATGTCATCTGCTTCTTCACCCCCAGCGGTGTCAAGAGCCTGATCGACAACGTCCCCGGCTTCTCCCAGAACGGCATCTTCATCGGCGCCTTTGGGAGCAATACATCCAAGGCTGTCGAAGAGGCCGGTCTCTCCCTGCATATCAAGGCACCCGAACCCCAGGTGCCTTCGATGGTCGCCGCCCTGGAACGTTTTCTGTCAAGTTTGAGCTCCGCTGACTGATCGCCTCTGATCAAATCCAAACATTTTTCTTCCATCGGCCTTTTTTTCGATTTTTTTCCACGAATTCCGTTTATGGCATGGTATTTGTTTCAGATACCAAGCGCCGTTTGAAGATGCGAGGAAAATCTCTGTCAGTGCGTTGCCCTTTTGGGGTAAGGGCTAAGGAGGTCGTGACGGAGAGAAAGGGACCGACCTTACATGAGGTTGACAATAAGGGACCCTGGGGGAACGTTCTTCATCGATGCGACTTGATTTACGCCTTGTTAAATCCTGATGTGGCGTGAGGGTTGCGTCGGCAGGCACCTTGAATTGAGTTATATTTGTCCGAATCTATAAGAAACAGAACCATATGCGAGTGAAGTCATTTTTGACCCGTCTGTCGGTCGTTGTAGCGGTTGCCACGCTTTCCGCCAGTTGCAGCAAGCTGGGTAAGGGGAATGCCAAAGGTGTACCCAACGATGGTCAGCTGCATGGTGTGTCCTCCGGTGCGCGATACACCCCCTGGCGGCCGGTGGGCATGGTATATGTTCCGCAGGGAACATTCCACATGGGACCCAGTGATGAGGATGTAAACTACGCTTTCACGGCCCGCAACAAGCAGATCTCGATCAACGGGTTCTGGATGGATGCAACCGAGATCACGAACGACGAGTATCGCCAGTTCGTTAACCGCGTGCGTGATTCGATCGCGGCAACGATCCTCAATTACAAAAAGGCGGGCGGCGATGGCGTCGAACTGATCGACTGGAAAAAGGCCAGCACGATCAAGTGGAGCGACTCGAAGATCCTGGAGCAATTGAACGCCATGTTGCTGACACCCGATAACCGCGTTTTCGGCAAGAAGGAGCTCGATGCCAATAAGCTGGTCTACCGTTCAGAAGTGTTCGACTTCAAAGAAGCCGCCAGGCGCGAGAATGACAAGAAACCCCGCTCGCAGTTCATCATCAAAGAAGAGATCCCCGTCTATCCCGATACCCTGGTTTGGGTCCGCGACTTCTCTTACTCTTACAATGAACCGATGTCCCGCCGCTATTTCACGCACCCCGCCTTCGGCAATTATCCCGTTGTCGGTGTGAACTGGAAGCAGGCATCCGCCTTCTGCGTATGGCGCACCCAGTATATGAACTCCTTCCTGGAGGAGCGCAAGCGCACCCCTGAAAACGATTACCGCCTGCCCACCGAGGCAGAGTGGGAATACGCTGCCCGCGGCGGACGCTCACAATCGCCCTACCCCTGGGGCGGATACTACCTGCGCAATAAGAAAGGTTGCCTGCTGGCGAACTTCAAGCCGGGACGTGGTAACTACCCTGAAGATGGTGGTTTCTACACTGTCCGCGCAGACGCCTACTGGCCCAATGATTTCGGCCTCTACAACATGGCAGGCAACGTAGCGGAGTGGACATCCTCCCTCTTCTATGAAGGTGCGTATAATTTCCAGCACGACATGAACCCAGACATCCGTCTGAATGCCGGTAAGAATGCCCCTCATCGCATGAAGCGCAAAGTCGTCAGAGGCGGTAGCTGGAAGGATGTTGGTTACTATCTGCAAACCAGTACCCGCAATTACGATTACCAGGACACTGCCAAATCATACATTGGCTTCCGCTGCGTGATCGACCTGGCGCCTGCCCAAGGCAAGAAGAAATTCTAATCAGTCTCATACATCTTCAGAAACAAAACAGAACAGTCATAAACCCAGAATCATGGCAGGAGTATCGAAGTCCACGGACAAAATCGTTAACATCATCGTCTGCGTAGGTGCCGCCGTCGTAATCGTAGGTGCCTGGGCAAAAATCCTTCACTTGTCCTTCGCGGACATCATGCTCACCGTGGGTCTGCTTACGGAGGCGCTTATCTTTGTCGTTTACGCTTTCCTCCCGCCTCCCGGCTCCGAAATGGCTGAGTTGGTGAAAGCCCTGCCCAAGGCTGGTGCAGATGCAGGTACCCCCGGACTCAAGGCCATGGACAAGATGCTGCAGGAAGCAGACATCACCCCCACCAACCTCCGCCGCCTGAGTGACAACTTCACCAAACTCGGCAGCACGGTAGAAAACATGACCCAGATTGCTGACATGTCTGCTGCTACGGCCGACTATACTGCCAAGACGAAAGAGGCCGCTACCGCCCTCGGTACCATGAAAGATGCGTATAACAGCGCTACCCAGACCGCCAAGCATTTCGGCGAAGCTGCTGAAGGCACCAAGAGTTTCCACGAGCAGGTTCAGTCCCTCACCAAGAACCTCGGTTCCCTGAATACCATCTACGAACTGGAACTCCAGGATACCAATAACCACCTGAAGGCCATGAACGCCTTCTACAACAATCTGGTCAATGCTTCCCAGACCATGCAGGGAAGTGTGGCGGATGCACAACGCGCTCAGGAGCAGATCGCACTGCTGGCGAAGAACCTGGGCAGCCTGAACAATGTCTACGGCAACATGCTGGCAGCCATGCAGGGCCGTTGATGAAACCCGCCCGTTCCACGGACCCGCGTCCGGAAAACCATATTGACCTCATAAAATACGCTTAAGAAAATGGCACTACCCAAAGAGCCACGGCAGAAGATGATCAACATGATGTATCTCGTGTTGACAGCCCTTCTCGCGCTCAACGTCTCCGCCGAGATCATCAACGCATTCAAGGTGGTTGACAACAGCCTCAATCAATCCAACAATGTCCTGACCCAGTCGACGGCATCCCTTTACTCCAGCTTCGAAGAGCTGTTAAAGGATCCGAAGACCGCAGAAAAGGCCGCCATCTGGAAGCCCAAGGCCGATCAGGCCCGCGAGCTCTCCAAGAAGACATCAGATCTGATCGACCGATACAAAAAAGATCTGATGAAGGAAGCGGAATATGATCCCGCTGCCGAAGATCCCAAAGGACAGGACAATCTCGATGCCGCCACCCGTCTATTCGACACCCGGGGTGAGGGTAAAAATCTCTACGCCGCGCTGGAATCCTACAAGAAGGCCATCATGGCCATCGATCCCGAGATCGCCAAGGACCTGGGCTCCAAACTGCCCCTGAACCTGGAAGTCCCCAAGTCTGCCTCAGGAAATAAATCCACCGGCGACAAGGTCAAGGACTGGACGAACGCACACTTCCACATGAGTCCCACCGTTGCGGCACTCACCATGCTCAGTAAGTTCCAGAATGACGTGAAGAATACTGAGAACCAGGTGGCCACCTACTGCATCAATCGCGTAGGATCCGTAAAGATCGTGCTCGATAAATTCAAGCCGCTGATCGGTACCAGCTCTACGTATCTGATGCCGGGTGAGGAACTCGTCATCACTGCAGGTCTCGGTGCCTTCAATGCTTCCGTGAAGCCGACCGTCTCCATCGACGGACGCAGCGTCACCGTAGATGACAACGGCGTGGCTGTCTCCAAATTCAACGTCGGTGGTACCGGCACCCGTAAGGTGAATGTGTCCGTCAACTACGTCGACCCGAACACCGGAGAAACCAAATCCGTCTCTGAAGCGATCGAATACACCGTGGGTGCACCCTCCGGCGTAGCCGTATCTGCCGATAAGATGAACGTACTCTACATTGGCGTCGACAACCCCCTGACCATCACGGCCGGTGCAGGTGCTGAAAAAGTAAGCGCTACATTCAGCGGCGGAGCGATCACCAAAGAGGGTGGCAGCAAATACATCGCCAAGCCTGCCAACGGATCCAATGGTGAGCAGACCGTCACCGTCATGGTAGAAGGCAAATCAGCTGGTAAAGTGATGTTCCGCGTCAAACAACTGCCCAACCCAGCTGCCTATGTAGGCAACCTGAAAGTGGGTGCAGTGCCCGCCCAGTCCTTCAAGAACATGGGTGGTGTCGTCGCCAAACTCGAAGACTCTGAATTCGATGCACCCTTCCAGGTCATCGGTTATACCATCGGTGCCCAGAGCCCGGATATCCCCTTCTATTCTCCCATCAACAA
>JAJTFQ010000147.1 GCA_021299955.1 Chitinophagaceae bacterium
TGCGGTTCAGTTCAGCACCCGGTTTCCCGGCGGGAGATCTGACCGAGGAGGGGAATTTCTCCTCCTGGTTTGACCGCACCGTACTCCCCGGAAAACTCTCCCGCGGAATCCACGACACGGTAGGTCTCTTCAACAACTTACCCGCCATCAGTTCCGGACTCGCCGGGATCATAACCGGTAACCTGTTGAGGACCAGTCACTACCCTGATCGGTTCAAGGTCAGAAGTATGATCATCGCCGGCACGGCCTGCCTGCTATTTGCCAAATGCTGGCACCTGCTCTTCCCCATCAATAAAAACCTGTGGTCCAGCTCATTCGTTCTGCAAACCGTCGCATTCAGTCTCTGGCTGATGGCGGCATTCTACTATATCATCGATGTCAAAAAATGGACAAAGGCGACTTTTTTCAGAGTCATTGGCATGAATTCTATCCTGATATATATGTCAGGAAAATTCATACAATGGTCCTACACCAATAAGGCCTTCTTCCAGTGGCTGGGCGATCTCGCAGCAGAACCCTTCAACGCAGTCATCCTGGCGTTGACGGTCATATTGGTGAAATGGGTGTTCCTGGCCTTTCTGTATCAACGTAAAATGTTCCTGAAGATCTGATCAATGGAAAAAAATGTGTTGGAAACACCGGAGTTGATGGGCAAAGCCGCCGGCATCCGGGCAGCGGAATCGATAAAAAACGCGTTGGATCGACAGGGATTCGCGATCATCATCCTCGCCACCGGTACCAGTCAGTTCCATACCCTGCAAAACCTGATCGCAACGCCCGGCATCGACTGGCGCAGGGTCACCATGTTCCACCTCGATGAATACATCGGGATCCCGATGACACATCCCGCCAGTTTCCGGAAATACCTCACGGAACGATTCATCACGCAGGTACCCGAACTAAACGCAGCTCATCTGATCGATGGCGAGAACGAACCTTTGGCCGAATGTCGTCGGCTGGGTGATCTGATCCGAACCGTCATCATCGATGTGGCATTGGTGGGCATCGGAGAAAACGGACACCTGGCATTCAACGACCCGCCCGCCGATTTCGAGACCGATGAACCCTACATCGTGGTCGACCTCGACGAAGCCTGCCGACAACAGCAATTCGGAGAAGGCTGGTTTCCGAGCCTCGATGCCGTACCGAAACAGGCGATCAGCATGTCCATCCGACAGATCATGAAATCAAAGCAGATCATCTGTTCCGTTCCGGATGAACGCAAGGCCGTCGCCGTCCGTGACTGCCTGGAAAAACCGATCAGTAACATGTATCCGGCCGGCATACTCCGGGAACACCCGAATTGCACGCTATACCTGGATCGGGCGGCCGCCTCCCTGCTGGACAAATAATTCTGGAACTCAAGCGGCAAATACACGAAATATGGCGGACAGACCTGAGCAATTCATCCTTCGGGGAGATCTGATCCTGAAAGATCGTATCCTGAAAGGAGGCTGTATTTTGGTGTCCGACGGAGTGATCATTGGGGTGGAAGAACGCACACCGGAATGGGAAAATGCCCCCCTGATCGACGCAGGAGATCACTACATTTCGCCCGGATTCATCGATATCCATGTGCACGGAGGTGGCGGACATGATTTTATGGACGGAACCCCGGAAGCATTCCTCAAAGTGGCCGAGCTGCATGCCAGCCATGGTACTACTTCGATGCTGCCCACTACGCTGACCTCCGACCTCAATGGGATCCTCCATACCATCGATACCTATCGTAAAGCATTATCAATCAATTCGAAAGGTGCCGCTTTCCTGGGATTACATCTGGAAGGACCCTACTTCTCCATGGCACAACGGGGCGCTCAGGATCCCCGCTACATCCGTGATCCGGATCCCGAAGAATACATGCAGATCCTCCAACATGCGGATGTGATCAGGCGATGGAGTATCGCACCGGAGAAAAAAGGAGCCGTCGAACTGGGCCGAAAGCTCAGTGAGATGGGCATTCTGCCTTCCATGGCCCATACGGACGCCATCTACGAAGAAGCATATGAGGCCTGGCAGAACGGATTCAGTTTGCTCACCCATTTCTATTCAGCCATGTCCGGCGTCACCCGAAAAAACGCATTTCGTTACGCCGGAGTGATCGAGGCAGGCTACCTGCACGACGAACTCGATGTCGAGATCATCGCGGATGGCGTACACCTACCCTCGCCCCTGCTAAAACTGATCATGAAAGTCAAGGGTACCGAACACATCGCCCTCATCACAGATGCCATGCGCGGAGCAGGCATGCCGGAAGGCCCGTCGATACTCGGTCAGATCGACACTGGGTTGCACGTGATCGTGGAAGATGGCGTCGCCAAATTACCCGACCGTTCAGCATTCGCCGGCAGCGTGGCCACCGCCGACCGTCTGATCCGAACCATGATGGATCTGGCAGACGTTTCACTGATCGATGCCGTACGTATGATGACCGCCACGCCGGCCCGAATCATGAAAGTCGATGATAAGATCGGATCCATAGCGCCTGGAAAGGATGCCGATCTGATCATTTTCGACGACCAGATAAATGTGAAACAAGTCATGCTAAAGGGCAAACGATTGGATTTCGAAGCCCATTCGAAATGAGTTGTCTGTCGGGAAATTTCGAAGCGCGCCTTACCTTTGGCCACCATGTCCAAACCCGTATTTTGCATTGGAGCCGCTTTCATAGATGAGCTGTTCCATACCCGTGAAGAAATACTGATGGCCACTACCAACGAGGCCATTGTATCCAAAACGCCCGGAGGCGTGGCACGGAACATTGCCCACCAGCTGGCAATGCTTGAGGTTGAAGTCGAGTTAATGACGGTCTTTGGAAACGATGGTGATGGCAACTGGCTCAAAGCACAATGCCGGGAAGCAGGTATTCGGATCGGCAGCTCCCTTACCATCAACGGACCTTCCGGCAGATATTCAGGCATCCTCAATCCCGACGGCTCCCTGTTCACAGCCTTACTCACCCACAGTCCGGTAGAACATATCACCCCCGAATACCTGGAAAACTACCGGGACCAATTGACAAACGCAGGATTTATCCTGTCTTGCGCCAATGTCCTGCCGGCATCCCTCTCTTGGTTGCTGGCTTTTTCCAGGGAAAATGGGATTCCATTCATCATTGAACCGGTGTCAGTACCTCCCGCCCGGAGAATCGCAGATATGGATCTCGAAGGATTATGGATGATCACACCCAACGAAGACGAACTGCCCGTCATTGGAAATGAAAAGGGAACAACAACGCAGGAACAGATAAATGCCCTGCTCGACAGAGGCGTACAACACGTATGGCTGCATCAGGGAGCAATGGGATCAACCATTTACAGCCGCGAAGGCGAATTGAAACTGCACGCCTGCCCCATCGTAGTGGTGGATTGCACTGGAGCAGGAGATGCGTCCGTGGCCGGGTTCCTCCTGGGCAAACTACTCGATAAACAGCATGAAGAATGCCTGAGGATCGCGCATACACTCTCCGCAGAGATCCTGCAGGTCGAAGGCGCCAATATACCGGGATTCAACAGGAAGAAATTGTTGGATCGTGTCACCCGCTATTACCCCGACCCATGCACCATTGGCTGAACATACATCCCGAAGTCAAAACCGCCCTCACGGAAGGAAAAGCCTTAGTAGCGCTCGAATCCACCATCATCTCCCACGGCATGCCCTGGCCGAAGAACGTGGAAACTGCCCTGCAGGTCGAACAAGAGGTACGAAATCAGGGCGCCATACCCGCTACCATCGCCATCCTGGACGGAAAATGCTGCGTGGGATTGACCACCCCGCAGATAGAAAACCTGGGCAAGGCCACTGATGCATGGAAGGTCAGCCTGCGGGATATGCCATATGTCCTGACCAACAAACTGATCGGGGCCACCACCGTGGCGGCCACCATGCGCATCGCCCACATGGCAGGCATCCGCATTTTTGTCACCGGCGGAATCGGGGGCGTGCATCGCGGGGCAACACAGAATATGGACATCTCCGCCGACCTGACAACACTGGGCAACACCTCTGTGGCCGTGGTATCCGCCGGTGTCAAGTCGATCCTCGACATCGGCTTGACCCTTGAATATCTGGAAACCCTCGGTGTACCCGTTGTCACCCTCGGCCAGGATGAATTTCCAAGTTTCTACTCCTCCAAAAGCAGGTTCAGATCGCCCCTGCGGCTGGATACGACACAGGAGATCGCCAGTCTGCTGCAAACCAAATGGTCGATCGGCCTGGAAGGGGCCGTGCTGGTTGCCAACCCCGTCCCAGAAGCACTGGAGGTGAAACCGGAGCTCATGGAAAAACACATTGAAGCAGCCATTGATGCGGCAAACGCATCGGGCATTTCCGGAAAGGACCTCACGCCTTTTCTGCTGAAATACATCAGCGAACACACACAAGGAGAAAGTCTGGCGGCCAACATCGCACTGATCAGGCACAACGCAGCCTGCGGCGCCAGACTCGCTGTTGAATTCCATCAACTGGCATCCTGAGGAGAAGGTAATATTCAGGATTGCCTGTCAAAGGCTCATTTCTTCCAGATCTTAAGATCGTCCCAAAAAATATTAAGGGTCTGGCCCTGTCCTTTCATGTAATCCATCAACTCCTTTGAAGTATAGAGTTTCATCGGATTGAAATGCGTAACCCCGTCGGGTGCCGCATCGGTAGAGTTATGCGTGAAATTGGTGACATCGAACACCAGCTGCCGCTGACCACCCTCCGGCTGGATGGTCATGTAGAACCGGCCTTGCTGACGATTACCTTCCTTGAAATAATACTCCATGGTGAACCATTTCCCCACCGGGATCTTCACCTGAGGCGCCTGTTGTTCCCACAGGGTCGTATACTTTTGACTCCCGTCAGGGTTCAACTGACAATCCTGGCCCTCCACAATGAAACACAGATCATTCTCGGATGGCACCAGTTTACCGATGCCCAGCGTGAGACGATAACGATTCGGAACCGTCTGACTCCAGGTGATGTTGTTCCAGATCTCCACGATCGTCAGCCAGTTGATGCTCGACGGGTACTTTCTAAGTAGATCAAAGGTTGAAGGGAGAAACATCCGAACCGACTGATAATACTCCTTATAACCAGTCTTGATATTGTAAAACTCATACTGGACGCGGGCTTTCACAGAACCATTTCCTCCGTCCGGCCAGTGATCGCTCAATCGATACTGAAGGACGCGGTTGGCGGGATTCAGGGGGTCTGTAGCCAGACGTGCAGCGCGCTTCGTGGAATCACCACCGTTATAGTTGAAATAAGGACGGCTGGACAAAACCGTTCCCTCGAGGGCATCCCAATCATTGTTGGAGGAAAGCGTGGCATCCCTTCCAATGATGCGATCCGTGCCATTCGTTCCATTGGGAATGATCTGGCAGGAAGGTTCAAATCCCGACTGAAACACCAGCGTCCCCTTCAAAGTGGCCGGATCGATCAAACCTCCGGGGGAAGTGGTCGGCGGAACAGGTGACTGCGCCGTGGATTTCTTGCATGACACGCCCGCAGCCATGAGAAGGGCGAAAACAGAGAGATGCACAGTCAACTTCAACATCGATCAGACTTTTTATCATTGCGCCCGCTATGGACGTTCCATGAAATTACTCCAGAAGAGCATGCAGTCAAAGACAGGCCGGATCTGCTCCACGCTTTTTTGACGAAAACGCTTGCTTGAGACAGGGTTAGGGCCTGTACTTCAATCGAACGGGCTTTTCAGGGTCATCGATCATACTGTCCGGCATCATAAATACCCTGCCCCTTCGATCACTGAAATACAATCTGGAGGCCGAAAGCGTATCCGCATGTCCGTCCGCCCAAAATGCCTCAAAACCGGGATGAGCGTTCACCGGTCGCCGCGCATAGGCATGATTTCGGGTACTCGAAGCCGTTAGCATGCGTTTGCGCACCCAGGTCAATCCTTCATCCCCACTCACCCATTCCGCCATCTCTCCGCCCGTCCCCCAGTGTTGTGGGCCCGGCTCTGTCGGACCAAGGCCATCTCGCCACCTGTTCCCCAATGCTGGGGACCCGGCTCTGTTGGGCCGATGACGCGCCATAGTCTGCCACGGACATAGAGAGAGCCCATGTCATAATTATGGGTTGACCGGCAGATCTCCCGTTCCTGCCAAACGCCATATTTCCAGTGAAGCACCACCCATCTTCTGGGATCTCCGGCCGGACCCGGACGAAAATCACGACTGATGACGGCCAAGATCACCGGACGGCCATACTGATCGACGGTCAAATCATTCAGATAAACCAACAGACTGTCTCGCGCATAATCCCGGACCAGGGCTGGAGTTCGAATATCTGTCAATGGAAGCTGAAGTGTGTCTCCGATGATCGTCATCCAGTGGCGTCCGGTATCCCTGGACTTAACAAAGTACAGATTGGTACGCTTGTCGACATCTCCACCCGGGTGGTAGTTGAACACACTCATGATTCGCCGGCCATCGTAATGCGACAGCTGATAGTGGCCACCCATGCCCGCCAGTTTCGTCTCCGGCCCCGGCTGTCCATCCGGTCCGATCCTGCGGAAATACAATTCCCTGCCTTTGGTGTAACGGGTGTACATCAACAAGAATCCTGATTTTCCCAGATACCAGGGCTGGGGATAGGTGAATGAAGAAGTAAGCAATTCATCAAATGCGGTGATGTCGCGCGGTCGGGTGGACCGGAATACTTTACCGGGCCTGGATACATTTCGACCGCTGACGAATACCCACAGATAGCCATCCGCATCCATGGAAAGTGAGGCATTGTCATGCGGATCATCAACCCCGTTCTTATCCATTACGACAACAGGCCTGGGCATCACGTGCTTTCTGTGGTCGTAATAGGAGATCATAATGAATAAGTGACGCTCCCCCTCCTTTCGGCTTCCTCCGTACACAAAAAAAGTTCGATGACTTTGCCGATCATACATTGCCACGGGCATGTGATTCGCCGTGTAAGTTCCCAGTCCGCCGGAGTATTTATCGCCATAAAGAGACCTTTGCCCCAACGTGAACCAGATGCCCCGATATCCATCCAATGTAATGTCTTGAGCAAAGGACGGCATGATTGGTCCGAACAAAATAAAGGCCATGATCCTTAAGGATCTTAAATATTTTGATGTGAGATCAAGCATTCCATTATGCTTTTTATGTTGAATTCTCACCGGAAATTAATCTTGTTTATGCTTGTTAGGCATGACTTCTTGCAACTTTGTTCCATAAACCGATTTCTATGTCAAAAACAGTGCTTCACAAAGCAAATACACGCGGTAAAGCAGACCATGGCTGGTTGAAAAGCTTCCACACCTTCAGTTTTGCCGGTTACCACGATCCGCAGAGAATACATTTTGGTGCATTGCGCGTATTGAATGACGATACCGTACATGGTGGCATGGGATTCGGAACGCACCCGCATGATAATATGGAGATCATCAGTATCCCCCTCGAAGGAGATCTTCAGCACCGCGACAGCATGGGCAACGTAGCCGTCATCCAAAAGGGCGACATTCAGGTGTTGAGTGCAGGAACCGGCATTCAGCACAGCGAATACAATAAAAATCCCGACGAGCCTGTCAAATTCCTGCAGATCTGGATCTTCCCAAACAAACGCAATGTAACACCCCGATACGATCAGATCACCATACCTCAGGAAGATAAACAGGATAAACTTCTGCAGGTACTATCTCCCGATCCGGATGATGAAGGTGTATGGATCCATCAGGATGCCTGGTTTCATCTGGGTACTTTTTCCGCTGACAAACAAACAGAGTACCAGGTGAAAAAATCTGGAAACGGGGTTTACGCCTTCATCCTCTCAGGATCTTTCAGCATCGAGGGTCATACACTCGAAACCCGCGACGGACTAGGCATCTGGGATACAGATGGGTTCTCCATATCATCCAATGCCGAAGGATCTGAGATATTGTTGATGGAAGTACCTATGCGATAAAGTAATGCCAGGAGACTGATCACGAAATGAAAAGGCGGATGTGAAAGTAATCACATCCGCCTTCATTATTTATAATGATGCATCCTCTCAGGCCGTCGGCTGCAACGCATCGATCTCCGGAAGGTTACCGAACAGCTCCTCTTCAGTGAACTCGTGGTTGTTGAGTTTGCCATCGAAATAATCTGCGTACGCCTGCATATCCACGAAACCATGTCCACACATGTTGAACAGAATGGTGCGG
>JAJTFQ010000148.1 GCA_021299955.1 Chitinophagaceae bacterium
TTGAAGGAGAGAGCACTTATGAGGTGGGATTCCTGAGTCCGGGCGGTGTGCGTATGGCCTTGTTTGTCGTGCTTACGGATGCCTGTCTGCAGATGGCCGTGGAGCGGCGCTATCCGGGGATGACCTACAGCCATGAGGATGTGGTGCATTATATGCGTTATCGGGTGCTGGCGGTGTTGCCTTACCTCGAATCCTGCAACAAGAAAGGAACGGACTACGACCGGATCGCGGAGACGCTGTTTGGGAATGGTGAGGGGATGCGGGGTCGTCGGTTCGGGATCGTTTGATGCGGGGAGGGTTGACCATGAGGGGATGGGTCATGATTTTCACGCATTTAAGGATTAAGTCGATAAAAATGTATTTTAAAACAATTATAAGTCATTAAAAATGTATAAATATACATTATTATGGTCTTAAATTTGTCCTGAGATACCATTGTATGGAAAGAACCGCCTATGGTCAGCTGGTTGCCTGGAAGGAACGCCCTCAGCGAAAACCTTTGATCATCCAAGGGGCGCGTCAGGTGGGTAAAACCTGGTTGATGAGGGAGTTTGGATCTTGTGAGTTCGTCAGCGTAGCCTATTTTAATGCTGAACGAACGCCTGAGCTTCATGCCATCTTCAATAAGGGACTTCAGCCGGATCGGATATTGGAGGCATTGGGTCTGTTGTGTGGGTTTAACATTTTGCCTGGGGAGACGCTGGTGATCATCGACGAGATACAGGCCTGTCCTGCAGCCATTACCTCTTTGAAATATTTTTCTGAAGAAATGCCGGACATGGCCATCCTGTCTGCCGGATCCCTGTTGGGGGTAGCGATCCATCAGGGTATTTCTTTTCCGGTGGGTAAAGTAGAATTTCTGACGCTTCATCCGCTGGGTTTCCATGAATTTTTATCAGCTATGGGGAGGCAGGACTTACTCAGCATGATGCAGCGTGGTGACTGCGAGATGATCTCCATTTTCCACGATCAATTCATTGATCTCCTGAAAAAATACATGTTGGTGGGTGGGATGCCGGAGGCGGTGACTGCTTATATTACCAGCGGAAGACCAGAGGCTGCTGCGAAAGTTCAGCAGGATATCCTTAGGGCTTATGAGCAGGACTTTTCTAAACATGCACCCATTGCTCAATGGCCGCGGATCCGGATGGTATGGCAATCCATCCTTGCACAGCTTGCCAAAGAGAATTCAAAATTCATGTACAGTCTCCTCAGGACGGGTGCCAGGGCCAAAGAATTTGAATTGGCCATTGAATGGTTGAAAGACGCAGGACTGATCCATAAGGTCACCCGGGTTAAAAAATCCGGGGTTCCGTTGGATGCTTATGCGGATTGGTCTGATTTCAAGATCTATTTGAACGATATTGGATTATTAGCCTGCATGGCTGGCCTCAGTCCGGTTATTTTATTGCAGAATGACAGGCTCTTTACTGAGTTCAAAGGGGTGTTGACAGAGCAGTTTGTGCTTCAGCAACTTGTCTGCCAGGACGAAAGGCTATTTTATTGGAATCCGGATAATGCCCAATCTGAAGTGGATTTTGTTTTGCAACGTGGCGGAGAGGTGATTCCCCTGGAGGTCAAGGCGGCGGAGAATGTCAGGTCAAGAAGCTTGAGCGTTTTTCGCGATTCATATCAACCGTCTCAATGTATACGTACCTCTGCGCTGGGATACCGTAAACAGGACTGGCTGGAAAATATCCCGTTGTATGGTATGGAGCAATGGCTGGCGGATTCGAAAGCCGCCGCTGATGAATTGCATTGAATCATTGGGCGGATGTTCTGCTCAGCCCTCCTGCGGTTTGTTCAATCCTTCGATGATGCGGTTCACTTCTGTTTCCGTATCCCTGAGTTTGGCCTGGCAGAAGGCGATGAGTACAGAGGCCCTTCGCACTTGTTCGGCGAGGAGGTCCACCGATACGGTGCCGGACTCAATGTCCTGGGTGATGGTGGTCAGTTCTTCGAAGGCCGACTCATAGGTCAAATTCGGTTCCATTTTTAGTTATTTTATTGATGATGCGTGTGTTCAGTTCTGAGTCCTTCAAGATTATATTTACTTCGTCTCCGGGGTTGAGGGCAGTGGCATCGGTCAGGATCCTGCCGT
Source organism: Chitinophagaceae bacterium (assembly GCA_021299955.1). Lineage (GTDB taxonomy): Bacteria > Bacteroidota > Bacteroidia > Chitinophagales > Chitinophagaceae > Pollutibacter. The sequence goes on from JAJTFQ010000148.1 coordinate 2,102, forward strand.
CCTTACGGAGGATGGCAAAGCCTCGTTTCAGGGCTTCTGCCGGGGAAGAAAGGCGAACGATCGTGGTCAGATGCGCCATATCGCGTTGACCCTGTTCGAGCTGATATCTGACTTGAAATTTGAGTTGCAGGATCTGTTGCTGCAGGGCATCCCGCCGGCGGGCGAGACTTTGTGGCGCGAGGGAAAGACCTGCGGAGGTAAATGTCAGTGCCTGCTGATGGGTTGAGATCCTCGACCGGACTGCATGGAGCAAGCGATGCAGGACCTGGTCGTTTTCTATTCGTTCCTCTTTTACTCGCTGCCTGATTCCTGCGGTCAGACGTTGTTCCATTTGTGATTGAATCCTGACTGATGCTTGAAGTCGCTGCTGGGCCCGAAGGATGATGCGTTGTTGGAATGACAACAGTTTTTCCTCGAAATTTCGATTGTGTGATATGATGGATTCGGCTGCTTCGGTGGGTGTTTTCGAGGCGGTGTGGGCCATCAGGTCGGTGATCGTCTCGTTGCGCAGATGGCCTATGCCCGTGAACACGGGGATGCGCAGTGCTGCTACTGCCCGGGCGACTTCATACTGGTCGAAGATCAGCAGGTCTGTCTGGGCACCGCCACCTCGGACGATGACCACGGCGTCGAAGGCATCGGGCATCGATGCGATCTCGTGCAATCTTCTGACAATGGCGCCTGCGTTTTCCGGTCCCTGAACTAAAGTATCGAATGGTGTGAGTTTAAAGGCAAATCCATGTGACTGATCTGTCAGACTGTGTCTGAAATCCTCATAGCCCGCGGATCGTTCGGAGGCTACCACGGCTATCCGTTGGATGACCAGCGGCAGTTTCAGGGTGGCGTTGGTGGTGACATAACGGTCGCCCAGCCGCCATACATCCTGCGGAGCCTCGCGCAGCAGTCGTTCGAATACGGCCTGTCGCTGTGCTTCGAGCTGGCCAAGCGTGAAGCGGGCGTCGATGTCAATGACGGTGAGCTTCAGTCCGTACACCGCATGAAAATCGACCCGAACGCATACGAGTACCTGGATATCATTTCCAAAGCGCTGTCCGGTTTGTCGTTCGAATTCGCGGATGCGGGCGGCTCCTTCGGTCCACGCCACGGCGTTGACCTTGGCGAGCAGGTTGCGGTCGCCCTTTTCTACCAGGTCGAAATAATGAAATCCCTTGGGCGAATGGAATTTGTGGCTGGCCACATCTGCGAGCACCCAGTATGCACGATGGCCGAATTGCTGATCTACGGCGGTGCGTATGCCTGCGGTAAGGGCGGATAGTCGTATGGGGGTGGTGGCGTCGATGGTGTTTGGGTTTACCACAAAGAAACGAAGACGCGAAGTTTCTGAAGTGAATTTCTCGGAGTGTGGGATCAGCTTCTCAAGCTTGAGGTTTTCAGAGCCCACAGCTAGCGAGGGTAAATTTGTGTCAACAAACAACACCCATGCACTACACCATGCTTTACATCCGACAGCTGCTGGTAGATGCCAGCGCTTCGATGGACGTCCATCAGGAGGCGCTGACAGACATCCTGCAGGAGCATTTTGGCGAATTTAATCATTTTGTGGATCGACACCCCGAGGCGGAACATCGATTCGGTCTCAGCACTTTTACGACCGGGCTTTTTCCCATCATTGAATATGTTCGGGCTGCGGAGCTCCATGGAATCAGGGATATGGTGATCATCACAGACGGCGACACAGCTTTATTTGATATTTTCTGGCGACAACTGGATGTCCTTGAAGAATGGATCGGACAGCATGCGAATGACGAGCGGGTACATGTCGATCTTCATTTGATCAGCGACGGTATGGATACGGCCTCCACCGTTGTGCGTTTCGCGGATCTGCGTCAGCGGATAGAAGCGTTACAGGCCACAGGCCGCTGGACATTCCATTTTCATGAAGCGGATCTGGACCGGATCGAGCTCCATGCGTTGCTCGGGCTTCGCAAACAGCTGGCGGAAACCGCCGATCCCCGGCAGCTGCGTGAAGCGTTGGTTGATTTTATGACCCCCGGAACAACAAAGGATGGGGTCGATCAACCTGAAGACAAGTGACATTTAGTCTAAATTATCATTAACATGATATTAACTATCAAGTATAGATAATTGTAAAAAAGCTCTTTACCTTTGTATTGTTGCGGGGGCGTCCTCCATGCCTGATCAAGAGGCAACCGCGCTTTTCACCATGGCTGACGACGAGCCACATGCAGCTAACGCCCCCGCAACTTTCCAAACCCAATCACACATGAAACAATTCCAGCCAGTCACGATCGAAGAAGTCCGGGATGCTTACGAACACCTGGTGAAGAAGGGACGTAACAAGATCCGCGTGCCGGCCGGTTTTCGCGGCCTGGCCGGGATGGATGATCCCGCGATCGCCTCGCTGTTGCCGGTGGGGAGGGATGGTATGACTACTATTCAGGTGGAGAGAAGTCCCGAAACAAAGGGCAGGTTCTTTGCTGAGGTGGTACGTCTCTTCAATGAAGACGACCGCGCCTCGGGGCTGCCGAAGTTTCGGCTAAAACGGTTTTCACTTCAGGAGCGCAAAGAGAAGCGCGGGGAGCAGGAGAAGATCCGCCGCACTGTGCTGCTTTGTCTGCGTGACCAGGTAGCAATGCGTGTGCTACTGAATCGTCTCACACGCGCGCAGATCGTTACCGGGAACTGGAATGATATGTATGGACAAGTGGCAGCCATTCACGCTGATCTGCTTGGCCGGAAGGGCATGCCCGTCATCATCAAGACCGACATCTCCGAGTTTCATCCCTCCGTCGATCGCACCCGGCTGATCGAATTGCTGAAGACGCGCACGGAAAATCGTTTCGATGATCGAACCATGGGCTTTCTGGCCTATGCCATTGCCGGTCACCCGTCGGCCGCAGAAGTACCGGGATTGCCCCTCGGACTCTCGCTTTCTGTGATACTGGCAGAGTTCTATGCCCAGCAGATGGACCTTCCGGGTCTGATCCCCGGGGTGTCTGTATATCGATATGCGGATGATATCCTGCTGATCGCGGAGCCGGGCACCGATCCGGCAATGTTGCTGCAACGGCTTGATGAGCGTTTCGGGGCCTTCCGATTGCGGCGTAATATCGGCAAGACCAAAGTGATATTGAATGGAGTATTCGATTACCTTGGTGTGGATTTTAGCGGAACGAAGGTGTCGATCGATGACACCAGGGTACGCCGGTGGTCCACGGCTGTTTGGTCAGAGGTCGGAAAGGATATCGAATCCCACCGGATCGTGGCGTCCCTGCGCGACGGTGCGCAGTCGCCCGACCGTCAGACCCTGATCCGTAACGCCTTCAGAGAATACAAACGCGGCGGTCGCAGCAGCTATTGGACATTCGTTCAGCGCGTACGTGCGTTGAATCTTCCGGAGGCGAATGTGGCGGCGGCATAAAAAGTCTCGATATGATTTTGTTGATCCCTCAACTGGAAGACGAGAAACTACGGGAGCTCGAGTACCGGAATGTTAAGCTTTCTGAACTGGCGATGAGTATCCGGATCGGAGAAACGCCCAAGTCAGGCGTTCGGACTGTCGTACGAGAAGCCTATTCCAATCATCCCGTCCATGCTCCTGTTGCCATGCTCAAAATGGGCCATTTCACGGATGAATTTGAGCGGATCGACTGGACGATGGTTCGGGCAGATATGGAAGGGCAGGAGGAATTGGAGGTCAACCTGCCGGTGGAGGGAGATGTGCTGATCGAGCCTGAGGATCTGCTGATCCATCTTCGAGGACAGCATCGTGTTATCCGTATCACGGAGCAGATGATGGATGAAATGCCGAACGACCTGCTCGGACGGGGATTGAAGCTCGCCGCTACCAACAATTTTATTCTGATGCGTCCGGATCAGAAAACCGTC
>JAJTFQ010000149.1 GCA_021299955.1 Chitinophagaceae bacterium
ACGGTGTGTCCATTCCAGGTCAGACAGGAACGAGCCTGCGTACCGGCGTGGCAGGAAGTTATTCCGTGGAAGTTGCGGCAGCCAATGGTTGTCGTTCTGCCTCCGCACCCTTGGTACTGACATCGAATCCGCAACCGCGTGCAGACTTCAACCTTGGAATGCAGACACAATGCCTGTCGGGCAACGACTTCCGCTTCACAAATACATCCACCATTTCAGCAGGATCCTTGAGTCTGACCTGGAATTTTGGAGACGGCAGTTCATCCAACCTGGCCTCCCCCTCCCGCCGCTATACTGCTTCCGGCAACTATACGGTCAAACTGCTGGCTACAAGCGCCGCGGGATGCCGCGACAGCATCAGCCGGCAAGTAAGGGTGCTGGCCATGCCCGGCGCCAGCCTGCAGGCATCCCCCCTGACCAACATATATCCGGGACGCGCCACATCGGTCATCGCCACACCGCTCGCAGCAGGCACTTATACCTATCAATGGTTTCGAAATGATGTGGCCCTCATCGGAGAAACCTCGGCCACAGTGGATTCCATCGGCTTAAAGTACCCGTCAGGCCGCTATCGCGTGGCTGTCGGTTATACAACTCCGCTACCCGCCTGTAGTGTACAAACACCCGAATTGGTGATCGGAGATTCGGCCATGGCCAGGCTATTCCTCTATCCCAATCCCACGTCTGGCCGGTTCAGAGCCTCTGTGTACAGCAGCGGACAATCCCGCCTATTCGTCAGGGTGACGGATGGCCGGGGATCCCTGGTCTATGAGAAAGGATTCGATGCTCAGGCGGGTTATACCCACATGGATATCAACCTGGGAGCAGCAGGGAGGGGAATATATATCATGGAAGTACGAGATGCCTCCGGCAAACGGCTGGGCACCGAGAGATTCATGGTGAGGCCCTGACCCGGACAGGTCATTTGACGAGCTGGTCGGCCGCATGGGTCATCAGGGGAGAATCACCCTTGTGCCTGACCCGGTAACCCATGCCGGTAACGAGTCCCACCGCGCTGGAAAAGATCCGGTTCGACTCATAGCGGGCATCCGGGTTCACATCGATGTCGATCCAGGTGACAGTGACATCGATACCGGTGCGGATCAATTCGGCCACCTCGACCGAGTGCCTGACCTCTTCCAGCAGCCTGGAACAAATGTCATAAATCAGCCGGGTCGCCCATCGGGCATAGAGCACCCGGGCGCCACGGCCGGGAATATGCAGTCCCACCACGACAGCGAAATGCGTCGCCCCGTCGTGGTTTTGAGAATCGCAGCCCACCAAAATTTCGGCGGATGGATGTAGCTGCAGGAAATCCGCCACATATGCCGTCAGTTCCACCTCCTGATGATCCGACAGACTGCTGAAACGATATGACATGCGCGCATGATTTAGGATATACTAAATATACCGAATTCATCACAAGTCGCATGTACAGGTTAACTTAACAAGATCCGGCACCTTTCTACGCCGGGTTCCCCGCGGAAAATTCGTATTTTGATCCATAAACCAGTCCGACATGAAGATCCGATGCCTTCCGGCGTTGCTGTTGCCCCTGTTATCCATCCTGGCCGGTCACCGTTCGGCCGCCCAGGCGCCTGAAGAGCCGGGCATCACAGGTATGCGTACAGAATACCTTGAACGTCCGCTCGGGATCGATGCACCTGCTCCCCGCTTTACCTGGGTCTTCTCTGGCACCAGTACTGGATTCGTTCCGAAAGGATTTCGGATCCGGGTTTCCGAGGATTCCACAGGATTAAGAGATGGTGGACCGCTCATTTGGGATGGACAGGGAACCGGCCTGGTGCAGCGGGCAGTCTATGCGGGCAAGCCGCTCAAACCATTCACCAGGTATTTCTGGAGGGTACACGTGACCGGTAGTAAGGGAGAAGTGATCGGCTCGCCCATCACAAGTTTCGAAACGGGTATGATGTCATCCGAAGGCTGGAAAGGTGCCTGGATCAGTGATGGCCTCGGGATCGATCAACCGGCAGCACCATACATCCGCAAAAGTTTTCGGCTATCCAAGACCGTTAGTTCCGCCAGGGTCTATGTATCAGCCGGTGGCCTGTTTGAAATGCATATCAACGGCCGGCGTGTGGGAGATCACCAGCTGGATCCGGCCTATACGCGCTTCGACCGCCGACTGCTTTACGTAACCTTCGACGTTACGTCTTTGCTCCGCGCAGGCGATAATGCCGCCGGTTTTCTACTGGGCAATGGTTGGTACAACCATCAATCGATGGCCGTATGGAATTTCGATAAAGCGCCCTGGCGCAATCGTCCCGCGGTATGTGCAGACATACGCATTACATATGTAGATGGAACTACTGAGACCATCTCCACAGGCAGGGACTGGCGGACGACCTTGTCGCCTGTCATCTTCAACAGCATCTATACCGCGGAACATCATGATGCCCGGCGCGAGATCCCGGGATGGTCAACACCCGGATACCGTGATACGGCCTGGAAGCCGGTCATCCTCCGGTCTGCGCCCGCCCCTCTGATCGTCGCACAGGCAATGCATCCCATCCGGGCAACGAGGGCCATTCCGGCGGTCTCCGTAAAAAAATGGTCAGATACCAGTTATGTGTTCGATATCGGACAGAACATATCCGGCGTGTCTGAACTCCGGATCCAGGGAAGCCGTGGTACGATCATACGGCTAAAACATGGAGAACGCCTGAGATCGGATGGACATGTGGATCAATCGAACATCGATGTCCATTATCGTCCAAAGGATGATTCGGATCCCTTTCAAACTGATATATTCATTTTGTCAGGAGCGGGAGAGGAAATCTTTCGTCCCCGTTTCAATTACAAGGGTTTTCAATACGTGGAACTGACATCAACCAGTCCGGTGGAGGTAAGCACCGGATCCCTGACCGGATATTTCATGCACAGCGATGTTCCGTCAGTCGGCCGCATCTCTTCCTCCAATCCAGTACTCGATGCCATCTGGCGTGCCACGAACCAATCCTATCTCTCAAATCTGTTCGGATATCCCACCGATTGCCCACAGCGGGAGAAGAATGGTTGGACGGGCGATGCGCACATCGCTTCGGAAACAGGGCTCTATAATTTCGATGGGATCACGGTCTACGAAAAATGGCTGGCCGATCACCGGGATGAGCAGCAGCCCAACGGCGTGTTGCCATCGATCATCCCTACAGGGGGATGGGGCTATGAATGGGGTAACGGGCCTGACTGGACGAGCACCATTGCCATCATCCCCTGGAATATTTACCTGTTTTACGGCGACACGACCCTGCTGGCCACCTGTTATGACAATATCCGGCGTTATGTAGACCGGATCACGGAAGTGAGCCCTGAGGGCATCACCACCTGGGGACTGGGAGACTGGGTGCCGGTGAAGTCAAAAACGCCGGTGGATCTAACGTCCACAGCCTATTACTTTAAAGATGTGGAGATCCTGGCAAAGGCCGCCCGTATCCTGGGAAAAAATAAGGATGCAGCAAAATATCAGGCGCTGGCGGAAAAGATCAAGGCCGCCTTCCACCGGAAGTTCTATCGACCGGAACGGCATATATATGGGTCGGGATTTCAGACGGAACTCAGTGTACCATTGCATTTCGGGCTGGTACCGGATTCGGTGCGTACAAGGGTGGCGGCCAGATTGGCGGAGCGTGTCAGGGCAGACGGACGACATATTGATGTGGGACTGCTGGGCACGAAATCGATCCTGAATGCACTGAGCGAAAACGGATATGCCGACCTTGCGTATGAGGTAGCCCTGCAGGAGGATTTCCCGTCCTGGGGATGGTGGATCCGCAACGGAGCTACAACGCTGTTCGAGAACTGGCCGGTGGATGCGCAGCAAGACATCTCAATGAATCATATTATGTTCGGAGAGATCGGTGCCTGGTTCTATAAGGCCCTTGGGGGCATCAGGCCAGCGGAGTCGCATCCGGGATTCCGACGCGTGACACTCACACCGAACTTTGTGCCCGGACTCGACAGATTCTCGGCAGAGTATACGTCGGTTCGTGGTAAGATCATTTCTGCCTGGGAGCGCCGAAAAGATGGGATCCAATATCGGATCGGGGTACCTGGCGGTATGGAAGCATCACTCACGTTACCCGGAACTCCGAATCAGGTCAGGATCACCCGTGGCGGCCTAAACCTACCGTATCGTCCGGGAATGATCCTTGTACCCGGCGATTATCTGTGTACCATACAAGAGTGATCGATGACGTAAGTCTAATGACGCTGCCGAAGAATATGAACAAGATAAACGATGTCAATTCTTTCGAAAGCTCAAATCACCGCATAAAATATTTGGGGTAGTAAAACATAAAAAGAAACCAATGCAAGTCGTGAGTTTTTTAGGCACCGGTCTCCTGGGCGGAGGATTTGTACATCGTATGTTACAGAAAGGTGTGCGGGTCAACATCTGGAATCGAACAAGAACAAAGGCGGACAAGCTGAGGTTGGAAGGGGCGATCGTATTTGACGATCCCGCATCAGCGATCCGTGGCACTGAATTGATCCATTTGGCTTTACGGGATGACGCTTCGGTGGATGATGTCCTATCGTTGGCGGATCTCCAGGCGGGGCAAACGGTCATAGATCATACGACCACTTCAAGAGAGGGTGCGCTCAGGCGAACGGCCTATTGGGCTGGGCGGGGAGTCACGTATCAGCATGCGCCCGTATTCATGGGACCTGCGAATGCACGCGAGGGCAGCGGATTGATGTTGATCTCAGGTGATAGAACCATCGTGGATCGATGGAGTGCATATTTATCGGGACTCACTGGTCGACTGGTGGACCTGGGTGACGAAACGGGTAAGGCGGCGGCCATAAAACTTGCGGGCAATACCTTTCTTGTATGTTTCACTTTCGGATTAAGGGAGACAATGGGTGTTGCCAAGTCACTGGATCTTGGTCATGAGGACCTCGTTCAACTATTTAAGCTCTGGAATCCGGCATCGATGGTGGAATCCCGTCTAGATCGAATGAGCAAAGCAGATGGTGGGCAACCTTCCTGGGAGCTTTCCATGGCAAGGAAGGATACGGGATTGTTCATGGAAGCCGCACAACATGCGGGCGTGGAGCTGACGCTGCTACCGGCCATTGCGGAAGTGATGGACCTATGGATCGGTATGGGGTTTGGTCAGCACGATTGGACCATTGTTGGGAAGGATTTTCGCTGACCGATACATTTGGATATTGGGAAGTGATGCCCGGCATGAACAAGTGCCGGGTATTTTTATGCCTGATGTGGAATGCACGTATCAGTTTGCGAGAGCGAAGGATATAAATAAAAAACCCCATCCTTTGAGGGACGGGGTTTTGAATGAATATGGCACCTACCTACTCTCCCGTCTGCTTGCAGACAGTACCATCGGCCATGAGGGGCTTAACTTCTCTGTTCGGGATGGGAAGAGGTGAACGCCCTCGGCATAAGCACCATAAGTCAGTACACGCTTTTCAGCGTAATAACTTAACATATTGGGCAAGTTGTAAATCAAAAAACGAAATAAAATTAAAGCTTACGGGCAATTAGTACTACTCGGCTTTAGTGTTACCACTTTTACACCTGTAGCCTATCAACGTCATCGTCTATGACGACCCTTAAAAGGAAACTCATCTTGAGGAAGGTTTCACGCTTAGATGCTTTCAGCGTTTATCCTGTCCGTACATAGCTACTCGGCACTGCACCTGGCGGCACAACCGATACACCAGCGGTACGTACGACCCGGTCCTCTCGTACTAAGGTCATGTCCTCGCAATTTCCTAACGCCCACCACAGATAGGGACCGAACTGTCTTGCGACGTTCTGAACCCAGTTCACGTGCCACTTTAATCGGCGAACAGCCGAACCCTTGGGACCTTCTCCAGC
>JAJTFQ010000150.1 GCA_021299955.1 Chitinophagaceae bacterium
GGTTCGGTCATGCCTGACTGGATCGGTGGCCTTTCCAACAATTTCCGCTATAAAAACATTGGTTTCTCCTTCCTGCTCGATATCCGCCAGGGCGGGATGATCTTCTCGAACACCCTCCGCGAAGGTCTGACCTACGGAACGATCAAGAAGACGCTGGCCGGACGTGATGGTTCGTATGTCGCGGAAGGGGTAGCTGCCTCGAAAGATGCCAGCGGCAAATGGGTGAGCACGGGTGAAAAATACCAAGACCGTGTCGGCCCAGAACTACTGGAACACCGTGGCCACCGACAAGGACAACCTCGTGTCCCGTGAAATGATCAACGACGCCAGCTATGTCAGCGTCCGGGAAATGAACCTGAGCTACCAGTTGCCGGCGGGACTGACCAAGGGCACATTCATCCGGAAGGCATCGATCGGGCTGTATGGACGGAACCTGTTCTATCTGGAGCGTCACACGGATGGTTTCGCACCGGAGGCGGCGTCGTTCAACATCAACAATTCGTCACTCGGCCTCGAATCGACCTCCCTGCCCATGATGCGGAACATCGGTATCCGGGCCAACCTCGAATTCTAATCCCCACAAGCAAAGTCACATGAAAGCAACAAGATATATCGGGGCGGCGGCCCTCCTGATGCTGGCAGGCAGTGCCTGCACGAAAAACTTCGAGCAGTTAAATACTCCCCCCACTTCCTCCGTCCTCATGGATCCGGGGCTCGTGCTCACCAAGGCGCAAAAAGATGCCAACTTCCAACAGGGCGGGGAAGGTGTAAACATTCAGTTTGGTTCCTGGGCCCAGCATTGGGCCTCCGGTAACGTAGGCGTCGCCAAAACCTCCCGGTACATTCAGCAGCCGGATGACGGCACCTGGTCTTCGCATTATGCCATCATCCGCAACCTGGCCCAGATCCGCAACAAACTGTTGGCCGGAAAGGAAGCCACTCCCGAGGGGAGGAGCAGACTCGCCATCGCCCGGATCATGGAAGTGGCCGTCTGGGAACGTCTGACGGCACTCTACGGAGACATCCCGTATTCAGAATCCGGACTGTCGGAGGACAAGGTCAACCCAACCCCTAAATATGACGATCAGAAGGAGATCTACAAGGATCTGATCACGCAGCTCAACAAAGCGATCAGTCAGATCACCAATGGTGATCAGACTTATGGAAACGCGGATATGTACTACAAGGGCGACCTCAACCTCTGGCGGAAGTATGGCAATGCGCTGAAGCTGCAGATCGGCATGCGCATCCGAAAGGCCGACCCGGCCCTGGCCCAGCAGGTGGTCACCGAAGCGATGGCCGCTCCCCTGATCGCATCCAATAACGAAACGGCTGCCGTGCAGATGGTGACGACGCTCCCCGCCAACTATCACCCCGTGATGGCCCAGTATGCATCGGGCAGTCCGGACCTGCAGTATGTCGCCAAAGCGCTGGTAGACCGGCTGGTCGCCACCAAGGACCCTAGGCTGACACTGATCGCCTCTCCGACCGCAAACTCTCAAAAGACGGTACCGCAAGTGCTGGTCTACCGCGGCATTGATGTTGCGCTGACGGATGCGGATCTGGCTGCTGTAGTGCGTGCGGATTATTCCCTGGCATCCACCAGGACCTGGTTCAACAGAACCATCGCCACGCCGATTCCTGTCTATGTAATGACCTATGCAGATGTTTGCTTTCTGAGGGCAGAAGCAGCCCTGGAAGGATGGGGCGCCACAACCGCTCAGGCAGCCACGTTCTATCAGGAAGGTGTAAAGGCCGCCATGGCGATGAACCCGTATTTCATTACCACCATCCCGGCAGATTTCACTGAGCAGACCCTGCCTTCCGGCACGAAGGACGAGCAACTGAACAAGATCATGACCCAGCGCTGGATCTCGATGTTCTCCCGCTCATATGATGCCTATCTTGAATGGAGGCGGACGGGATATCCCGCGCTGACGCCGGGCAAGAACATTGGCTCAACGAATGGCACCATCCCGCGCAGGACCGCTTATCCTTCGGATGAACCGATCCTTAATGGGGCAAACTATAATGCGGCCAAAGCGAAGCTCACTAACGGTGATGCCTATACGTCGAGGATCTGGATTGATAAATAGATCGAAAAGGTAAATCCTATGATAACAGAAAGCCCCGTCAATGACGGGGCTTTCCTTTTTGGATATCAATTCATACGACTTACCCGTCTGGGTCCATATAAATACATGTAAGTATTATATTGCCAGATACAATATGCAAGAGCAGCCCTATAGAAAGAGTAAAGACATAATTAAATCAGGATATTATACTCTCCTGCCTTGTATTATATTCAGCAATATCACGATAACGGCAATGACGAGCAAAATATGTATGACCGAACCCAGGCTATATGCAAAAAAACCAATGGCCCATCCTATAAGTAGAATAATAGCAATGATGTAGAGGATGTTTCTCATGGCTAGTTATTTAAATGTTAGAAATTTTGAGTCAGAAAATAAAACTAGAACATTCAAGATCAATAACCATTACAAGTATCTTATTAGCGTCTTACACTTAAGAGAAACCATGAATAATTTACGGTCACTAGCACGCTGCACCGAGATCGAAATGTAAAAAAAAAGAAAGCTATTCGTATAAACTTACTTTCATATACGAACTGTAATAGCGATTTGCATAGCTTCACAGATCTCGATGAGTGTCATGCAAGTCTGATTACATGATGCCCGGTTCCAGTCCCGACGGGGAAAATAATGCTTCCTTTGGTAACTTAAATCCATCGAAATGAACCCTCCAAGACAGACGATGAACGACTCCAAACTCACCATCGATAACTACCTCGACAGCCATTACATCCACCGCAGCAACTGGCTGAGGGCGGCAGTGCTGGGCGCAAACGACGGCATCATCTCCATCTCCAGTCTGGCCATCGGTGTGGCGACAGCCAGTACCTCCCGGGATCCCATCCTGCTGGCGACGGTGGCCGGACTGGTGGCCGGAGCGCTGTCGATGGCTGCGGGGGAATACGTGTCGGTCAGTTCGCAGACTGATACGGAAAAGGCCGACATTGAACGGGAGAAACAGGAACTTAAGGAAATGCCCGAAGAGGAAATGCAAATCCTGGCGGAGATCTATGAACGCCGGGGATTGAAAAAGGAAACAGCCCTGCAGGTGGCAAAAGAGCTGACAGAAGTGGATGCACTGGGCGCCCATGTCCGCGACGAACTGGGTATCAACGAGATCAGTCAGGCGAACCCCATCCAGGCTGCCTTTGCATCTGGTGCTGCGTTCACCGCCGGTGGATTGCTGCCGCTGCTGGTGACGATCTTCGCGCCGGTCAGCAATATGGAATATGTGCTCTATGGATTCACGATGTTATCGTTGGTCGTCCTGGGTGCCGTGTCTGCCAAGACGGGTGGCTCGAATGTGGGCAAGGCCGTACTTCGGATCGTGATCTGGGGCACACTCGCCATGGGCCTGTCGGGCCTGGTCGGATATATCTTCGGGGTAAGGGTGTAAAGTTTACCGCAAAGAAAGGAAGGCGCTAAGCCCCCCGCCGTTTCTTCGCGCCCTGGCGGTAAAGCCTCCTTCCGCCGAAGGCAGCTCCCGCTGCCAATAGCAACGAGAGCCCTCCGTCGACCGGAACATCACCCGGAGTGGGGCCTTCCACCCCCAGTTCTTCCTCCTGCGCCAGCACAGGCAGTGAGGCGATCAGCAGTATGCAGAGGATGCGTACGAACTTGTTCATGTGAGTTGATGCTGTTTGATGTTATATTAATTTTTCAATATCCGCACCTGCTGCGTTTCTCCGTTGTCCATCTCAACCTGAAGGACATATACGCCTTTATTACGCATACCCGGCACCGTTAGTCTGTGCTGGATGCCCGCATCCGTTGCGAACACACCCATGCCCGCCTCGCGGCCCATCGCGTCCACTACGCGCCAGCGCTTGGGTGCGGCCGTTGGGTGCGTCAGTTGCAGATCGATGATATTATTGGTCACCGGATTGCCGATTGCCTTTGCTTCGAATACCGGCGAATGCCCGTCGGTACTGAGTTTCACATGATTGATCGCGAGGAGGAAGCGGCCATCCGACTTGAGTTCTTCCATGCGAACCTTGTAAGAGAGCTGACCGTCGCGCATCAGGATCGTTCGTCCAAGTTGCTTGTCGATCAGGGCCACGCTGTGCATGGACGACCACTTCCCTTCGGGCGTTACTTCGATCAATGTCTCACCCGCCTTCGGCGTCGTCACGGAGATCGGATAGTAACGCTGCTCGCCGTTCATCAACGGCGCATCAAAGTGCATCGAATAATCATTGTCCTTTTCACCATCGAAGTACACACTCGCACCCGAGCTGCGGGCCATCATCAGGCCATCGTACTGTGGATCCCAGCCTTTCGTGGCATCCGTCTTCGATACATCCAGATAGGCTTCGCCGGGGATCGGGTTACCCATGCCGGAGGCCTTTAACCGCAGGCCCGCCAGGGTTGAGGCAGTACCTACCCGCTGACCGGGGATGTCCAGTTTCAATGGATTCTTGGTGAAGTGCAGGTCAGGGGCGCTGGTCACCTTGGCTGACTGCGGGATGGTGAGTGTCATAGCTCCGGTCGCTGCTGCTTTGACGAAGAAAGCTGAGCCTGATTCAATGTACTGAGATCCGCTTCCCGTTGTACCCCCACTAATGTTATAGTTTGACCAATTCTCTGCCTGGGGATCCCAACGATACAGCGTAGCATTGAGATTAGTGCTTGACGCCCGGACTTGCTCCCAATCGATCGTGGAGGCAAAGGGATTGCCCACCAGGTTCCAGCCTGCGGCTGTATTTGTAACTGGAATGGTAACATCAGCACCCGTTTCATTCAGTTCGCCGAGCGAACTGACGGTGATGCCTCCGGCACCCAGCGTTCCGGCACCCGGCGTGGCCGAGGTACTTTCATCTCCGTATACCCAGGCGGAAACACCCCGTCCCATTGGGATCGTCTGGTTGGCAGCGGTGTACACCTGGTATCCGCCGTTGCGAGTGCCGCCATTGCCATAGACACCGTTGTCGAAATCTTCCCTGAAATACATAAGGGTTGATGGTGCTGAATAACTGATCTTGATCCCGGTGATGTTACTCAGTGTCAGGTCGGTATTGTACGGGAAGGCCAGCATCCGCCACTGCATCTTCCGGGAGCCGGGGATGAATCGTTCCACCACCACATTGCCCGTCACGTTGCCTGTACTCGTTGCATGTTGCGCCACCCTGGCCGTGGCTGTGGACGTGCTCTTGAGGGTCAGGTACCCTCCGGCTGCCAGCGTGCCGGATGTGAGCGTGAGCGTCCCCGTGAGGTGCTGTCGGCCAGCCGTCATCGTAGCGGCACCTGCCGATTTGTTCAGTGTAAGATTAGTTAAGTTAGCCGTTCCCGTGATATCCTGCGCATTGCCGCCTTCCAAGTTCACGTTGGTCAGACTGCCGGTCGTTTGCAGATTACCCTGCACATTCACCGTCGTCGTACTGCCCTCCAGGCCTGCATTCAGCGTCACGTTACCCGAGGCATTGACCGTCAGGGCATTGGCAGTAGCCGTAAGCGTAGCCCCTGCAGCAGTGGTAAAATCTCCCGTATGCACCGTCACCGGACCATTGCTGGAAGCGGCACCGGTGATGGTCATCGCTGCGGTGTTGCCCGGCTTACCGAGTTGCAGGCCGTTGCTGCTGACCGTCAGGCTGCCGATGGGGTAGCTCACCGGCGCCGCGAAACTGGTGCCGTTGGGCATGTACCTGAACAGGCCCACGGCGTTGGCCGTGCGGCTGCCGCCCGAGATGACCAGGGAATTGTCGGTGAAGATGGAGATGTCCCCGGAGGTGTTCGTGGTGAGGTTCCGGGGATCGGCCAGGTAACCGCACTGGTAAAGCTCGCAGAAGATGGCTGGATCGTCAGCGCACCCGCACCGGTGAAACCACTGCTGGATGAAGTTGGAACATCCTGCTCTAAGATCAGCGTGCCTCCGTTGATGGTTGTCGCCCCGGTGTAAGTGTTTAAGTTGTTCATAGTGAGGTCGCCCGTGCCTGATTTGGTCAATGAACCCGTGCCGCTGAGCACGCCGGGATACGTTGAACTGCCAGTGCGGTTGAAGGTCAGCGCTCCGTAGTTGACGATATTCCCGGTCATCGATCCGGTGGAACCACCCGAACCTACATTCAATGTTTTATTGAGATCGATCGTCGTGGTTCCCGTATGCGTGTTCGTACCTGTCAATGTCACAGCGGCTCCTACTTGCAATACATCTTCCGTTCCGCTCATGTCACCGGCGATGGTGAGCGGCGTACTGCGGTTGAGGATCACCAGTCCGTTGTTGACGATGGGCCCGGGGAAGCTTGAACTCGCATCGGTGATCTCCTGGGTCCCTCTGGAAGTATAACTGTAAGTCGGTGCAGTGGCACTGGTAACCATATTGCTCAGCGTGGTAGTACCCGTGTAGGTCAGGGCACCGGTAAAGTTCACTTTGCCCGACATAAACACCTGGCTGATGCCATATTGAGTGGGGAACGTTAACGCCGTTGTTCCGCCAATGGTGGCCATGTTCTGTCCAAGATAGTCTCCTGATCTGTAAGCTGCTCCTGTGCCCCTGATCGCTACATCTGTTATATTGATTCGCTCCAGTGTCACAAATACCACCTTTGTAATTGAAGAAACAACCTGCTGGAATTGAAGCGTGGCCGTATTCGTCGCAGCATTATATGATTTTTGATATGCACCGCAATTACCGGAAGCTGCACTTCCGGTAAACGTTCCACCGGTGATGCGGGTCAACACCTCCAGGACAGAAACATTGGAGGCCATCAGACTGGCTGTTGTAGTCAACGCTGTGCTTCTGTACAACCCCGACGCACCCTTGACCTCGACGCCTCCATCTCCGGAAACAGGAGCTGCAAATGTTATATTTTCATTGGGTGACAGCACCAGTTTACTTCCACTGGATACGGCCACGGCGGATGTATTGCTGATCGTGCCACTGGATGCCTGACTCACGGAACCGCCGGTTCCTACCTGCAGATAGCCCCCGGAGATGGTGGTCGAACCGGAATAAGTATGATCCTTGGTCAGGATGATCAAACCGGCACCCGACTTCGTGAACGCACTGCCGCTTCCGCTGATGATGCCATCATACGTAGAGGTGGATGACACATTGATCGTGGCATTGCGCCCGGCAGCTACCGCCAGATTTCCTGTGCCTGAGATCGAGATACCATTGATCGATATGTTTCCATTAGTAGCGCTGGTCGTGGTCAGACTGGTATTCATGGAGATAGCGCCCCCGTATAAATGAAAGGCACCCGCGGATGTTGTGGCGGTACTGAAGGTGACGTTCGAACTGTTCGTGAATTCGACGGGCGTACCACCATTCAGCATACCATTGTAATAACCGATGGTCAGACTTGTTATGCTGTTCAACTCACCAATACCCAGCCAGTCGAAGTCGCCCGTTTGAAGATTATAATCGTCTGCGGTACTACCAACGTATGTCTGGATAGCCGGGTTCCAGTTGAATGTACTCCTGAAACTGCCTTCATGCGGCACCAGCGTAAATGTTCCGCCGGATTGGGTGAAATACATCGCGGCACCCGCACTACCGTAAACCATATCGGTGATCAATACGATGTTCCCTGATCCTACGGATACGATGTCGCCACTTCCGTCATTGGCGATGCCTGCGATACCGCCACTGGAAACTGTTGAGCCTGCCCAGGCCAGAAAATCACCGCCGTTTGTAGTGATGTTACCATAGATGTCCATGGCGTTACCGTTGAATCCGGTCGATCCTATCGAGGGTCCATCCCCTACTGTAAGCCCGTTCCAGGTGTAACTTCCACCGTTGGAACCGGAGCCTCCCAGCCAAACATGTCCGCCGTTGGTAGAGATCGTACCCTGTTGAGAAACGCCGCCATCATCATTGTCGTTGTCAAAATCCGACCAGAAGATCACATTCATTACCCCGGTGCCACTGGTGGTAATAGAACCTTGGTGCGTCACACGGCCATGCCCCTGCAGCGTCAGCGTACCCGTACCACCGGATTTGGTTATCGAATTACCGGATTGTATCCAAATGGAGGGGTTGGTACCTGCAATTCCTTTGATGAAGATATCACCCGTTGCGGAACTGGTCAGGTTGCCGTTAACATTCACATATCCGCCATAGATCGAAATGGGACCGCCTATCGAGATATTTGTATTGACTTCGACATCCGCCGTACTCCCGGCCTTACCCAGGGTCAGTGCACTGATCCCGTTCCCATCCTGGTCGATGGAAAACCAGGATGTGTACATCAGCTGACCAAAGGAAGCATCGCTGGACTCAAACGTGAAGGTGCCTGTACCATTGATATAGGGACTCGCGGTACCTACATTGAAGGCTGCCGTCTCCCCCCTGATTATGATGTTGCCTGCTCCCGGATTGATCGTCAGGTAATCCAGATCCAGCGCACCGCTTCCATTGGCATCTTTATCCGCGTGGATCACAATATTCCCGCCTGCACTGCTGATGGTGCGACGAGTGGTATTGGTAGTAGAGAAACCAGCATTGGTATTGATGGTGATATCCGAAGCCGTGCTGGTCGATATGTTGATTCCGCTCCCAAGCGTAAACACATTGCTATTGAAAGTAGCTGCTCCGCCCAGCGAAACAGCTGCACTCACGGTGATGGTCTTTTCGCCATTGGAATTGATGACGAAGGCATTCGCGGCACTGCTGGTAATGGCCGAGCTGATGGTGACATTTCCAGCCTCAATGGTCAGGGCCCCGCTGCTGAGATAGGTGACCAATTCTGAAGCATTTATGTTGACGGTACCTGATGTGGTAGAAATGGTCCCGTTATCAAAGACCCATTTGGAATTGATCGCATCACCGCCGGAGGCAACGATGGTCAGATCACCGGTTCCATAGTTGGTCCGGTAAATGGCATAATTATTATTCCCGCTCAGGGTCGGGCTGAACGTGGTGGTGGTTTCATCATAATCATACCGCACATTACCGGAACCGCCCACCAGGGTGGTCAATCCGGTACTATTGGTTTCCAGTCCGCTGAACAGTTTCCCGATCCCGCCACTCCCCACGGTTACAGTGGGTGTTCCGGATACCAGTATGTTTCCCCCGGTATTGGTGCCGATGGCGGAACTCTTACCGGCATTGACGATCAGCGCGTTGGAAGTAGTGGCATTTGAAGAAACAGACTCCGTGAGATTGATATCCCCGGTCAATGTTTCCACCAGCAGGGCACCGGTGGTGTAGATCCCGCTGGTGCTGCCAATGGTGCCGATGGTCAGTCCGCCACTCGCATCCGTGTAACTCAAAGAACCCAGTCTGGAGCCGGAAGTACCTCCGGCGATGGTCGCCACATTATTACCGGTATTGCTCAATGTGAACGTGCCCGCACCCGAGAGCAACAAACTGCTGGCGGAAATGGCTGCGGCCTGGGTGAGTGCCGTCGAAGCGCCCAATGTCAGTGTAGAACCTGTGGCAGTCACCGCGCCCGTCAGCGTCACCGTGCCTCCATAGATCGAAACATCACCGGCCACCGTTTGAGCTGTAGCAATGGTGATATTTGCCGAATTGCCGGGTTTACCAATGGTCAAACTGGACGCGCTCGATGCCAATGTATAATTGGCATTATATGGGAAGGTCTGAGCCGCCGAAAAACTGGTGGACGTCGGTTCGTAGACGACCGCTCCTGTGGTTTTCGTGATGATCCCATTTGCCCCAGCCCCTACGAAACTTGAATAGGAAAATGTTACATTACCGGATGCTGTCCAGGTACCGCTGAGCGGCGATCCTGCATAAATATTACCCCAGCTGGAGCTGCCCATGCCGCCTGCTGATGTCGAACCCCGGTCGCCCGTCACCTGGATGTTGCCTGATCTCGACAAAAGTTGGATATGTCTGCCCGTGGTACCACTGGTATAGACTGTTCTGTAGAAATTCAATGCATGAGTGCTGTTACTCTGGGTATTGGTTAACGTGGCTTCGATGTTGATATTCCCTGCATCCGTTTCGATGGTGGAAGAATTCGTAATAAACGTAATACCGCCAAAAAAAATATCGGGTGTTCCTCCAGTCAATCCTCCATGTGAATCCCCGTAGATCCCGATGGTTCCGCTTCCGGTAGTAGTAATAGTAGCCTGTAAACGGATGCCATCATCATAACTTGTCGTACATCTTCCGTAGATGTTGATGCTCCCTCCGGCTGCCGTAATGGTGGCGTTAGAGATCAGTATACCCGGAGCCCCTCCGGTCCGCCCAGAGGCAGCATACAATCCTGCCCCTTTGGTGCCTGTAAAATTACCCCCCAGGGTGATGTTGCCACCGGTTGACAACAGACTGGAACCACTGTTCAGGGTGATCGCACCCGTTGTGCTATTGGGGACTGCCACGGCTGTACCGCCGGAATTCGCCCGAAACGTGATATCCCCGTTATTGGTCTGTATGGTCTGGCTGGCAGCCAGATCGATGTATCCGGTGGCCTGCAGCAATATGTCCGCTCCGCTGAGGGTGGAGGTGATATTCTGCTGCGCCAGGATGATCCCGCCATGGATGGTGATCGGACCAGCAATGCTGATCGCGGCACCCAGCGTGATGGTGGCTGTATTGGCCGAAGTGTAGGGACTGTCGCCGGGCACCCCTGTTCCGAGGTAGGTTCCGATCACCAGCTCGGAGAGTGATGTCATGTTTTGAATGATCAGGCCATCCATTCCGCCGGAACCTGTGAAGGTACCGCTCG
>JAJTFQ010000151.1 GCA_021299955.1 Chitinophagaceae bacterium
CGTCAACAGGGAAAAGTCCGGGAGATAGCCGGTCATCGCCAACACAAAGTCGTTCTCCAGAGTGATGATGCCATGCGGTGTGAGGATCTCCACCTCGTGCTCCCGGATATCCGTGATTTCTGATTCGAAACAGGCCTTGATCTCACCATCCCGGATGCGATTTTCGATATCAGGCCGAACCCAGTACTTGACAGACTCCCTGATCGCAGGATCACGGATTACCATGGTCACATCCGCCCCCTTTCTCCAGGTTTCCAATGCTACATCCACGGCAGAATTCGCCGCGCCCACTACAATGATCTTCTGGCCGAAATAGGGATGCGCTTCACGATAATAATGATGCACCTTGGGAAGTTGCTCGCCGGAAACGCCCATGAGATTGGGTATATCATAAAAGCCGGAAGCCACCACGATGGCCCTGGCATGGTACTGATGTTTGTCGCTCGTCACTACATAACACTCACCATCCGACTGCACAGATCTGACAGATTCGTACAACGAAACCTTCAGTCTCCAGTGCATCGCCACTCTTCTGTAATACTCAAGCGCCTCGGATCTGCTAGGCTTCGGTTGATGGGATATAAAAGGTACATCCCCGATCTCCAGGCGATCCGATGTCGAAAAGAAGGTCATGTTCAGCGGATAGTTGTAGATGGAATTCACCAGCGTTCCCTTCTCGACGATCCGGTAACTGACATGGTTCCTTTCACAGGCGATGCCGCAGGCCAGACCAATGGGACCCGCACCGATGATAAGCATGTCGAGCGTTTCCATGGTTGCTATTGACTGCGATATGACTTCACCTTGAAAGTGAAATAGGATTGGGAGAGATAACTGAACCCGACCACGATGAATGTTGTCAGGATCTTGGCCACCGTTGGGAAAAGCCCCAGCCACTCCACGAATAGTTTCAGGAATAGATAGTTCAACAAAAGGCTCACCACTACCGTCACCCCGTATCTAAAGAACTGTATCCGTCCGGCGATCACAGAACCCTGAAAAACAACGTATCGGTTCAGCAGGAATCCAATAGGGAAAGTGATGCAGAAGGAAAGCATGAAGGCCGCGATATACGGACTGATGGAAATGAACGGCAGTCTGACGATATGCTTATCGAAAACAAAATTGTACGAGATGAAGAATAAAAAGATGTCGAACAGGGTGTTCGCGCCGCCACAAGCAGCATACCGGAAGGTCATCCTGTTCATGAACCTCGAAAAGGGCGGGTAAAAAAAGTCTATAAATTGTTCGATCCTCTGGGTCATTATTGTGGTCAACCTTACGGTTTCTGCGAAATTCCGACATTTCTCATAGAATGACCAAGTTTTTGGGTGAACGGTCATCTGCTAACTGAAATGCCGGATCATGGTGACGTGTCTCTTGGACGGAAAAGCCCCTGTCGCTTTGTGTATGGACAGCATCTGACTGTTGAAATCACCTACCCATGAGAGTTCGAGTTCACGATAGTGACCTTTTCGTATCACGGCATCGCGGAGTTTGATGAACAGCGCGGACTCCAGCCCGATATGCCGGTAACGCTTGCGTGTACCCATGATCAAAGCACGCATCCGCCTGTGTTTTCGGGTGAGCCGATGCCAACCAAACCTGAGCTTACCACCTAAGTCGAGTCGACCATTAAGTCCGTCGATCAGTTCATTTGCATCCGGCAGTACAACCAGGAAAGCGGCCGGCTGATCGTTCACATAGGCAAACCAGATCAATTCCGGATCCATGACGGCCCGCATCGACTCGAATTCCTGACGAACGGTGTCGGCATTCAGCGTCTTGAAATGATCGAAATCCTCCCAACCATCATTGTAGATCTCTACAAAGTCGTTCGTAAATGACTTAAGCTTTCCGGCATCAAAACATCTGAAGCTGTGTCCGGGTCTTTTGGAAACCCAATCGGCTATCCGTTCGAAACGCTCAGGCAGCGCATTGGCCACCTCGATCCGATTGGATATCTGAACATAGTCGACCTCGAAACCGGCATCACGAAACAACTGTTCATAATAGGGCGGATGATAATTCATCCCGTAATAAGGTCGGCTGAATCCTTCGACCAGCAGTCCCCACCACATATGATTCTCTCCGAAATTGACGGGACCTTCCATTGATTTCATGCCTCGTTTGGCCAGCCATTTCTCCGCCTCATTAAAAAGCATACGCGCCGCCACAGGATCCTGCACACATTCAAAGAAACCACAACCACCAACACATTTTTCGGGAGCTCCTCTCCTCTGCTGGTCGACAAAGGCAGCAATGCGACCAACGGGCAAGCCATGGTCGTCGAACAAAACCCATCGCACAGCCTCTCCATGAGCATGGGCCTGGTTTCGGGCAGGATCAAATACCGCCTCAATGTCCTGGTCGAGCGGACGTATCCAATGGGGATCTCCCTGATAGATGCGCTCCGATACATCAAGAAAGTTCCTGATCAATCGTCGGTTCGTGACTTCAAGGATATGCATGACCGTTAGTGCGTAATAGATATGTGAACCGGAAGGTGAGCTCCCCGGAGGATGATCAGAGAAAAAGGTCAGGATAATCTGAGATGATGCCATCCACACCGAGGTTCTTGAGCCGGAGAATGGTCTCCCGGTCATTCACTGTCCAGGGTAATACCTTTATGCCCAACTGGTGGCAAGCCTGAACATAATCTGCCGTTACCAGTTGATAAGCGGGACTGATGGTCGATGGCTTGAAACCCAGTTCCTGCAACAGGATCTCAGGAGTGGAGCGATTACCCGCATCGATCAGGTAGGAAGCATTTATGCGGGCAAAGTTTCGGTGGAGCACCTGAAGCGTTCTCATATCAAAGGACTGGATCGTTACTCTTTTTGATATCCTCTTTTCCTTGATCACGCCCATCAGCAGGGAGATGAATTTCTCGGGGTCCGGATGATTCACGTTATCCGTGGAGGGATTGCATTTGGTCTCGATATTGTATCGTATGGCCGGCTTTCCCTTTCTTCTGACATAGGCCTCCACGGAGTCGATCAGGTCGGATAGCAAGGGCTTAACGGCTTTTATCTTCTCCTGCCGGGGGAATTTGGGGTGGGGTTTCATACCAACATCCCAGCGCTGCACCTCTGCGGCTGTCATCCGGTAGATGATATGTTTACGCTGATCGCCCGGCTGAATGTATCTGCCTTCCGGATCGGTGGAAATGTCTGCATTCATGTAAGGATCATGAGATACGATCACTTTCCCGTCAGCACTGATGACCACATCCATCTCAAGAGTCGTCACCCCGAGATCGATGGCCCTGTACATTGCGGGAATGGTGTTTTCCGGCATGAGCCCCCTGCAACCGCGATGGCCTTGGGCATCAAAGGCTTTTCGCTGTGCGAAGGTGTCGGTGTAAATGGCTGTCATGAGGAGGAATATCGTGATGATGACCGATCCTGCCGTCAGGGTCTTGCTACTCTTCATAGTCTAATAAATGTACGAATCGTACCTTTACCAGCAATCATTGAAGCATGTTGATCATTGACAGAATCAGGACCGATGTGTCCGAGGCTTTACATCATTTGTATGGAGCGGAAGGTGTTTCCGCGGGGTTTCAGGTCAACCAGACCCGCCCGGAATTCGAGGGGGATTATACCATTGTGCTGTTTTCTCTGGTGAAAGCGTTGAGAAAATCGCCCGAAGCACTGGCTGCGGAGATCGGTGAGGCATTGACATCGGCACACCCCGACTTCTACGCGTCGCATACCCTCGTGAAGGGCTTCATGAACCTCACCATCCGAGATGCATACTGGATCGATATGCTATCCCGTCATCACCATGACATCTGTTTCGGTAAAGGTGCGCCCAAGCACCGGACGGTGATGGTGGAGTACAGTTCGCCCAACACCAACAAGCCTTTGCACCTGGGGCATCTGCGCAATAATTTCCTGGGCTGGAGCATCGCCGAGATCCTCCGGGCCAACGGCTATGATGTGGTACGCACCTGCATCGTCAACGACCGGGGCGTTCACATCTGCAAGAGCATGATCGCCTGGCAGCGTTTTGCCAACGGCGCCACACCTGCATCCACCGGTATGAAGGGCGACCACCTGGTTGGTGATTACTATGTGAAATTCAATGATGCCTACAAGGCGGAAGTCGATGCCCTGGTGGCGAATGGTATGGAAAAGGCTCTGGCAGAAAAAGAAGCCCCGATCATGAAGGCCACACAGGAGATGCTGATCAAATGGGAGCAGGGCGATCCTGAGGTGATGGACCTGTGGAAACGGATGAACGGGTGGGTCTATGAAGGTTTTGATGAGACCTATCGGAAGATCGGCAGCCATTTCGACAAGACCTATTACGAAAGCGAAACCTATTTGCTCGGAAAGGACGCCGTAGCCGCCGGGCTGGAAAAGGGCGTTTTTTTCCGAAAGGAGGATGGTAGTGTATGGATCGATCTGACGGCGGACGGACTTGATGAGAAACTGCTGCTCAGAAAAGATGGCACTTCGGTATACATCACACAGGATATCGGACTGGCGATGCGCAAATTCGAGGAATATCGAATCGATCAGAGCATTTATGTCATTGGCGACGAGCAGAACTACCACATGAAGGTATTGCGCCTCATCTGTCAGAAGCTCGGTCTTCCTTATGCAGATGGCATCCATCATCTCTCCTATGGAATGGTCGAACTGCCGACCGGAAAGATGAAAAGCCGGGAGGGTACCGTTGTTGATGCAGACGACCTGGTTGCGGAGATGGTGTCCATGGCTGAGCAACATACCCGCACCCTCGGCAAGGTCAACGATATCCCGGAAGCAGATCTGTCGCCCCTGTTCGAGACCCTCGGTCTGGGCGCGCTGAAATTTTATCTCCTAAGGGTGGATCCGAAAAAAAAGATGATCTTCAATCCGGAGGAATCGATCGAATTTCACGGATTCACCGGTCCCTTCGTTCAGTACACCTACGCTCGGATCCGCTCTATCCTGCGTAAGATCAAACATGAACCCGGTATCGGGATCGGATCTGTGGAACTGATGCCATTGGAACGTTCGCTGCTGGTGATGCTGGAACAATACGGAATGGTGCTCAGGCAGGCTGCGGACGAGATGAACCCCTCTCTGATCGGGGTGTATGCCTTCAACCTGGCCCGGGAGTTCAACTCCTTCTATGCCGAACATTCGGTCGCCAATGCCGAGTCTGAAGAGAAGCGTCAACTGCGGCTCCGGCTGAGTGAGATGACTTCGGTGGTGATCGCATCTGCCTTGCAATTGCTGGGCATCCGGGTTCCGGAACGCATGTAAATTGAACCTTTAACCCAACATACCGATATGATAAAGTTTCATCGTCTCCTGTTCATAACCACCCTCATGATCATGAATACAGCCTCCGCACAAACCATTATTCCGCTGTATCCGGAGAAAACGGGCCTACGGATCTGGGGACGCCAAAAACTTACTGATGCCCCGCATCTCGTTCACCATCCGCTCCCCGGAGACCGCACCGGTAAGCCCTGCGTCCTGATCTGTCCGGGCGGAGGATATACCAACCTGGCGGCGATCCATGAAGGCAAGGATGTGGCGGCGTTCTTCAATAGTATGGGTTACGAGGCTTTTGTGCTCATGTATCGGCTGAATGATGGGGAACAGGCCGGAAGTCGTTTCCCGGCACAACACGAGGATGTGACCACTGCCATGCGGATCATTAAATCCAGAGCGGCAGCCCTCGGCGTCGATCCGAACAAAACCGGTATTCTTGGATTCTCAGCCGGCGGCCATCTCGCCTCCATGGGGGCCACTATGCACAAGGAAGCGGATCCCGCCGCCAGTGATCCACTCGCCAGATACAGCAGCCGTCCTTCCTTCGCCATTTTGA
>JAJTFQ010000024.1:0-22910 GCA_021299955.1 Chitinophagaceae bacterium
GTAGCCTTGCTGGGTTGTATTCATGTGATGGGATGATGATCAATTGAAAGGATATTCCTGGAATATGGATGGCCTCACCCGGAGATCCGAACGTGACGGCCATGATCCAGATGCCTGGCATCGCCGCCCGGGGTGAGGGCCCAGAGGAGCGGACAGCGCGGTCGCACCTGAGGCCTGGATGCGAATCCATCGGTCAGATAGATGCATCCGTCGAACCGGTGGATCGATCGGTTGATGAATGTAAAGACGGGATCGAAGGAAGTTCCGCCGCGACCGGCTACGGACTCCGGCTTCCGGCCGTTGTAGGGATAATCCCGTTGCACTTTGGCGTCACACTCTACGATATGGACGTAGGCCCCCGCACGGTGGATCGCATCGATCTCCGCGAAGAAGCGATGAAGTTCGGCATCGGTGATGGAGCCGGAAGTATCGACGGCCACCAGTAGCCGGGAGACCCGCCGGATGCGGAGTCCGGGCCGCGTACCGAACCGACGGCTCTGTCGCTTGATGGTATACTGCAGATCACCCCGTGCGCTCGATTGTGCAAAGGCGCGAAGGATGCGGCGCCAGTCGAGCGACGACCGCAGCCGATCCGCCAGGGCCGAAAGTTCCTTCACCACCTGACCCGGCAAGTGAGTATGTCCTTTCCCGTTGGCAGCCGCCCAGGCCTCCGCCAGCAGACGGTCAAGACGCTCACGAGCCAGTCGCGACATTCCGTCATCCCCGGCGCCCCCGGGGCTCCACCATCCTTCATGAGATTCGAAGAGGTCGACCGCGATCCAGGTCAGATCGAGCCGGTCAACCACCTCACTCAGTCGTTTATAATAGTACTCCACCGTTTCCCCGGCCGGAAGGTCGAGTTCCGGGAAAGATTGCAGCGTTATTGCCCCTTCCGGCAGCTGGGCCCGGTCGATGTACTGATTGACGACGATATCTGCCGCGATATTGAATAATTCGGGATAGGCCTTACTACCGGAGACCCGGTCGAGATGCCGGAATACCAGATGCAGTACCTCATGTTTCAAGACTCCGATCCTCGTCTGGCGATCAAGCTTTTCCGTCAGGAAAACGGGATTGAAGACCAGCTCCGTGGATCCGCCGATACGCCTGACGGCCGCCGTTCGGATCGAATCAGTCAGTCCGCGGGTCACCCCCTGCAGGACATGCGCGTAAAATGGTTCCTTGAATAATAGATCCAGCGTCGCACGGGAGAAAAGCTGATGTGGATTGGTGTCTGTCATGGGGGTGCAATTTGACCGATCGCTCTGCAACCTATTTGCAGGGTGAAAACAAAGAACGAAAAATGATGAATGAACAAAAAATGACTGCGGAGATCGACCCGGCAAATAGGTTGCAAAGCACCCTTTTAATTTCGCGGCATGCAGGAAATGAAGAACACCCGAAGCCGCATCATTCAGCAGGCGATCGCCTCCCAGGATATTGACCGCATCGACCATGCCCTTGATATGTTGCAGGATTCCGAAGACCTTGAAGCATGGGCTGAACTTCTGGAAGATACGATCATCGACCTGAACGGCAGACTCCATGCCTCCCCTGCGATGATCCTCCCGGCAGCAAAACAGTTTCTGGCGGATTACGCCTTGCTCGAGCTGATCGGCCGGGCGCCGGAAGGCGTGGAGTTGAATCCGACCCTTCAAAAAAGGAATATCAGAAAGCTGCAATTCAGAAAGACCGACCGTGCAGGCGGCACTTCCATCACGAACCGGCCTTTTCCACGTGGGATCTATCAGATGTACGCGCTGGAAGATATCGATATACACAGCGTTCCGGTCGGGGATCTCCCCGGCGGCATATCTGCCCTCACCGCACTCCGCCGGCTTCGGCTGGCCAATGCCGGTGTCAGCCGACTGCCGGACGACATCGCCGGCTGTCACCGGCTGGAATGGCTGGATCTGTCGCTCAACGGATGGTACGAACTGCCCAACAATCTGACAGACATCCGTTCGCTCATGGAGCTGCATCTCGACGGAAACAACCTCGCATCTCTGCCGGATTCGTTTCAAAACCTTTGTCAGCTTCAAGTCATCAGACTGCCCGAGAATCGATTCCGGGAGATCCCGGAGATCCTGACACAGATGCCTTCCCTGAAAAAGATCATCATCTCCTATAACAAACTGACCGGCGTTATCCCGGCCGGCATGGCCGATCTGCCGGAACTGGAACTCCTGGACATGACCGGCAACGGCCGCATGAACAATGCAGCCGGAACAGGAAATGTAAGGTCGAACCCATCAGAAAATGATGACCCGTCAGCTGGTTCGGAGACGTCGTCCATTCAACGGTCGGGAGGGTTCAGGGTGATGGAAGATCAATACATTGAACAACCGGCAGATGAAGCTCCGGGTGAGCGGATCCGTGCCTGGGTGGAGAACATCGAAGGATACTTTCCTCGGAAGGCCACAGGGGAGCAAGGGCGGGCATTGCGTTGATCAGTACGATCAACGACACGGAATTATTTCGCTATCTGCTCCGGCACTGGTCGATCAGGAATGGAGAACTGGTCTGTGATGCCCCGGAAGATGACCGGCAGGCAGTTGCATACATCAAGTCGAGTGACCATGTGATCGACCTGTTGTTCCATAACGACAACGACTATCTTAAAACAGCGTTCGACCTGAGCAGACTCACAAAACTCGGCCTGGGCTTCAAGTCCATCATATTTCCCGGCATCTCGAAACTCGTGCCCAACGTCGAGGATCTGAAGATTTCACTGCTCGACCAGAACGTTCCTCAGTTACTGTCCTCTTTCAGACATATCCGAAAGCTGAAAGTATTGGGGACAGATGAGATCAAATCATTTGACATCGACGGTTGGCCTCTGCTGGAGGAGATCGATCATATTGGCGGATCCTGTAAAGCATTCAGCATCCGGAACTGCCCTTCATTGACCACACTGCAAGTAAGGGGATCGGTTTACAATGAGATCCGGCTGTCAAATAATCCCCGATTGGAGAAAGCCAGTCTGACACCCGAAAGGATAGAAGTATTAAAGATCGACGCATGTTCCAGTCTCAGATCCCTTAAAATCGGCGGTCGGGGAGACATAAAACACTTTCGTCTGGAAGATCTTTCTCAGCTGGAAAGCCTCATGATCGACCGGCCCGTCAACATGTCACTGGTTGGCCGATTACTGGAGTCGCCCGACCTGCGGGACATCAAATTAGGCACCAGCAGGAATCGGGTGCCGGTGATCTTTGAGATCGAAACGTTGCCGGCACCCGCAAGCCGTTCTATCCAATCATTCAGCCTGAAAGAAATTGGCATCCGCGTGATCCCCGACTGGATGCTACATCTCGAAAAACTGGAATTACTGGATCTTTCCGACAATCTGCTCGAGGAGATTCCGCGCGATTGGACCGGCCTCAAGTCGCTGCAGCAACTCGCACTCGACCACAATCAGATCGGGAAAATACCGGAAGATATCCGATTCCCGCCATCTCTCCGGGAACTTCATCTGGGACAAAACAGGCTGAGCAGCCTCCCGGCCATCCTGGCAGATCTGCCCGCCCTGGAGTACCTGCAGCTGGACACCCAAAGCTCGATGGCTTCGGAAAATACTTCATTGCGGACCATTCCACCGGCCCTGAGTGGCAAACCCGGACTCCAGATCCGCATCAGTATGGATGAGATGGAAAAAAGGAAGATGATCGTGGAGGGCCTCGCCTGGCAGATCAGTACATTCGGCAGGCTGTTGCCGGAGACAGATGACTGAATGTCAGATATCCACCCCGGGAAATCCAATACGTTGGCATACTGCAAATAGGCTGCAATGAACCATCCGAATTTTATCGCATGACGCAACCGAAGAACACCCGTCACCGGAATATGCTGAGGGCTTTCACCTCCGGTGATTACGACCGCATAGATACCGCCATAAGTGAACTGGAAGCCGCAAACGACGAGGTCACCTGGATCGCCATGTTGCGTGATTGCCTCATCACAAAAGACGGGACACTGATCGCCAGTGAAGAACTAACGGTCTCGGGTAACCGCCAACCGGCAGCGGACTATGGCATCCTTGAACTGATCGGACGGATCCCGAAGGAACTGGAGACCAACCCAACAATTAAACGTGGCAACATCAAAACCCTGAGGATCCGTCAACATGAAGGCCAGGCCGGTGTATTCTGGTCAATGACCCGCTTTCCGACCGGCATCTACCGGCTGCCGAAACTGCGCAGCCTGAATCTCACCTGTGCCGGATTTGAGATGCTGCCCGACGGCATCTCGGCCCTCGGACGTCTGGAAGAACTGGTTTTATCGCACAACCTGCTGGAAAAAATGCCTGCCGACCTGGGTGGTTGTGCATCCCTGAGGCTGCTGGACATCGGATCCAACCGACTGACCTCGCTGCCCGTAGGGCTGGGCAACCTGCAAAAACTGGAACACCTCCTGCTTAAATACAACCGGTTGACCTCCTGGCCATCATCACTGGCGGACCTGCCGGCATTGGAGCACCTCGACCTGTCGTTCAACGAACTGGCGCCGGCCCTGCCGCCGGAGATCGGACGATTGAAGACCCTGAGATCACTGTTCCTGAACGGGAATCCGGGATTGGAAGAACTCCCGGCTGAACTGGCCGACCTCCCCGAACTGAATGACCTGCGGGTGGAACGATGCCCCGCCCTGAAACCAGTACCCAACCGCCGTAACCTCAAAGGGGAAGAACTCCGGCAATTTCTGATCAAGCTGCGGCGCAGTCACGGCCAAACCGTGCCGGTTCAGAAAAAAAAGCGAACCCCGGAAGGACAGATGGAGTTGTTTTCAGGAGCCAGCGCACCTACACCTGCAAAAAGATACCAGGGGATCACTACAACATCGATCAATCTGGGGCGACCCTCCACCAAACCCGGCACATCTAAAGCCGAATCGAGGCCTGCGCACATGGAACAGGCCCCGACACATGAACTACTGGATAGTCTGCTGAGCTATTTCAGGCAGGGCGACAAAAACCAGGAGGCAGCCGGCATGCAATTGTTGCGCACACTGGACGACGACGATCTGTACCGGGCCATCTTCGACCGATGGAACACCAGCCTCCTGGGAGACAAAGAACCATCCCGTTGGAGATGGGCTTTCAGGCATGGCGTCATGCTGTCAAAACATCAGATCTTGAGCCTGTTAAAGGATAATGACAATGGATTTCTGACACAACATTTTGACCTGTCGACCGTCACCGATCTATGCCTGGACATGGGAGAAACTCCCATTCCCGGTATTTTGAAATGCTTCCCCAAACTTCAACAACTTGATCTGTCATTGAATAGAAACGTACTTCCACCCGAGGTCGAACATATGCGACAACTGGTGAAAGTAGAGATCAATGGCCTGCGGCAGAAGCGTCCCCTCCAATGGCATAACTTCCCCGTACTTCGATCCATAAGATTGCGAAACACTCAGATACCCGCTCTAAGTTGCGTGCATTGCCCGGAGCTCAAAAAACTGATCTTTCGGGATGGGGATTGCAACGATATCTCTGTGGAGCAATGCCCGGGTTTTGAGACCCTCAAACTGGGCAATATCAGCTTGAAAACACTCAGGGTATCCGATCCGTCTCCCATCAGCACCCTTGAGTTGGTTGATGTTCCGCTGATGCAAAGCATTGTGCTGCCTCCCCTGCTTGGTCTAAGATCCCTTCATTTGCATGCACAATCGAATGATACCCTGCTGAAAGAAGTCTTTATTTCGGAGGCTTTGGAAGTCCTCTGGATCGACAACCCGCCCGGTTATGGAAGCCATACCTGGCATCCCAAAGACCCGGTCCCCCTGCCTATGCCTGCCAGTACCCGACTGAAAGAAGTCATGCTGAGAAACCTCGGGATGAAAGATTTTCCGCTATGGTTGCTGGACCAGCCCGAACTTACCCTGGTCTCCCTGCCGCTGAATAAACTGTCTGTGGTACCAGCCGACTGGAGCCATCTGAGTGTGCTGAAAACCTTCGACATCAGCCATAACCTTGTCAGGTCTTTACCACCCGGCATTAAACTGCCCGCATCACTAGAAAACATCAACCTGTCTGGCAACCGCCTGAAGAAAGTGCCCATCGAACTGGCGCAGCTCCCTAAGTTGAACCGCCTGTCGCTGGGGACCCAAACCAACCAAAGTCTGTCAGATACCACACTCGATGACATCCCTTCGGAGATCAGTCTGAAACCTGGATTGAAACTGGAAGTAAAACTGCGGAAGCAGGACCTGCGCAGGATGCGGGCCCGCAATGCGGCAGCCCTGATGCACCTGGGACGTCCCTGGGAAGGTGAACTGACGAGAGACTGGGAGAAACCATCTGATTAGAGATCGGATCAACACCGATCGATCTGTAAAGAAAGATGATCCAATCGGATGCGCTCCTGCTCGATCCGCCCGTTGATGCCACGCAATCGTTCAAAGGCATCCACTTCCGCTAAAGTCAAACCCTCCGGAATGCCAGGCCGGTATCGCTGAGGCTGATCCACTATTTCCGCCTGATGGGCGGCGACAGTTTCGGGGTCCATGCAAAAAGAGACGGCATGCGGATACAAGGACCGGAAAGAAGCCAGCATGCGGAATCCATCTTCATCCAGATCACCCCAGTAAAACAGACGGGATCGCTGAAAAAGTGGAATATCCTTCAAGATGGACAACGCCTTGCCGAACCCGAAGACAGCGACCGCACCCGATCTTTGTGGCAAGAGATGGAGGTTCGTTTCGTTTTCCACCAGCCAAATCTCTTCAACGGACCATGCCAATCGCCTCATTCCCTCCACGGGCAGGGCCGTCAGCACATGACCATTGGCCTCGGTCCGACAGCGTTCTTCATCCAACCACCGGATCGGGAAAAGAAGCGGCTTACGAAAAAGAGAAAAAGCAGTTTCCAGGTCTGCGACATCTGCTGAAAATCTGTCAGGATCGATCGATCTGAGCAGTCCAAGCAGTAAGGCCTGCCTCGACTTGAGCCATTTGGTATGGACCGGCACGGAAATGCTTCGCAGGAATCCGCCTCGATCTTCCAATAACAGGAGTTTGTCTACCACGTTCATGATCTGAGGCCACTCGGCATCATATTCGATCAGCGCTTCCGGACTCGATATGATGAATGATCGAACCTCCGGGCGCCATGTAGTCAATATGTTCAGCCAATGATCGAACTTCGCATAAGCATGACCGTTAGTTGTCAAAAAAGCGAGGTCATCAGGAGTATCTACGGTGATCCGTTCCGGCCACTGCTGCACCCCGACCCGCCGGCTCGTATGCTGCCCCCAGGTGACCGTCCATCCCAGTTTACCTTCCGTTTTCTCATATTTCTGCAACAAACGGATCTGGAGATGCAGCTCAGTAGTCGTATCCGGCATCCGCCCGAATCCGCGTACATCAAAGGGTTCGAATGGCTTCCCCTCCGCCAGGATTCTCAACATCTGCCGGTAACGCTGCTGTAGGGGCCGTATGTAAGGATGATCGCTCACGCCTCTGCCATCTTATCCTTCAATTCCTTGATCGTCATGTTATAGATCACACTGTGTCGGTCATTCACCCGCTGCACCAGATGCACGTGTGCGATGTAGTCTTGTACGATCTGGATCTTATCGCTCGGGGTGACCACCAGCAATTGCAGGTGCAATTGTTTACACAGGTCCATCAGATAGGTCGCCTTGTCTTCGTCCTGATTGCTGAAACTCTCATCCACCGCAATGAACCTCAGACTTCTGCTGTTCTTGCCTTCCCGCGTGATACCGAACTGATAAGCGATGGCACTGCAAAGGATGGTGTAGGTCAACTGCGGCTTTTCACCGCCGGAGAGCTGTCCCATCTGCCGGTATGATTTCCGAAGTTCGTCGGTGTTGCGATATCGCTCGTCAGCCCAGAACTCAGACCAATTGCGGACATCGAGTACGCGTAACCGATAACGTTCATCAGCATCGAGCTCCTCGATCAGCGGCTGTACCTTCTGCCGGAAATGCAGGGCTTTCTCCTCAAATGCACTCCGCTGCCAGTCGGCCGCTTGTGGCAGGGCCTCCAGCAAACGGTGGCGGAAGGATTTTATGTTTGCATCCACCACGGTGCGACGACCCAGCTGGATGTAAGTATCCGGCGCACGGTTGAAATTGATACCCGCCAGTGAGCTGTTCAGTCGCCGGATGCTCTCCTGGATATCACGCTCCCAGCGCTCGAGGTCCTCGTTGAAGCCGCCGATCTTATAGGTAATGGTGTCGTTGATATAATTTTCGAAATCCCGCTTGAACCGGGGCAGGTTCTCGGTGCGTAACACGGTCAGCCAGTCTTCGTATTCCTGTGCATGCCGAGCCTCTTCAGGCAAGTGTTGCACATCCCCCAGCCAGTCGGGGAAGCGCTGCAGCAGTTGTGCATTCGGACGCTGGATCTTGTCGATCGCCCGCTGGATAAGGCCCTCTGCCTCATGGACCCTTGTCCTTGCGGATTTCTCCCGCTGTTGACGAGCCTCCCGAAACCGGGTATAGACCGTCTCGATGGTGTCGAGTGAGACAATCCCGAGTTCCTCCGCGAAGCGCACCGGGAATCTGATCAATTCTTCACGCTCTGCCTCTGTGATCTGATCCAGCAGCGGTGCGAGCGACGCGCGTTGGCGGTGCATCTCCTCTGATGAATCCGTCAGCCGGTTGAGCCGGCGCAATTGTTCATCGCGTTCGAGTTCCACGGAAGCCCTAAGTGCCATAACGCCTTCCAGCTGCTGCTGCAACTGCCGCAACTGATCATCGCTCTCCCTCAGTTTGGCGATCTGACGTTCTGTATCATGAATACGGCGCTGCCAGCCTTCTGTGTCAATGGCCGGAAAACCGCGGTGGGCGGCGATCTGCTGCGATGCGAAGCGTTGGTCGGTCAGTCGAACTTTACGTTGGCGACAGCGACGAAGTGTCTCATCCGCATCGCGGATCACATCCACCAGATCCGTCCTGCGCTTCAGCAGGAACTCCTTTTTCGCCGTGTTATCCCATCCGAGCACCCAGCGCGATGGGTCAGAACTCCCCGGGCGATCGTCTTTTTCGTGTCGTTGACGGTCCTTTACCAGTCCGCGCAGCG
Source organism: Chitinophagaceae bacterium (assembly GCA_021299955.1). Classification (GTDB taxonomy): domain Bacteria; phylum Bacteroidota; class Bacteroidia; order Chitinophagales; family Chitinophagaceae; genus Pollutibacter. Next base: position 9,052 of record JAJTFQ010000024.1, read on the forward strand.
TGATCGCCCGATCGTACCGATCGATGTGACGATCATCCTGGATACAGATGTGATCAAACAACCGGATCACTTCCTGACGCACCCAGTCGGACAGCGGGTGATCGGGATGAAATTCCAGTTTTGTGCAAACGCTGTCGGGCGTGGGGTGCGACTGGAAAGTATCGCCCACCCGATAATACACCAGACGGGTACGCAGATCCTGCTGATTGACATGACGCGTAAATCGCTTGTAGTATTTGTCTGGCACCAGCAATCGCAGGGCGAAATTATGCAGGAGTTTCTCGAGGGCCGGCTGCCACTCGGATTCCTCCGCTGACACCTGCATGAGTTCCCCGGCGAAGGGCAGGTCGGCCACGGGGATGTCGAGATCGGCACAAAGCCGGCGCCGCAGGTCGACCAGATCTCCGCGGATATTGCTGCGATGCTGTTGCAGCAATTGCAGGTCCTGTTCGATGCGATTTCTTTCAGTATCAGCATCCGTCCTGGCGCGACGCGCTTCAAACTCATCGTCTTCGTTCAGCCGGTCCTCCCGATCGATCCGTCGCGCATCGCGCTCCGCATCTTTTCTGATACGGGAATAGGTTGCTTCATTCACGGGATCTTGCTCCGACAACTGGAGGGTGGCCGTCCACCGCATGAAGTCTGCCCGCTCCCGGGCCGCTTCTTCGCGCGCAGCAGCATGTGCCGTCAGATCCCGCTCCAATTGGGCGATCCGTTGTCCGGCCTTATTTTGCTCCGACTGGTTGCGCAACAACCGTTCTTCTTCATGCAATTCGGAGATCCGCTGCCGCGATGCATCGGCTTGTTGCTGCAGTGCGATGGTTTCCCGATCTGCGGCTGACAAGGCCTCGGCGAGTAAGGTGTCCTGCGTGAAGGCCTTCCAGAGGACGGATGTTTCGAGCTGGATCCGCAGTTCCTGCTCCTCTGCCAGCGCCGCGGCATGACCGGCGATATGCCCGGAAAGTGGCTCCAGCAGTCGGATCTGCTCTTCGACCTTTTCGATATTGCGCTGGGCATCGAGCAGGGTGGACATATGAGTTTTCAACGCCTGGAAGGGTTCTTCCATGTTGCGAGGTTCCAGCATGTGCGTGCGGATGAACTCATCGAGATTATCGAGCACTTTGATGCCGACGGTCTGGTTGAAGAGGATCAGCGCCTGCACACTTTGCATGCCCAGGACATCCACCAGGCGCTGCGCATATCTGCTGGCCGCATCGAAAAATTCGACCTGCTTTCGGCCGCTTTTATTGTAAACCTGCTCCAAACGCCGCTTCCAATCACCCTTATGATCGAAAGGCCGGAAATCCTGCTCGATATGCATCTCGACATGCGCGATGCCAAAGACACGCTTCATCTCGCTGCCCGAAAAATAGCGGACCTGGAAGAGCGTGACCTGCTGGTCTGCCTCATTGGCGAAGCCCGCCAACAGGATGCTGTAGGCCTCTTCACGCTGTTCGCGGAGGTACATGACGCGACTGCCGCCGGTGGCTTCACTGTGGACGGTGTTGTACCCGCCGAGGACATAACTCTCTTCCGTACGATCGCCTTTCCGTTCGCTGCCACTGCTCTGGTTATAGAAACGGTAGCGCTTTTCAGGAACGATCAGTGTAAGGAGGGCATCTACAAAGGTCGTCTTGCCGCTGCCATTGGCGCCGGTGAGCAGACAGCCTTCTCCGCCGGGGCGGATGGCATGGATCTGTCCGTCGAAAGTGCCCCAGTTGAACACTTCCATATGCTGGAGCCGGAAGCCGCTCTTGCGGTCATCCGTGCTGAATACGCTGAGCTGCATGTGCTTCAAGTTGCAGGCGGAAGGCTTCGAGTACCTCGTCGTCGACCTTCGCCTTGATGATCTTCCTCACCCGATAACGATGTTCGTCCGGGACATCCCCCTTTTCTGTCAATTCCAGAAATCCCAGCTCCTCCGCCCGGTCGATCAGTCGGTCGATCTCTCGGACAAAGCGTACGCGGCTGGCCTTCTCCCGGAAGAATAGCTCAGCATAATCGCGGATCTCGCGACGGCGACGCAGGAGTTCGCGACTAACGGCCTCGCCTACCTCAAATTCCGACATCATCTCGCGCAGCAGCACCAGCATGATACTTTCTTCGTAAGACAGCGGACGACGTTGCACCCAGCTGAAACCGGACTTCTCCTCTTCATCGGGCATCGATTGCTTCAGGTATGCATAACCGTCGTGTTCGTCAAGTACGAGCGATAGTCCCAGCGGCAGGAGAAAAGAAGTCAGTTCCTTTCGATAACGAAGCAGCATCTCCCATGGCGACTTGTCGAGGTATTCGACGGGGCCTCGCAGCAGACGAATGAAGACGGGCGTGAAGGGATGGGTGTTCATGAAATATGTTCGATGTGTTTCATATTTATATTTATTTCCGGGCCGGCGATCATCGGCTGAATAGCAGATATGGCACTTCTACAAATCTTCGTCCTTCCCGATCGATCTGGACGTGTTCGGTAGAGGTGCCGACGACTTGTACCTGTCGTTTTTTGTCACGCAGGAATCCGAAATACGCAACCACTTCCGACAGACCATGCTCCAGTCCCGCATCTTCCACGATCTCCTTCAGCGTGGCCGTCTGCCGGTGGGCCAGTACCTGTTCGACCTTCTTCCAGAGCGCTTTGCGGTCGACATGTGATCCGTGCAAAAGTCTATTGAATCGTTCCAGGTCGGCGATCCGTTCCTCTGCGCTCACGGGCTGGCGCAAGTTCGGTGGCGGCTTCCGGTCTTCCAGGTTGAGCCTTCGTTCCATGGGCATTCTGACCGGCACGGGTTCTGTCAGGACGAGTCCGCAGGGGACTTCCTCTTCATCGATCAGCGAGAATACGAGTTCCTTGATGCCTCCGATCTGGCGACGCAGGCGTTTGTGCCGGGCGATCTCCTTTTCGGTGATGATGCGGCTGAGCTTTTCGGCCATGCGGTCATTGGCCTCATAGACATTTCGCCCCTGTTCGAGGAGCATCGATTTAACGGTGGTCAGGAAGCTCCTGTCGAAGTCCACTTCCCGATCCTGTAAGAGCGATATGAGCTGATCGGTCAGCCGTTGCCAGTCTTCCTGCCCGCTACGCGAGATCAGAAAATCCCAGAAGGCGTAGAAACTCCGTCCCTGGTTGCTTCCCCGCAGGGAGTCATAGGCTTCGAAGGCAAATCCCACGATGGCACCGCGGTCCTGTTCGGCGCGGGTATGTTGTTCGACGATGCTGCGGTGGATCTGTTTGAAATTGTCTTCCACTTCCCGGAAATCGCTCACCAGCTCATAGCAGAGTCGGGTGAAGAGTTCGAGTCGTTCCTGCACCTGGGCGTTGTTGTACCGATCCATCACGCCGAGTTCGAGGGCGCGGATCTCCTTTTCAATGGCGGCTTTTCGATCCTTGAGGATCTCGAGCCGTCGGGCGCGGTCATCGTCCGTATGTTCCACGACGTCCCGGAGGGAATCCACCAGCAGGCGGAAGCGGCTTTCTGTCCCCACAAATGCCCGGGTCTGCAGGGATTGCAGCCACTGGAACACTTTTTCGGCATGGGCGCTGAGCTGGTAGCGGACCTGGCCATCGGCATCCTGGATATCTTGCAGGATGCGCCGCTGCACCCACGACTGGAGGTATTTCCGGCTCCGCGCCTGCTCGTCCTCCCCGAAATCGATGCGGGCTTCTTCGAGGTCTTCTTTGGCTTCGGTGTGTTCGGCGAGGGTTTCCGCCAGTCGCTGCAGCAGCCTGGATTCCTCCACGACCATCTGGCGATCCTCCTTAAAGACGCCGTAAAGGAAGGGCAGTACCCACCCTGCGCTGCGCATCCGGAGGATCTGCAGGGGGTGTGCGTGCTGCACGAGCCGGGCGATGTCGTCGGGTGTCATGAGGTAAAGGGGGGTGCAATTTAGGGAAAAAGAGAGGGACCTTGTATTTCCCTCGCGTCCTCGCGGTAAACCCCCTCACTCCACCACCACACGCTGCGTGAACCCGCCATTATCCACCTTGAATACCAGGAAGGCTGCGCCCCTGCCGGCCCGGTCCAATCCTTCCAGCGGGATCTTTACCCGCCCCGCCACCTGACGTGATGCGGAGGCATAAACCTGCCGACCATCGGTGGTATAGACTTCGTATCTCATGCGCCGGGAACCCGCCAGGTCGAATTCCGCAAAGGCGCGGCCGCCCCGCACCGGGTTGGGGGTGACCCGAAAGGATCGAAGGCCGGGGATCTCCCGCAATGAAGTGGGCATATTGCAGGCCGCGATCTGGTTCACGACGGCCGTCCTCAGGGCGGGGAGTTCCGCAAAGGTCATGGCACCAGGGCACTCGGTGGCGCAGCCATCGCGATGACCGGAGATATGATTCAGCGTCCGGGAAGAACTGGGATGCCAGCTCGACCCCGCCGGGCTGATGTTGCTGCCACAGGCCTTCCAGGCCAGAAGCCGCGTCAGCATGCGCCGCGATGTATCCGTGATGCTGGCGGATGTGTAGGTCCCCAGCATGCAGGTGCCCATCGTGCCGCCATTGGTGCCGCAGAAATGCGCACCGGTCACATTATCCCCGCCGCCACGGCCCTCGTAGAGCCTGCCCTGGGGATCAATGAGATAATTATAGCCGACATCGGCCCAGCCGTTGGTGTAGACATGACTGTTCCAGATACTGAGCACCACCGCCGCCCAATCACTCTGGGTATTGGAGCCCGCAGAATGATGTACGATCAGATGGGTAACGGTCGTGTAGCCATAGCCCGGGTTATTCGTCTGCGGACAGCTCCAGCCGGCCCGGGTGACCACGTTCGGCTTTTCACAGGGGCAGGCGGCCACGCCGGCCGGCTCCCGTACGGCTTCGACACCCACCGTCGGGGTCGGGCCCGTATCGCAGAAATTGATCTGCATGCGCTTCATTACGCGTCCCCGGCCAAGTCGGTTGGTGAGGATCTCCATGCGATAGAACCTGCTGCCGGCGGGCAGATAGACCAGCTCCGTACAGGCCTGCCACTTCGCTTCAACGGCATGCCCGTCGACCGGAATGTCAGTCCAGTCCGTCCACTCCGAGCTGTCGCGCGAGGTGCTGATGCGCAGTCTGGAGTTGGTGGCCGCCAGTCCGTCCTCATCCCATCCGACAGAACAGGCGATGAAGGGCCCGCCGGCTGCCACATTCAGCCGTCCCGCGATGACGATCTCCTTTGGCATGGCCTCCGCGCCGGGTTCGATGCGTGCCGCCGGGAGGGTGGCAACCTCGTGCAATTGGAGACTCCGCTCCCACTTGCGCTGGGCCTCGCCCGCGAAGGAGAAGGAAAGCATAAATATGAAGAGGATGATAATGCGTGGCATGACAATCAATGTATTTTAGACGAAGTTAATGCAAGCCGGAGGGAAAACAGAGAAAGTAGGTGCTCCTGAGGTACACAAGCATTCCATCCATCGAAATCCATCCCGCGGCCACAATAGTCAGACAGCCTTGCCGTTTCCAACCATAGCCGGGACAGGTCAACAAACCCGGCCAGTAAATCCAAATACCATGAGATACGAACTTGCCAACTACTTCATGCTTGAAAACCATGCATGGGACGATCTGATCGCCCGTCACAAGAGCGAACTCCCCCGGATGAAGGACATGCTCGGAGACATCGTCAGCCGCAGATCCCTCATCGGCGAAGACACCCGCGCCGGCGTCGACCAGCTCTGCTATCGAATGAATGATCAGGAGGCTTCGCTGGGTCAGCTGCAGGAACACCTCAGCCTGCAACAACAGTACCTGAGCCGCCGCACGAACGATGACATCAACGCAGAAAGCGATCCGCTCGATCGCCAGAACGCCCTGCGCACGCAGATCCGCCACGCTTCGCAGGACTTCCTGCAACTAAAAAGCCAGATGATGAACTACATGTCCATCATCGCCTGACAAAGGGATGTCCGCACCTCCATAAACAAACCCCTCCCCCGTGGCCGTCAGGCTGCGTGGGGAGGGGTTTTGTCATTTATAAAGCTCTCGGGCAGATGAGGTCAGCCCGTCCCTTCAAGGGGCCGTCTTCCGCTGATACACACGCACATAGTCCACCTCAAAACGATTCGGAAAGGATGTGCCCGCAGGATCCCCGCCGTTGTCACCACCGATCGCCAGGTTCAGCAGCATGAAGTGTGGCTGCCGAAAGGGATTGAATCCACTGCCGTCTCTGTTGTAGAGCGAATCCACCGGCACACGATTCAGCAGACGATCATCCAGAAAGAGCGCGATCTCCTGATCCGTCCAGTCCATCCGCCACACATGGAACTGATCGGCCCAGGCCTTCCCGCCCATGGAATCGGTGGCGAATTTTTTCCCATACCATTTGGCCTTCCATGCCTGCCTATCTGCACACGCGATGTTGGCCAATAAATGTCCCCGATAATATTCCATGATATCGATCTCGCCATTGCCCGGCCAGCGCCTGCTCGTACCCAGCGTCCACCAGGCCGGCCAAAGGCCGGAACGGATATCGATCCGCGCACGCATCTCAAAACGCCCGTACTGCCAGGATGCCTTGCGGCGCGTCAGCAGACAGGATGATGTGTATTCAATGTGAGCGCGCCCCTTCCTCCAGTCGCGACTGCCCTCCTCGTACCGGGGATTCGGCCGCTGCTCCCGCCGGGCCTCAATGATCAGCCGCCCCCCTTCGCACCAGGCATTGTCGCGCTGGTACCACTGCAGTTCATGGTTGCGTACAAAGCCCTCCTCATAGTGCCATTTCGTAGTGTCGGGCCGGCCGTTTTGGTCGAATTCATCCGCCCATACCAGGGCGAAGTCCTCGTCGGCAATGGCCGCCGGCCTGACATCGCCATCCCGCATCGACAGGGCAAGCACAGCAACCAGCAGCGGAACAGCACAGAGGATGACAGGTCTTAAAAAAAGTCGGTTCATGTTGTTAAGGGTTGTCTTCACATCATCAGGAAGCACGATTAGATCAGCCGGCCGTGGTCCGGCAGATCCTTTCATATTTATTTATGGATCATTCCGGCCTTCACTGAAAGTCCACGCATCCCGCCATTCGACCATCGGGATGTCTGTCCGAAAGGATACCGGCAGCCAGATGTAGCGGCTGTCGGCAAGGTCTCCGGGTTTCCATCTGTCGGCCATAAAAATGAAGGAAGGCCTCCTGCGTCCGCGGACCGGGACAACGAAGGTCGACTGCGCATCGAAGGTCAGGTGTGCCGCCGGCCCCCGCATGGGATTGCCGGGCACACGCTCCCAGGGACCCAGCATCCGGGGAGCGCGGTGTAGCCAGGCCTCATTGGGCTTCCAGCCTGTGCAGCCACTGGTGAACATATAATAATAGTTCCCGTATTTCATGACGGCCGGCGCTTCGCGATGTTTGCTGAACACCATGCTGTCGGCGGTGGTGACCGAGAGATAGTCATCACTCAGTCGGGCGATCCGCAGATCGTAATTCTCGCGGGAAGAATATACCAGATAGGCCGCGCCGTCGGTATCCTTGAACAGCGTCATGTCTCTCGACATATTTCCATTCGGACGCATACTGCCAATGTACCGGAAGGGTCCCGTTGGCCGGTCACTTACCGCCACGCCCGCCCGGGCCGCCTTGTATCCCTGACCCTTCAGTTCGAGATGGAACCACATCACATATTTTCCGGTCCGCTCATTGTAGATGACCTTGGGACGCTCCATCAAACAACCGGTCCGGATCTCACTCAGGGTGTCTGACGCATCCTGCGCCAGGGCCAGTCCTTCGTAACGCCAGTGCAGCAGATCGCGCGAAGAATACACGTTCACACCCCGAGACGCCGTGGCGCCCCGACGCTCTCCGTACCAGTAATACCTTCCCTTCCGCCAGAGGATACCGCCTCCGTGTGCATTGATGACGCTGTCGCGATCATCCAGCCACAATGCACCGGGTCGTACTTCGGAAGGTTTCGAAGGAAATGATCCCTCGCCATCCACAGATGACTGAGCTATGCACAGCCTGGCGAGCAACAGGCAGATCAGAAAATAAATATAACGCATGAAATATCAGAATAAGCCGTCCTGATTTGATTGAAATACAGATCCCCCGGAGATAAATATAAGTCTGGAGATGTGCATCAGGGAGCAGGCATCTTATTTACATCGATCACGACGATCGTCGAACTCAGCGGAACATTCAACGGATAGGTGGTCGGGTTCGCCAGCCTGACGGCGAGCAGCAGGAACTTCCCTGCATAGGCGGCCCCCTTCAATGCCCTGTGATCCACCATCAGCCGCCTGACAAGATAGAGCCCGATCCCGAAACCCTGACGGGACGAGCCATCCCCGGCCTGGTAGTACTTTTCGAAGAGACGATCACCCACCTCCGGAGCGATGCCCCTGCCTGTATCCGTAACGGAAACCAATATCTCCAGTTCCGATTCGGTGACCGAAAAAGAGATCCGCCCTCCGTCGGGGGTATGCTTGAAAGCGTTCGACAACAGGTTGAACAGGATGATCTCCATCTTCCGCGGATCGGCAAATACTGGCAGCGGATCCGGACATTCAAACACGTAATCGATCGCTCTGGCCCTTGCCTGCTGACAGAAATTCAGGAATGTGTCATGCCCCAGCTCCCGGAAATCAAGCATCACCGGATGTGTTTGCCCGGTCTCGCTCTCTGTCTTCCGGAAGAGGAGCAACTGGTCGACCAGACTCAACAGACGCCTCGCGTTCCGGTACGCGAAGTTCAGCTCATCACGGTCCACCCCTTCCAGATTACGCTGCATCAGCGACTTGATCGGATTGATGATCAGCGTCAGCGGCGTGCGGAACTCATGCGTGATGTGGGTGAAAAAAGACTGACGCCGCTCGTTCATCTCCTTGTCCTTCTCCGCATCCAGTGCTGCCAGCCTGAGCTTGTACCGGATCTGCTCCTGCCTGGCCCTGTAATTCAGATACCAGGCCAGCGCCAGTCCGGCCATCAGCAGGTATGAACAGAGCGCCCACCAGCTCCGGTACCAGGGCGGCAAAATGATGATCCGAAGCCGGGCTTCAGACCCGCTCCAGTCTCCATTGGCATTCGTATTCCTGATCAACAGGGTATACGTGCCCTCCCGGATATTGTTGTAATTGATGTTGCGGCCATTGCGGATCTGGTTCCAATCCTTGTCCCAGTCCTCCAGATAATATGCGTATTTGATCTTCTCCGGCGACGAATACTCCAGCGCATTGAAACCGAACGAAAGCACGGCCTCCGAATAAGGGATGCGCAGTTCCGTGATCTTTCCGTCCTCCGCGGCTCCAATATAAGAGGCCACCTCATGAACCGCCCGGTTGTTGACCATGATGGACGTGATGTGAACGGGAGGCGAAAAGTTGCGTACGCGGACCCTGGCAGGGTCGAACATATTGAACCCGTTGATGCCTCCGAACAATAATTGCCCGTCTGCCAGCTTTTCGGCGGCCTTGTAGTTGAACTGATTGCTCTGCAGACCGTCGCTCTCAAAAAAATTACGGAACTCCGAAGCAGCAGGATCGAACCTCGACAAACCATTGAATGTGCTCAGCCAAAGATGGCCGGCCGCATCTTCCAGCATATTCAGGATCGCATTATTGCAAAGGCCTTCCGTTTCCGAAAAGCGCCGCAGCACCTCCCCCTTGCGACGATCAAAAAGTACCAGTCCTCCCCCTTCCGTGCCGATCCAGAACCTCCCGCGGCGATCCTCGTGGATGGCCCGGATGGGCTTGCCCAGCGGAAAGAAGCGATGACGGCGTGTCTTCCGGTCGATCTGGATGAGATGGTTGGAATTTCCGGCCCACAGGTTTCCATCCGCATCCTCAGACATGGAAATGATGTCATACAGCGCCTCGTCAAACAACTCGAACCGGTTCCGATCCCTGTCCAATCGATACAACTTCCCCCCCGAAAATGTGGCCGCCCAGCATACTTTCTGCCTGTCTTCATACAAAATGGACACCTTTTTATCTTCCGTCCCCGTTCGTTCATTGATACAGGGGAAAGGTGAAAATCGACCGGATCGGCGATCGAAACGATTCACACCGCCACCGAATGTACCGACCCAGTAGTTTCCCAGGTGATCCTTCATGAAGCTCGTGACAATGTTGTGCGAGAGCGAGGTCCGATCCCCCTCCCGGTGCTGAAAATGCCTGAAGGTGTTGGCATACCTGTTCCATACACTCAATCCGCTTCCGTCGGTTCCGATCATGATGTCGCCGTCCGTATCCTCGAAAAAGGTGTAAATGAAATTGGATGACAGGCCGCCGGGCTGATCCGGTTCTGAAGAAATGGTACGGAAAGGACTTTTATACTCATCCAGCACGTTGCATCCCCCCTTTCGCAGTCCGATCCACATCCTCGATTCATTATCGGCCGAGATCGAATACACGGACTCACTGGAAAGATTGTACCGCCCCCTGCCTGGCAGAATGTGCACGAATGCACCGACGGCCGTATCGAGGATATTGACACCCCCGCCATCAGTACCGACCCATAGTCGGCCCCGGCCATCAAAACAAAGACTGAGCACCTCCGCCGCATTCAGCCCGCTTCCGTAAGTGTAACGTCGCTGCCAGCTGTTTGTCGCTGTCGCATAAAGTTGAAGGCCGTCATCCGTACCCATCCAGATGCCGCCCCTTCCGTCGGGCAGCATCGCATTGGCGGCGCGGGGCGACCGGTTGACCAGAACCATTTGTCCACTGCCGGCATCATACCTGCACAGTCCTATGTCCTGAACGAATATCCAGACCCGATCGCCATCCTGGCAAAACGAGCGAACATGATAACCGAAGATCTTGCCTGTCTCGGCCACGATCGGCACCTGCACCGCAAACGAATCCTGATGGCGCTTCAACAGAAACCCCCAGCCAATAGTGGCGATCAAAAGATTCCCTTGCTGATCCGACTGAATGGCATTGGCACTGACAGGGAGACGGCCGGGCGTCTTGGCGTAGTTGGGTCGGATAAGCAGCGGACGGAACGAAGCGCGGATCGGATCATATTTTACCACGCCCTGGCCAGTCCCCACCCACAAATTATTGAACCTGTCTTCATGAAGCGAGTAAATATAATTATGCGGAAGGGAAAGTGAATCATTGAGGCGGTTCCGAAAAACACGGAACTCCCTTCCATCATACCTGTTCAGTCCGTCATAGGTTCCCAGCCAAATGAACCCCTGTCGATCCTGTATGACACACCGGACTGAATTATTCGAAAGTCCCTGAGAAATACCAAATCTGTTGACGGGCGGCAATGGCTCCCCAGCGGCCGAAATGACGAGGGCGGCCGCCATCAGGCATGCGCCGATCAGGCGTATCATGCATCGGACGTGGGAAGTACTGCTTTTCATAGGTACTGTTAGGGCTGGATCCGCCGATCCGTCAGCTTTCGGAAACTTCGGATGCGATGAAAGGTGACATGGTTGGCATCATGGGATCCATGGGTTTTTTTTCCGAATGCGGTGCGGACGGCGGTGATGATATCCCGACCATCGAATTGCCAGTCGGCATACTGGAAGCCATGCTGTCGGATATCAGGACTATAGGCCACTGTGTAATGCATATCCCAATTCCGGAGGTCCGCCGATGAAGAAAGTACCAGGGTATTGCGGGCGCGTTCAAGCCGATGGCCAAGTAACCTGGCTTTCTCCTTTTCAGTTTCGGGTGCATAGTTGGACAGGGTCCAGTACCGCCGGGAGACAGGATCGAACCGGATGACGAACTTCTTACAGGCGCCGGGCAGACGTATAAAATCCGTGGCCGGATCGAATTGTTGGGTCAGCCCATCTTTTGACACCCGAACCATTGCCGCAACATCATCCCCCTGATAATGAACCCGCAGGATGTTGTACATAGCGCCATCAGAGGCCGCTACAGCATTCCCCTCAAGCCATGCCTCATGTCCCCTGCGCCATCCGGTGTCGAACGAAAGCCTGTTGGACACCCGCCAGCTTCGGGCATCGAGGAGATCGGCCGCCGTATCTGCACTCATCATGATCGACTGAAATTTACCCCAACCCTTGTCGGGCGTGTATTCCATCGCCCGCCAAATACGCCCCCCGGCGATGGCAACCGGCATGGGCGCGCAGTGATATCCCATGTCACCCTGCTTTCGCAGGAGCAGACCATGCTGCGCATCGGAGGGATCTGACCATGTCCGCCCTTCGTCATCCGACCGCCGGATGACACAGTCATTCACGCCGCCACGGGTACCAAAAGCATACAATACTCCGCGATGCAGGAACAGATTGCTCCAGTACATGCCATTCACCAAACTTCGTGACTGCCAGGTCCGCCCCTTGTCGGATGAAACAAAATATCGGGAATGACCGGCTACCCCGTCTTTGTTGACGCCCGGCCCGAAGAAATCATGACTCACCATATAATCACCGGAGGGCAGAATGACGATGGAAGGTGACCCCAGATATGTTTGTTCAGAGGGAGAACGAGTGATGACAACACCAGGCGGATCGGATGACCTGGTCAGATGCGGGACACCCGCAGACAAACACAACAGCATCAGCAAAGCGGACAGACAAAAACCCGAAATCAGAAGTGGTCGTTGGCTCATGGGGCGCACGGGAGATATTGACAATTGGCGAAATAGCCCATGTCAAATTATCGAATTCCCGGGGATGTCCGAAAAGAAAATGAATACCACTCCGAAAATCCTTCGGAGCTACTCCGTGAGATATCTGAAAGCAGTAGATAAACCGCCGCTGCCGCTGGAAGAAATATTCGGAAACGAAATGGCGCTGCGCCATGAATACTGCGTCCGGACTATTCGGATGCAGCGGCCTTGTCTGCCCTGAAATCAGCAAGGAGGGCGGGATCGATCTCCAAGGACTTGTGCCTGCCATCCACCAGGTCCTCTACATACAGCAATTCGCGCTCCGGATCAAAGATGAACCAGTCGTGGGTCTGATCCATGTCCACACATTCGCGGTACAGGCGAAACCGATAGACCGGCGAAGGCGCGTCTGTACCCATCTCGGGGCCGGAATCAAATCCAAGCGTGAGTCCGGAAGCACCGGCAGATCGTCCGGCCGACCTCACCTGCTGTTGACAGTAATCTGTAGAGGCGATCATCCGCGCCAGGGTCAGCGCACGACGGGTCATCCCGGCTTCATCGTAGGCCTGGTATGGCAATCCTCCGATCTGCACCACGGCCGCGTCAGAAGACGACAGCCGGATAGAGGGGGCCTCCGAGACCGGTCTTGCGGAACGCACGCAGGCTGTCTGGGTTGCGACAACGAAGAAGAACAAAAATGTCAGACGATTCATATGGTGGCGCTTTGGATTGTAAAGTAAAGCGACCCGGGGGCTCCGTCAATAGCATTTCTGTCATTCTGTGAATTATTAACACGGGTTTTGGAGCGTGTTAAGGACATGAAAAAAGGGCGCAATCACTTGCGCCCTCATACATTTCAATTCATCCCGGTCACTTCACCTTCTTCGCAAACCTGCCTGCCCGGATCATCGCCTCCATATAATAATAATCCGCATAAATGATCGGCACATCAATATCCTTGCCCTGCGGCTTGTTGCCGGTCGAATGCTGCAGCATCGCACGGTTCATCCAGGGCTTCACATACCGGGGCGATGATAACTCATCCAGCATAGCCAATGCCGCATTGCGATAACGCAACTTCACTGCAGGCTCTTTGACCAGCGTGGCGAGCTCCAGCAGTCCGGATGCGACCACCGCCGCCGCAGAAGCATCACGAGGAGCACTGGGGATCGCAGGGTCATCGAAATCCCAATAAGGGATGTTGTCGCAGGGTAACCGCTTCAGATACATGTCAGCCGCACGGCGGGCCGTTTGCAGAAAGACCGCATCGCCTGTCTCCCGCGCCACCACTGTGAACCCATAAATGGCCCAGGCCTGACCGCGGGCCCACATGCTGCCGTCAGCATGACCCTGATG
>JAJTFQ010000024.1:22963-24873 GCA_021299955.1 Chitinophagaceae bacterium
ACCCTGATGCGTCAGCATGCTGTCGGGAGCGCCCGTGGCCGGATCGAACCAAACCACGTGAGCCGTGCTGCCATCCGGACGAAAATGCCCCTTCATCGTCGTGCGCGCATGCGCCACAGCGATGTCGTACAACTTGCGACTGCCGCCGTTCTTCGATGCCCAGAACAGCAATTCCAGGTTCATCATGTTATCAACGATCACATGATGCGGCCATCCCAGCGTCTTCACCCGATACGGCCAGGAACAGATCGACTGATACTTCGGATCGTACAAAGTCGCGAGCGAATCTGCCGCTCGCAGCATCACCTTCGCATAAGCCGGATCCTTCGCCAGCCGCAACGCATTGCCGAAACTGCAGGTGAACTGAAAACCCACATCGTGCGAATGTGGCGACTTGTTCAATAACTCCGCCAGGATACGGGTCGATTTGTCAGCCTCCTGCTTCCAGAAAGCATCTCCCGTCGCCTCAAACAAATACCACTGGGTACCCGCCCAAAAGCCGCTCCGCCAATTGCGGAACGAATCCAGCAACCACTCCTTCTTCCCATGATCCACCGAAAACGGCGTCCGATATGGCGGATGGGCCTCCGCCACCGTGGCCTTCGCCTGCGATACCATCGTCTGCAGCAACGCATTATTCGTCTGCGCACGCAATCCCCCCGCCAGCAACAAGGCCGGCAACCATGCGGATGTCCATCTGTTCATATTGATCGTTGTAATGATTTGCTAACTCAACCCCCGAAGACTCAACGTACCTCAGGAATGCCCACCGGATCCATATCCGTGAAGACCTGGTTCTCACCGGCCATCCCCCAGATGAATCCGTAGTTTGTGGTGCCTACCCCGAAGTGCATACTCCACGGCGGCGAGACCACGGCCTCCAGGTTCGCCATCACGAGGTGACGGGTCTCCTGCGGCTGCCCCATGAAATGCATCACGCGGTGCGCCGGATCCAGATCAAAATAGCAGTACACTTCCATCCGGCGCGTATGCGTGTGCGGCGGCACCGAATTCCAGACACTGCCTGGTTCCAGCACCGTCAATCCCATCACCAGCTGGCAACTGCGCATGCCGTCGAGGTGGATATATTTATAGATCGTTCTGCGGTTAGAAGTGGAGATGTCTCCTAATTGCACCGGAGCCGCCTCCTCCTTGGTCATGTGCCGGTTCGGATACGCCGCATGGGCCGGCGCAGACATCAGAAAGAACAAAGCCGGCTGATCCGCATGCTCACTTGTGAAACTCACGTTCCGCGTGCCTTTGCCGAGATATACGCATCCGAGTTTGTCTACACTGTAGGATGCGTCATCCGTCAACACATGTCCCCGACCGCCCAGGTTGATGATCCCCAGCTCCCGGCGCTCCAGAAAATACTCAGCCTTCAATTCCTCATGACAGGGCAGCACGATGGCAGATCCAGTAGGCACAACACCCCCGATGATCACCCGATCATAATGCGTGTACACCAGACTGATATTGCCCGGCTTCATGAGTCCCTGCACTAAGAAATTATCTCGCAGGGACGCCGTGTTCATCGTGGCAGTCTCCCGGGGACTCGATTCAAATCTGACTTCCATCTTTGGCTCTTTGATTGTTTGTAAAAGGTAAACCCTCCCCTGCTCAATAAAGCACGGCGACGGATTTCGCAAAGGTACCGTTTGTCTCCTTTTCCAGGACATCCATGCAGTCATTGCAAGCCAGCCTGCGGGAAGACGCCCAAAGTAGTCCGAAAGACGTCTCCGGCTGGAAGGGCTTGATCTGGGGATATGTCCAGGCAGATTTTCCGGAAAGATAAGGCAGGAGGAAGTCCATCCCCCGGCGCATCGAGGCGCCCTTGGGACCGGCATACGACCAGAAATCCTCCCCCGAACGGCGCGACAACTCCCCGATCACCGAAAAAGCATGCATCA
>JAJTFQ010000152.1 GCA_021299955.1 Chitinophagaceae bacterium
ATCCTCGATCTCATTTCCAATCCCTTTGCACCGGTGATGCGTGAAAATCCTGATGTGGTGATCTTCACCGGCGCATGTTATGCCATGACCCTGAATCGAGCGTTATTCTCCCTGGTCAGAAAGCACGGCATGCCACTGATCCTGAACAATCAGGTCAACATTGAATACACCCGTCCGATCGACTGGGAGCAGGCGGCTTATCTGCGGGAGGTCTATGCATATGTATCGCTGGCAACCTTCGTCAGTCGGCGCAACCTGGAGGTGACCGAGCGGCACCTGGCCCAGCGGATCCCGCGTTCGGCCGTCATCCGCAATCCCATAAATCTGCCGTCACCCGAGGCCCTGCCCATGCCGGCAGCAGATCCCGTGTTCCGGTTTGCCATCGTCGCCAACCTGCTGGTCAATCATAAGGGACATGATCTGTTGCTGGAGGTGTTGTCGGCCGACAAGTGGAAGGATCGGCCCGTGGAACTTCACATTTTTGGCAGCGGGAGCGACGAAGGTTATATCCGCTCCCTGATCACATTCTTCGAACTGGAGGGCAGGGTATTCATGCAGGGCCGGACGGGTGATATCCGTTCGGTCTGGGCACAACACCATTTACTGGTCATGCCGTCACTGAACGAGGGCATGGCCCTGTCGGTGGTGGAGGCGATGGTATGCGGCCGTCCGGTGGTCACGACAGATGTGGGCGGCAATGCCGAATGGATCACAGACGGGGTGGATGGTTTTCTGGCCGGCGGCGCCAATACCCGTGCGGTGGATGCGGCCCTGGAAGCCGCCTGGCAGCGGCGTGAAGAATGGCCGGAGATCGGGCGGCGCGCGCATCTGCGGGCGATGGCCCTGCACGATCCGGCACCGGGCAAGACCTTTCTTGAACTAATCCTCACCCATGGGCGTCGTCCGTAGACAGAGCATCCTGTCAAGTCTGTTCATCTACCTGGGCTTCGCCATTGGCGCGGTGAATATCCTGCTGCTTTTCCCGAGGCATTTCACCCCCGAGCAGATCGGCCTCACCCGCATCCTGCTGGATGTGGCAATGGTCTTCGGGACCGTCTGCACGTTGGGCAGCATCCCCGTGACACTGCGCTTTCATCCTTTTTACCGGTCATGGGTACCCGAAAATAAAAATGACCTGCCCTTCATCAGTCTCATGCTGGGGGCCCTTGGATCCGCACTGCTGATGGTTGCACTGCCCTGGATGAAACCCTTCATCATCCGCAAGTTCGGCGCGCGATCGCCTCTGTTCGTTGAATATTTCAATCTGCTTTATCCCTTCACGGTAAGCATCGTCTTCTTCACGATCCTGGAGGCTCATGCCTGGAGCCAGCGCCGGACAGTGCTGTCGAACGCGCTGAAAGAATTCGTTTTCCGACTACTGACGACCGCGCTGATCCTGGCTTTCATGGCGGGGTGGGTAGATTTCAACCGGTTCATTTCTCTCTACGCCTGGATCTATCTCCCGGCGATCCTCGTCTTCGTAGCGGTACTGTCCCGGAACGGAGGGCTGGCCCTGCATCCACGACCAAGCCGCCTGACGGGTCGGATGGCCGGTCGCATGGCTTCCTTCGGGGGCTTCATGCTGGGCGGTGCGATCCTCAACATCGTCGCCCGGACGAATGACACGATCATCCTCGCCAGCCAGTCGACCGGCGGACTCTCGGATGCCGCGGTGTTCACCATTGCCACCTACCTGGTGACCGTGATGGATGTACCGCAGCGATCACTGGTGTCGATCTCCACGCCTTTCATCGCCGAGGCCTGGAAGAATCGCGACCTCCCGCGGATCGACAGACTGTACAAGAAGACCTCGCTGAACCTCCTGGTGGCGGGCATCGCGATCTTCGGGATGGTTCTGCTGCACCTCGACGACGCCGTTCGATTCCTGGGCTCACCCTATGCCGCATTGACGATGGTGGTGATGGTGAGCGGGATCGCGAAGCTGGTGGACCTGGCCACGGGCCTGAACACCCAGATCCTATTACTTTCCAGGTTCTGGAAGATCGAATTCCTGACCAACATCCTGCTGGTGGCCCTGTCGATCCCGCTGAACTACTGGCTGACAAAACGCTATGATGTGATGGGACCGGCCTACGGCAACCTCATTGCCCTGTGCATATTCAACGGCACGAGATTCGTGCTCATCTGGAAACTATTCAGGCTACAGCCATTTTCGCTTTCACATGTAAAGGCACTGGTCATTGGCGGGGTCTGTCTGCTGCTGGCGGGCCTGATCCCCGACACAGGTACGATGGCGCTGAACATCTTCCTGCAATCGGCCGCTTTCCTGCCTGCGTTCATCTTCATGGTGTTGCGTTTGAAGATCTCCGCAGACATCAACGAGCTGGCGTTGGCTTTGTGGCGGCGGATCGGTCGCTGAGCGGTGGACATTCAATGAAATGGATTATCTTTCGGTCACCACTCATTAGCACAAGCCATCTTACATGAATCATTTTTGGGAAAACCTCGGCAGGGGAACGTTGGGCATTGTCTGCCTCATTGGCATTTGTTTTTTGCTTAGCAATAATCGCAGGGCCATCAACTGGAAGCTGGTGGGGGTGGGCATTCTGGCGCAGATCGCTTTTGCGATCGGTGTGCTGTCCAACGGCAAATACAATTTCTTTCGGATCATCATCCAGTGGTTGTCTGAGAAATTCGTGGAGGTCATCAATCTGTCACATAAGGGTACGGAGTTCATCTTTGGTAACCTGGCCAATCCGGGTGGCAGCTGGGCATATATTTTCGGTGTGCAGGTGCTGCCGAATATCATCTTCTTTTCGGCGTTGTCGGCCCTCTTATATTATCTTGGCATTTTGCAGAAAGTGGTGCATTTCTTTGCTTTTCTGCTGAGCAAGTTGCGGATCTCAGGTGCAGAGAGTGTATCCACCGCTGCCAATATTTTTTTAGGTCAGACGGAAGCTCCGCTGATGATCCGGCCCTTCCTGGATAAGATGAATCGAAGCGAAGTGTTGTGCATCATGGTCGGCGGGATGGCCAACACGGCCGGCAGTGTGCTGGCTGCCTATGTGGGATTCCTGGGCGGTTCGGATGTTGTACAACAGAAGTATTTCGCCCTGCACCTGCTGAGTCAGTCGATCATGAGTGCCCCGGCAGCGATCGTATGTTCCAAGATCCTGTTTCCGCAAACGGAACCGGTGGAGCGTGAGATCCGCATCAGCCGTGAGAAACTGGGCGATAACACCCTGGATGCGATCTCGATGGGTACCACCGATGGCCTGAAACTGGCCGTGAACGTGGGTGCCATGCTGATCGTGTTCACTGCCTTCATGTATGTGCTGAACTGGGTACTGGGCTCTGTCGGCCATCACCTGGGATTGAACGCTGTCATCAGGGAGTTCAGCCATGGACGCTACGATGGCCTCTCCTTCCAGATGATCCTCGGATACGTCTTCTCCCCCATCGCCTGGGTGATCGGCGTCGATGCGAAGGAGATGGTGCAGGTCGGGCAACTGCTGGGTGAAAAAACCGTCATCAATGAATTCCAGGCCTACATCAGTTTCAGCAAGATGAAGGCGGAGGGATTGATCTCCGATCCGAAATCGATCCTGGTAACCACCTATGCCCTCTGCGGTTTCGCCAACTTCGCATCTATCGGCATCCAGATCGGCGGGATCAGCCAGCTCGCACCCAACCAACGCCGGAATCTCACGGAACTGGGACTGAAGGCGCTGGTCGGTGGCACGATCGCCTGCCTCATGTGCGCCTGCATCGCCGGCGCATTGGGCTGATACCCCACCATGCTAACGGTCACGCACAAACGAAACACCAGATGAATCCGCGCGGAGTTATATTTATTTTACTGGTACTTCGTTCGATCGGGTCCGTTGCTCAATCGCCTGGCCCGGAAGTGATGAGCATCCGGCTTCAGGCGGTGACGGGTCCCTTGCGCAACTGGACACCCGACACCTCCGCTGACAGGATCGACATCCCCACACGCGACCGGATCGGACTGATACATGCGCGCGACCTGCAACGGCCGGAATTCACACGTTACGGATCCCGGCACAAGGGTCCGGACCCGCTTTGGCAGCGCGACTACCAGTTGCCGCAAACGACGGGGCCGCTTTCCGGCAGGGACAATACTACCCAGGGGTCTATTGAAGCGGGACGGGCGCTGGTCGATCAGGACCTAGAAGGCATCGCCGCCAGCAATGTCACCCCGGCCGATCCCACCCTGGCCGTGGGTCCCGATCATGTGATCCAGATGGTGAACGGCAGCAGCGGCAGTGCCTTCTTCCAGATCTTCGATAAACGTGGCGGCACCCTGAAGGTCCAGGCTTTCATGGACCAACTCCCGGGCGCATCCTACAACGGGGGTGGTGACTGCATCGCATGGTTCGATGCCGCGGCCAGTCGCTGGGTGATGACAGAGTTCGGGGATTCCTCCCGAACCGGCACGAAGATCAATTCACTCATCTTCGCCGTCTCCCAGACACCGGACCCGCTCGGATCCTGGTACCTATATGAGTTCAGCGATACGAGCTTCTTCCCCGACTATCCTAAATTCGGCAATGCCGCCGACGCATGGTACGGCGTGACCGTCGATTTCATCAGCAATGCCTACCGGGGCAATTACATCTGGGCCTTCGACAAGGCACAGATGCTCGCAGGACGACCCTCCGCCACGGTCCTCCGCTACCGGCTGACGCATCCCGACTATAAGTTCTACTCAACGGCCCCTGTTTCACTGGCAGGGGGCGTGGCACCGCCTGCGGGCACGCCCGGACTTTTCGTATATCTGAACGAGGATGACTGGACCTCAGATCCGGCGGATGTGGACAGCCTCGGTCTGATCTCCTTTAGACCCGATTTCGGGCAACCCGCCCGTTCCGTGATCCGCTTTGAACGTTCCTTCGCCGTGGCACCGTTCAAGGGAGATGTATGCGCTTCGCGCAATTGCGCGCCCTCACCCCGAGGCATCGGATATGATGTGATCGACGGACGGATCATGAACCGGCCTTGGCTTCGGCCCATGGGATCCTATCGATCCGTCGTCGCCAACCACACGGTGGATGTGGACGGCAGTACGCTGGCCGGCGTCCGCTGGTACGAACTGAGGGAAATGGGGGGGCAATGGTCGATCTTCCAGCAGGGCACGTTTGCACCGCAGTCGACCACCTCATGCGCCGTCAATCCGCCATTGTACCGCTTCATGGGTGCTGCGACCCTCAGTGCCTCCGGGCAGATCGCCCTGGGCTACAGCAGCAGCAGTGAATCACGCTTCGCCTCCATCGGCTTCACCGGCCGGAATGCAGATGACCCATCCGGCCTCATGACATTCCGGGAAACCGATGCGACCATCGGTCAGTTCTACGGAACCTTTTCGAACCGATGGGGCGACTATAACGAGATCGTCTCTGATCCTTCAGATGATTCGCTTTTCTGGATGACCGCGATGTATGGAGGGAGTGATAATCGCTTCAAGACCCGCATCCTCAGTTTCAGGCTGGCGCCCGATGCGCCGAGGGATGCAGCCCTGGCAGCCATCGAATCCCCGGCACCCTGCACACCCGTCTGCGGAGGACCGGTGGCCCCGACCGTTCGGATCCGCAACCAGGGCAGCCTGCCGCTGCAAAACCTAAAGGTCAGCCTGCAGATCGGCGGAGGGCCGGTGCAAATGATTAACTGGACGGGTAATCTGTCTCCACGGGGAGAGGCCCTGGTCAGTTTTCCCGCCGTTTCCGTCCCGGCCGGCACCGTGACCGTAAAAGCGTGGGTGTCTGCCCCCAATGGCGGCAGCGACGGCTACGCGGGTAATGATACGGCCCTGCTCTCCTATGTCC